>NZ_QWLA01000007.1 GCF_003574095.1 Calidithermus roseus
GGGTTGGGGTGGAAGCGGGCCTCGAGCCACTCGGGGATTTCGGGAGGAGTCGTGACGACCAGGGGGCGCACCTCGGCTACGGGGCGGTAGCGCCAGGTGTGGTGAAAGTAGTCGGGCCGCTGGTAGGCGGGGGCGTCGGGACCGAAGCCGATCTCGACCAGGGCCTGGGCCCAGCCGGTGGGCTTGCCCTCCTTGACGCTGCCGGTCATTACCAGCACGTCGCGGGCGCGGCTGGCGGCGACGTACAAGAGCCGGTAGCTCTCCTCCTCCTCGCGGGCCCTCGCCTGCTGGCGGAAGGCCTCGAAGCACTCGGTATCCGGCAGGGCCACCTGAGCGCCCTCGCCCAGGTAGAGCGGCTGGGCACGGTGGCTGTTCATGCGCCCGAGGTCGAAGACCGCCACCAGCGGCCACTCGAGCCCCTTGGCCGCGTGGACGGTGAGGAGCTGGATGCCCTCCCCGCTCTGGGGCACGTCCCCGGCCTCGGCCTGGCGTGAGAGCATCTGCAGGCGCTCTAAGAGCACCTCGAGGTCGCGCGGTGGGCGGCGGGCCACCTCGAAGAGCAGGGCGTCGACGTTCTCGCGGGCGCGGGAGTCGAGGAAGTCGAGGTAGGACTGCCCGGCGATGAAGGGCTCGCGCACCAGGAATTTGAGCGCATCCAGCGGGGCTGACTGGCGCACCACGCGCCGGATGCGCTCCAGCCGCTCCCACACCTCGGGAAAGGAGAGCTCGAGGGTGAAGAGCGGCACCTCGGAGGTGAGGACGCGCTCGAGCTCGGCCAGGCCCATCTGCCCGAAGGGGCTGCGCAGCCAGGCCGCCAGCGAGAGCCCTGAGGGGTCGAAGCCGACGCGCAGCGCGTGGTAGAGGTCGCGGATCTCCTGCCGCTCGTAGTAGCCGCGCCCCTGCAAGAGCACGTAGTCGAGCCCTTCGCGCTCCAGGGCCTCCTCGAGGAAGGGGATGCTGGTGCGCGAGCGGACCAGCACCGCCATCTGGGAGAGGGGAACCTGGCTCGACAGCGCCCGCAGCCGCTCGGCGAGCACCTGGGCCTCGAAGCGGCGCAGCTCGTCCATGGGCACGTCGCCTTCGACCCAGTGCAGCTCGAGCTTGCCCACCTCGCCCCGCACCCCCCTCACGCTGGGGGCCTCCTCCGGCCCGAAGCCCAGCCCGCGCTTGGCGAACTCAGCGGTGAGGCGGTTGAGGAAGCGCACCAGGACGCCGGAGTGCCGGTAGGTGGTGGAGAGGGGCTCGAGCTCGAGCCCCTCCCGCCGGGCCCGGCGGAAGACCTCCACGTCGGCGTCGCGGAAGGCGTAGATGGACTGCTTGGGGTCCCCCACCACTTCCATGGGCATCCCCGCATCGCGCAGCACGCGGAAGAATTCGCCCTGCAAGGGGTTGACGTCCTGGAACTCGTCCACCAGCATCACGCGGTAACGCTCTAAGAGCCGCTCCACCGCCTTGCGGTTGCCCAGCATCCCGATGGCCCGGCGCTCGATCTCCGAGGGCGAGAGCAGGTTGGACCCCAGCCGCTTCTCGTAGGCGGCGAACACCGCCTGGTACACCTTTACCAAGCGCTCGTTGGCCTCGCCCGGCGCGGGCTGGAAGGTCTCGGCCAGCGAGCGCTTGTCGAAGAGGTAGAGCAAGGGCCCCTCGAGGTCGGGCGTGGCCAGGGAGTGCAAGGGGTGCTCGGGATCGGCGGCCAGGTACAACAACGAGCGCCACTCCTCCTCAAACAGCGCCTTGGCTTCCCAGTCGCCCATCAGGCTGAAGTCGGGGTCTAAGCCCAGCAGGGGCGCACACAGCCGCAGGGCCTGGGCCATGAAGCCGTGGATGGTGGTGAGGGTGGCCCCGCCGAGCTCGAGCCGGGCCTCCTCGAAGCGCGCGCGGTCGCTGGGATCGGCCACGAAGCCCAGGTGCTGCCCCCCGGCCAGCACCTCCTCGATGGCCTGCCCCACCCGCACCCGCAGTTCGTCGGCGGCCTTGCGGGTGAAGGTGACGCCCGCGATGCGGCGCAGGGGCGTGCCCGAGGCGATGAGCTCGAGGTAGCGCAGCACCAGGCTGGCGGTCTTGCCGGTTCCGGCGGAGGCAACACGGACCTTCATGCCCATTTTCGCTCGAATCTTACCTGTTCAGGGCCAGGTATAAACAGCGTTATAATTCCGGCGTGAAGCGCACCCTGCTGAGCCTGGGCAACAGCACCGCCGTGACCCTGCCACCCGATCTGCTCGAGCGGCTGGGGCTCCACTCCGGCGATACTGTAGAGGTCGAGGCCACCGAGGACGGCATCCTGATCCGCCCCGTCAAAGCCCTCGACCCCAAGTTCGAGCGGGCCCTGCGGGCGGTGGTTGGGCGGTACGGCAACACCCTGCGCCGGCTGGCCGAGTATGACCGTGGGGACGAATGAAGCCCACCCGCTGGCTGAGCGTGGCCGAGGTCATGCTCCTGCACGACCTGGCGTTGGAGATGCACGGAGGCGAGCCGGGGTGTCTGGACCCTGGGCGGCTGGAGTCCGCCGTCCTGCAAGCCCAGGCCGAGTTCGGGGGACAGTTGCTGCACCCCACGCTCCACGAGCAGGCGGCAGCCTACCTCTTCCACATCGCCACCGGTCATACCTTCGTCGACGGGAACAAGCGCACCGGGCTGCTGGCCGCCCTGACCTTCCTCGAGCTCAACAGCTCCCCCTGCACCCTGAGCGAGGACGCCGCCTACGAGCTGGCGCTCGCCGTGGGCCGGGGTGAGCTGGACAAGGCCCAGATCGCCGCACGGCTCAGGAACCTCGAGGGCTGAGGGGCGCGATGCGCTAAACTACGCACACTAGAGGCTGTGGCGATGGAATACGTGAACCTCAACGGACAGTTGGTGCGCGACGCCGACGCGAAAATTCACATCAGCGACCTGGGGCTGCGGCGAGGCTACGGCGCGTTTGAATTTTTCCGGGTGCTGCGCGGCATTCCCGTGTTCATCGAGGACCACCTCGAGCGCTTCGAGAACTCCAGCCGGGCCATCGACCTCGAGGTGCCCTACTCCCGCGCCGAGCTCGAGGGCTTCATCCGGGAGCTGATTCAGGTCAACGAGCTTCTCAGCGCCGGAATTCAACTCGTGCTGACCGGCGGCTACTCCGAGGACATCTTCACTCCTGGCGAGCCCAACCTGATCATCGCCCCCATCGCGCTGCGGGAGTATTCCCCTGCCCTCTACCGGCAGGGCGTGAAGGTCATCACCCACCGCCACGTGCGCGAGATCCCCGAGGCCAAGACCATCGCCTACCTCACCGCCGTCAAGCTGGGGCCGCGCATGAAGGCCGAGGGAGCCGCCGAGGTGATCTACCACGACGGTAAGTGGGTCTCGGAGGGAGCGCGCTCGAGCCTGGGCTTCATCAAGGATGGGGTGCTCATCACGGCCAAGGACGGCGTGCTGCCCGGCATCACCCGCCTCCACGCCCTGCGCCTGGCTGCGAAGCTCATGCCCATCGAGCAGCGGGCTTTCACGCTCGAGGAGCTTTACGCCGCCGACGAGGCCTTCATCACCAGCTCGACTCGAGGGGTCATGCCCGTGACCCGCATCGACGACCGGCCGGTGGGCAACGGGCAGGTGGGGCCGAGGGTAAGCGCGCTGGTGAAGGCCTTCCAGGCGCACGTGGAGGAGTACCTGAGGGCCCAACAGGTTTCGAGCTAATCCAACCAACCCAGGTTCTTACCCACTATTAGCTCGTACATTACGCTGTGATGGGTGTTTTTCATGGGCACTCTCCTGATTTGAAAGCCGCTGCGTAAAGCCATGTGCTCTACCATGGAATCATCATCATAGGTCATTAGAAAATCACCTGCGAACCTGGAAGCGAGGTGAAACAAGTGGGGATGATCCAGTTCCGAATGGACATAAAGGCGGCTCCCCGCGCGCTTCCGACCAGCGGTATACGGAGGGTCTATAAAGGCCACGGCCCTGGAGCGCCCCAACCGCTGCTCGAGTTCTAGTAAGCCGTCTCCTTCCACAACAGTCACCCGGTCTCGAAGAGGTGCCAAGCAAAGTATTCGACGTTTCAGGGTCTGAGGATACCATCTCGAGCGTATACCGCGCCCATTCTCCCCCTCCTTGACCATACCAGCTCCAGGCGCCAGAATACCACCACGGTTAATCCGGTTTCTGAGGATGGTCTGAAAAGCACGCTCCTCAAGTGTGTTCGGTTCGCGAGAGAGGGCAGCACGCACATTATTTAGATTCAGGTCAAATCTCGAAATCTCCTCTGCCAGTGCTACCGCATCCCCCTCAAAAATCGCCTTCCACACCGCGACGACATCTCGATCCTTCTCGACCAAAATGACTCTGTCAGCAAGGTTTTCATACAGCACGGTCAGACCAGCACTGGCTCCTCCAGCAAAAGGCTCGATGAACTCCGCAGGTCGAAAGGGCAGGCTCGCCAACCATCGCTTCAGGTAAGGTACGAACCAGGTCTTGCCACCTGGATAGCGCAACGGACTGAGTTGGCGTACCGTGGCAACATTCACCACTGCTGGTTCTACATCGAATAGCGGTGTCCGACGCGCCAGACTCATGATTTCCCCTCTATCATGTCTTTTAAGGTGGGAGCGTCAGGGGCTGATTCTCCTAGCTTTTCGTCCAGCTTTTCCTGCAGAAGCGCCACAAAGGATTGGACAGGACCTGCATTGGTACGCGTGATTTGCACCAGAGCGTCCTCAAACTTGGTATAGACCGTTCGGTGACGGGTTAGCCTATAACGATTTGACTCCCCATCCAGTGCTAGGTCATAGAGAAACCAAGCGACTTCAGCTTCCTCTTTGGAGACTTCCTTAAGAAGAGGCAGCGTCTCAAAAAAGGCTGTGTGTAAGGCAACTGCAATTTTCTTATTCCACGAATGAAAGATTCCACCTTTGTAAATGATCTGCGGAGCCAGTCGCTTGCGTGATGAGGAGAGGTAATCCGCCCGCGGGTAATTCTTGCCTTCATATCCCCGGGTCCGATAGCCGATAGGATCAGCAATGAATTCCTCGAAAGGGCGGCGAATATTACCGCTGATGTACACACCCTGAACCTCCACCGAGCCAAAATCCAGGATGCGGCCACGACTGTCATAGCTCACCAAGACAAGGTCGATGTTCCCAGCGGATTTTCCTTCACCATCTTCAAGGCGGATTTCGGCAAGAGAGGTCCAGCTCGCTTCTTCCGGGAAGAAAAAGCGGGCAGCGTCCTCAGCAATCAACCAATCCTGTCGAAATCGCACAGGACAGGTGATGGCTAGTTTATCCCCATCAATGATGCTACAAACACCTAGAGGATCCTGCGCCTTGTCTTTTGTACAATTTGGAATTCGGTTGTTAAAAGGACACAGTCTGAGCTTACGGTACCGATCTGCCTCTTCGCTGACGTTATCAATAGGGAAGCCAAAGGCTTCAGCGATTGGCTGCTTGGGCATACGTGCCCATTCTATACGCCTCAAGGCGCCTTCACCCCACCTTCCCCTCCCGGCACACGTCCCGCACCGAACAGCCCAGGCAGATGAAACCGGGGTTGGGCTCGACCTCGCCCCGCCGGTAGCGCTCGAGCGCGGCCCGCACCTTCTCGTTGCGCCAGCGGATGGGGCCGGTGATCTGGGTGATGGGCCTGTCGTGGAGGGCCAGCGGGGAGCCCAGCACGGGCCAGACCCAAAGCCGCACGCCCTTGACCTGGCGGGGGCTGTGCTCGAGCAGATACCCTGCCAGCCACAGTTCCCCCCAGCGGCCCTGCATGAACTCGCCGGGGTCGTGGGTATCGGGAGGAGCGAAGGTGTAGAAGCTGTACTCCCCGCCCCGGTTCACCGCCGCGTCCACGCGGGCGTGTGGTAGGGCGTTCTCGGGCCAGGTGAAGCCCAGGTGAAGTGAAAAGAGCAGTTCCTGGTGAGCCCTTAGCCAGTCTTCGGCCTCGGGGAAGCGTTTGGAGAGGGCCTCGAGGCGAGCCTCGTTGAGGCGCTTCAGCGCCCGCAGCTCGCGCACCAGGGCCCGCCAGCCCGTGGGCTCCTGGCGCTGCTGGAGGCCGCCCCCAAGGCGCTCGGCCCAGAACCTGAAGCCGCACTCGTCATAGCGGCGCAGGTCCTCCACGCTGGCCGAACCCAGGGTGATCGGGCCGGAGAGGGGGCGGTAGGCTGCGCTTTGGGGCAGTTCCAGGCGGCTGCCGATAGGGATTGCAGGGATGCGGGGCACCTGCTGGGGATTGGGGATCAGGACGGCTTCGGGCTCGAGGGGGCCGCCCTGGTCGGCTTCGGGATAGGTGATGGTCACGCTCTGGGCGCGGGTGGCGAGTTCGTGCAGGATCAGCCGGTCGCGGCCCAGGAAGCGCCGGGGCAGGCCGATGCGGGCGTAAAGCTCCTCCAGCGCCAGCCGCTCTTCCTCGGGGATGAAATAGTCCTCCCGCTCGCCCGCTCCGTAAGCGCCCTCGACGGCGTAGGTCAGGTAGAGCCTGGCGAAGCGCACCCCAGAGGCCAAAGTCGGCGTGAGCAGGGGAACCCCGCCCGGCGGGCGCACGGGCTCGTAGGTCTCGCTGAGCAAAGCCGCCCACCAGCGGCGGAAATCGGGGCCGTAGGCGATGCGACCCGCCTCCTTGGCCCGCTCCAGCAGCAGGTCGCGGCGGGGCCCGGCCCGCACCTCGGGGATGGAGTCCATCAGGCTTCGGGCCCAGGCTTCGAGGTCGCCGGTGGGCTCGAGCCGCTCGAGCCAGGCCGAAAGCTGCGCGTGCAGCCCCATCTGCTGGGCCAGGCGCTGGATGGGGGCCAGCCCGGCTAGACCGGCGTCGAGGGCGGCGCGGCCCAGGGGAGCGAGGTCGGGAATGGCCAGCAAGCGGGTGGGGGTGGGATAGTCGGGCAGCTCGAGCAAATCCAGCAGCAGGCGGCCCTCGGGAGTGTCGGCGGCGGTGCGGGGGGTGTAGTCCACCAGGGGCACGCCGTACTCGTCGGCCAGGCTCAGCAGTGCGGCCAGGCGGGACTCGGGCGCGACCACCGCCAGATCGACAGGAGCTACCCCCTGGGCCAGGTCACGCTTAAGCGAGCGCAACACCCAGCGGGCCTCGGCCACGGGGTTGGGGGCGCGGTAAACCTGGGGACGAGGGGGCGGGCCCGCCGTATGGGAGAGCACCTGGTGCGGACGATACCCCGGCGGAGCCTCTGGCAGCGTGACCCAGACCTCGCTCACCCGCCCCAGGCCCTCCAGGAAGCGTAACGCCAGGGGCAACAGCTCGCGGAAACCGTCTACCAGCACTAAGTCGGCAGGAGGTTCGAAATTGGCGGCCTCGACGAGCCGCACTGCCGCGTCGCGGAAGTCGTCGTAGTCCCAGCGCCCCCAGGCCTCCTTGAGTTCCTCGTAGCGCTGGAAGACGCGCTTGAAGCGCCGGCTTTCGGGGTCTGGGGTGGGAATTTGCTCGGGGCCAACGCCGTAGCGCTTGGCCTCGGCCACCGCTCGCGCGAACAGGCGGGCCTCGCCGGGGTTGGGCAGCGACTGCGACTCGCTCTGCAGCGCCTCCCCCACCAGCGCGACCCGCGCCGGACCGGTGAGGATGGGCCGCAGGCCATAGCTGGCAGCCAGGAGGCGGTAGTAGGCCTGCTGGAAGGACAGCACCTCCAGCCCCAACACGGCTCCCTCTGCCGCCACCCGGCGGTAGACGTAGGCCCGCTGGTGGGGCAGGCAAAGCCACCAGACCCGCTTACGGGCCTTCAGCGCCGTACGGGCTTTCTCCAACAGCAGCTCAGTTCGCCCCGAGGCCGGAGGACCGACGATCAAATGCACGTGCCCAGTCTACCCAGCCGGGTATGCTATCGGGGGTTGAGCTATGGGTCTGCGAATCATCCAGGTCGACGCTTTTACCAACCGGCCCTTCTCGGGAAATCCCGCCGCGGTATGCGTACTCGAGGCGCCCCGCCCTGCTGTTTGGATGCAGGCGGTGGCCCGCGAGATGAACCTCTCCGAAACCGCTTTCCTGCACCGTGAATCCAGCGGCTACCGATTGCGCTGGTTCACCCCCGAAGCCGAAATCGCCCTGTGCGGGCACGCCACCTTAGCCAGCGCCCACGTGCTGTGGGAGGAGGGGCACAGCCGCGCCCCCATGCTGGAGTTCCACACCCTCAGCGGCCTGCTGACCGCTACCCGCGCGGGGAACTGGATCGAGATGAACTTCCCCACTGAGCCGGTGATGCCCGCCGAGTTGCCCCCGACGCTGCTCGAGGCCATCGGCGCAAAGCCCGTATTCACCGGCAAGACCCCGGTGCGCTTCTTCGTCGAGCTCGAGTCCGCCGAGGTGGTGCGCAAGCTCAGGCCCAACCTCAGCCTGCTGGCCCAGGTTCCCCCAGGCCGCCTCATCGTCACCGCCCGCTCCGATGATCCTCGCTACGACTTCGTCTCCCGCTACTTCGCCCCCGGCATCGGCATTCCCGAGGACCCGGTCACGGGTTCGGCCCACTGCGCCCTGCCGGTCTACTGGGCTCCCAAGCTGGGCAAGAAGGAGTTCATGGCTTACCAGGCCTCAGCACGGGGCGGCGAGTTGCGGGTGACGCTGACCAGCGACCGCGTGTTCATCCAGGGGCAGGCCGTCACGGTAATGCGGGCGGAGCTGGTCGATCAGGTCGAGGGTCAATGGTTGATGGTCGATGGCTAAGAGCAAAATGCCCTACGCGTTTTGCATTACTTCGCCCTAGACCCTCGACCTCAAACGCCACAAGCCTTCCTGTCACCTACCCCTGAAGCCGAAGCCCACCCCTTCCTACGGATTGCCTTGAGCCTCCTCACTGGGCCAGCGGTAGGGCGAGCGGCGGAAGTCGGCCAGCCAGCGCGGTTCGGGGAGGGGCTCGAGGCTGCGGCTCAGGCGCAAAAAGCCCATCACCCGGCCATCCACCAGCAAAAAGCAGCGGTAAGCCTGGGCCTCGGGCACCATCCAGTTGGCCAGTTGTAGCCGCCTGCCGATCTGCTCCATGCGCCTGCGGCCCTGGTTGATGAGGCGCAGGGCGGTCAGGGCGGGGCGTTCGATGAGCTGGGCCAGATCCTCCAGGCCGACCGGGACCAGGGCCAGGCGGTTGTCCAAGGTCAGGCGGCTGAGGGGCTGCACCGCACCGGGTTCCCTGGTGCCCAGCAGCACCCGGATCAGCCAGCCCTGAGGGCGCGAGCTGCCAAGGGGCTCGAGGTAGAAGCCCACCGGGCGTAACTGGGTGAAGACCTCCTGGCAACGCCCCAGCACCTCGGCGTCGGAGAGCTGAGCCATCGCCGGAGTGAGCAGCAGCAGAAGGGACAGGAGCCGTCTCATGGGGTTCGGGCCCTCACTTCACCCAGGAGATCCCTCCCAGGCACATCTCGTCGGTGGTGCCCTCGCCCCAGGTGAGGTAGCGCGGCTCGAGGGGCCGCCCGTCGGGGCCGGGGATGGCTTCGGCGTTGTCGTAGACGCAGCTTATGCGTACCCGGTCGCCCTGCCTGAGGGCGATGGGCTCTTCGAACCAGTACTCGCCCTGCCAATGGAAATCCCAGCGGGGAATGTCCAGCAGCACCTTCTCGCCGGGAGTACCGGGGTTGAGGCTGATGCGCAACGCCTTGCCGCGCAGGTGCATGTGGGCCAGCACGCCCAAAGCCACTCCGTCCTCGCGCACGCTGAAGTCGCAATGGGTCTCCTGGTGGCTGCCGTCGCCGATGTCGCGGCGCAAATAATCCTCCAGCGTGGTGCCGCACAGCAGGTGGATGCCGTCGGCCACCCGCTTGAGCTCGCTGCGCTCGAGGGCAAAGGCACGCCCGCAAGCCTCCCCCGAGACCCCCGGCGGGCAGCGCACCTCGACGGGAGCGGCCAGAATCATGCGGCGGATGGACTTGGGCTGGCTGGCTGGGTCGGCGAAGAAGAGCTCGAGGCGGGTCTGGTCGGGGTGAGCGGGGGCGCTGAGGTTGTAATGCACCTGCATGACGATCCTCGAGCCCGCCTTGATCTCCTTGCCGGTCCCGGGGGGGTAATCGGTGCCCTGGGTGCCGGGAACCCAGAAGCCCAGCGCGTTGCCCAGGCTCCCGGTGCCCGCCCCCAGGCTGGGCCCGCCGAAGCACTGCCAGCCGGGCCGCCCGTCCGCCCCGTCCTGGGCTCTGGCCCGCTGCACCGCCTCAGGGCCGATGACGAAGAGGATCACGTGGTGCACGAGCTGGCTCTGGCCGGGCTGTATCCGGTAGCCCTGCACGAAGGTATCGCGCTCGAGCCCGGTGTCCAGCAGGAAGCAACGGTAGTCGTCGTAGAGCCTAGAATCCGGGGTGTAGGCCCTGGGCATGGCGGCCACCAGGTCGGGCGTGCGGGCAACAGACTTGTTCGGCGTGAGCGTGGGGTTCTTTGCCTCCCCCAGCGGCGCCCCCGCTTTCGCCCAGCTCACCAGCGTGGCGATGGCTTCCGGGCTCAGGCGGCGTTCGCCCCGCATTTTGGGCGAGGCCTCCCCCGGTGGCCAGGGCGGCATACGCCCCTCGGCCACCGCCGAAGCGATGGCTGGAGCCATCTTCACCGCCCACTCGGCACTGTCAAGGGGAAAGGGCGCAATTCCCCCCTCGGTGTGGCACCCCACGCAGTGGGTATTGAGGATCGGGGCCACGGCGTCGTAGTAGGTTGGCAGCCCATCGGCAGCCCCCCCAGAGCCTCCCAGCCACAGCAGCAGGCCCGCGAGAATCCAGTGCCGTGCCTTCATGCCCTAAGGCTACGCAATTCCCCTTAACTCTGCCTTAAGGCCGGGAAGCCAGACCCCCACCCTGGCCCCGCCTTCGGGCCGGTTCTCGGCCATCACCCGGCCTCCGTGGACCCGAGCCACCGCCTCCACCAGGGCCAGCCCCAGCCCGGTCCCCCTGCCCTCACCCTTGACGAAGGGCTCGAAGACCCTGGGCAAAAGGGCTTCGGGAAAGCCCGGGCCGCAGTCGTCGAGGTAGAGCCAGACCCCGCCCTCCTGGGGCACCAGGCGGGCCTCGAGGGGCAACCCCCCGTGCTGGCGGGCGTTCTGGTACAGGTTGTCCAGGGCCAGGGTGAGCAGGGCCACCTCGGCGCTGACGGTGGCCTCCCCTTCGACGTCGAGCCCATAGCGTTCGCGCAGGAGGAGTGCCAGGTCTACCGGCTCGGCCTGAGCCTGGCTGCGGCCCTCGAGGCGGGCCAGGGTCAGCAGCCCCCCCAGCAGGCTCTCCATGCGCCGGACCTCACGCAGGGCCCCTTCCAGGGCACGGGTCTCTCCAGGCCGCCGCTGGAGGACCTCGAGGTAGCCCCTGAGGGCGGCCAGCGGGTTGCGCAGTTCGTGCGAGGCTCCGTAGGCGAAGCGCTTGGCGGCCTGCTCCTGTTCCTTCATGCGCTCGAAAGCCTGGGAAAGCGCCTCCATCAGGCGGTTCAGCGAATCCACCGCCGGGCGCAGCTCGAGCAGGCGCGGCTCGGGCAGGGGTTGCAGGAAGTCGGGGCTGCGCAGGGAGAGCTCGCGGGCCAGCGAGCCCACCGGGCGCAGCGAACGCGAGAGCCCTACCGCCCCCACCAGCCACGCCAGCAGCAACAGCACCAGCCCCACGCTCAGGTAGAGCCGGAAGAAGCGAGCCGGCAGCTCGGCCACCTCCTCCAGCGGCACCGCCACGCCGAAAGCCCCCAGTTCGCCGGGCTGGGCGATCCACAGCCGGTTTTCGATGAGCCGGCGGAAGGTACGACCCTCGCGCAAGGCCTCGTAGACCCCCTCGGGCAGGCGGTTGTCGCCCTGGTCGGTCCAGATGGGGCGGGTGCCGCTGGAGTCGAGCAAAAAGCCCACTCCGCCGAAGTCGTTGGTGATCTGGCTGAGCGATTGCGGTGTGACGTTGAGGGTGGCCGCTAGGAAGCCCATGCGCGCCAGCAGGGCGCGCTCGAGCGCCGAGAGCGCGGTGGCCTGGGCCTCGCGCACGGTGAACACCCACAGCGGCACCAGCAGCACCGCCAGGGCCACGAACAGCCACACCAAAAGCCTCGTGTGCAGGCTCAGACGGCTCATTTGCGCAGGATATACCCGTGGCCCCGCAGGGTGTGCAGCAAAGGCGGCTCGCCCAGCGCCCGACGCAGGGCCGAGAGGTGTACCTCGAGGGTGTTGGGCTCGACTTCCTCCCCCCACACCCGCTGCATCAGGCTCTCCTTGGGCAGCAGGCGCTCGGGGTGCTCGAGGAAGGTCTTCAGCAGCAGGAAAGCCTTGGGGGAAAGCTCGAGCAGGCGCTCCCCCCGGCGAGCCTCCATGCGGCTGGGAAAAAGGGTCACGTCAGCGTAGCACAGCATTTCCTGCTTCCGGGAAGCCCGGCGCAGCAGGGCCTCGAGGCGGGCTACCAGTTCCGAGAGAGCGTAGGGCTTGACCAGGTAGTCGTCGGCCCCACCCCGCAGGCCCCTGACCCGGTACTCCACCTCGTCCAGCGCGGTGAGCATCAAGACCGGCACCGTGCTCTGCTGGCGAATTTCCCGGAGCACCCCGAAGCCATCGCCCCCCGGCAACAGCACGTCCAGCACAACAACCTCGGGCTCCTGGCCCAACTTGCGCAGGCCCTCGGCCCCGGTGGCCGCCTCGAGCACCTCATATCCTTCGAGCTCGAGACCCATCCGCAAGGCCTCCCGCACCCCAGGATCGTCCTCGATGAGGAGCACTTTGGGCATACTGCCGTTATTGTGGCATGGCCTGACTGAAGCGGGGCTGAAATTTGGCCTGCGGCTCGTGGGGAAAAACCCCTTGCTCAAGACACCGGCACGCTCCCCAGCGGCTGGGTGGGCTGGGGGCTGCCGCCGGGGGGCTCGAGGCTCACCCCCATGCGCTCGAAGCCCTCGTAGCGGGTCTCGTAGACCCTCCCCCGGAAGATGCCCAGCGAGACCGGCTGGCCGTCCTTGCGGCCCCAGGCCTGGTAGACCCTGTCCCTGGGGGCGGGGTCTTTCATCACGATCAGGCAGCTACCGTCCTCGAGCCAGATCATGGTGCCGATCCCCTCGCCCTGGGCGTTCTTGATGGCCCGCCACTTGCCCTCGGGAATCGCCAACCAGCGCGCGATCTTGGCCTGCTCGGCCTGGAGAGCGCGGAGGCTTTGAAGCTGGTAAAGCCCAATCCCAGCGAAGACCAATGCCAGGCTAGCGGCCACGGCAGCAATCTGAGACCAGGGCAGCAGCCTGCGCCCTCGAAGCCGCTTCTGGATGCGCGACCAGACCCTGGGCGGCGGGGTTATGGGGGCTAGCTGCTCGGGTAGCCTGAACAGCGCTGCGCGGAGGGAATTGAGTTCGGCCTGCAGCTCGGGCGAGCGCTCGAGCTGGGCCTCGAGCCGCCTGGCCTCCTCGGAATCGAGCTGTCCCAGCAGGTAATCGGGAAGCAGGTCGCGAAACTCCATCACTCGCCCCCCTCGCGCACCTTGCCCTCGAGAAACTCCCGCAGTTGCAGCAAGGCCCGGCGCAGCTTCGTTTTCACGGTTCCCAGCGGCATCTGGTGGCGTTCGGAAAGTTCGCTATGGCTGTAGCCCCAATAAAACGACTCCTCGAGCAGCCTGCGGTCCTCGGGCGACAGCCGGGCTAAGGCCCGCTCCACCAGAACCCGGTCGGTGGGGTCATGCTCGTGCCACAGGCCCATCTCCTGCTCGGGATCGTGCAGGTCGTGCTCCAGGGCCTTCTGAGGCCGAACTCTGCGCGCGCGCAGCCTCGAGAGGGCCAGGTTGCGTGCGATGGTGAACACAAAGGTGCTCACGCTGCCGCGCTGCGGATCGTAGCGCCGGGCTTCCTTGTAAAGCTGTACGAAACTGTCTTGCAAAACTTCTTCCGCCTCCTCGCGCCCGCCCAGCATGCGCAGCAACAGGGCATAGACCTTGCCCCCGTAACGCCGGTACAGCTCCTCGAGGGCGCTTTCTTCTCCCTGGGCTACCTGCCGTATCAGGTCGCTGTCTGATTCCACGCCCTCTATTCAACACTACGTGAATGTGTGACGCTATAGATGTTCAACTAGCCAAGCGCCGAAGGCAAGCCGATTTGCTACATCCTCGCCAGCGCCTTGCCCGGCTCTTCCTCCACGCTGACGAAGACCCTGAGCTCTTCGCGGCCCCCGCCCCGACGCAATCCCTTGAGGGGCGGGCAGTCGTCGTAGTCGCGTCCGTGGGCGTTTTTGATGTACTGCTCGCCGACGAGGCTGTTGTTGGTGGGGTCGTAGCCGACCCAGCCCGAGCCCGGCACGAAGGCTTCGACCCAGGCGTGGCTGCCCTCGGCTCCGACGCCGGTCGCCAGGTAGCCCGAGACGTAGCGGGCGGGGATGCCGTAGCTGCGGCACAGGGCCAGCATGGCCTGGGCGTAGTCCTGGCAGACGCCCCTGCGCCCTTCCACGAAGCGCCGCAGGGGGGTGTCGACCTGGGTGGCCTCGGTGTCGTAGGTGAACGACTCGAAGAGGTGGCGGGTCATCTCGAGCAGGTAGTCGTGCAGGCTCTCCGCGCCGTGGGGCTTGCGGAAGCCCAGCATCTGGCCCCACTCGAGGTGCAGGGGCACGCGGGCAGTGGGGGCTAAAAACTCGAAGAAGCGATCGCGCAGGGGCTCGAGGCTGCTCACGCTCACGCTGAGGGGTTCGGGAGTGGCAAAGGTGGTCACGCGGGCGAAGACCTCGACCTTGAGGCTTTTGTGAGGGGTGGTGAGGTGAAAGTCGTGGACGCGGTTGTGGAAGTAATCCTGGCGACTGCGCACGGCGGCGAGGGGCTCGATGAACAGGCGGTGTTCCAACA
Organism: Calidithermus roseus; assembly: GCF_003574095.1. Taxonomy (GTDB): domain Bacteria; phylum Deinococcota; class Deinococci; order Deinococcales; family Thermaceae; genus Calidithermus; species Calidithermus roseus. Next base: position 14,691 of record NZ_QWLA01000007.1, read on the forward strand.
GGCACTGGCGATGATCGTCCACCGGAGTCAGCCACAGCTCGTTGAAGGAGTCCTGGGCCTCCTCGGGGTAGCGGTACTCGGTGGTATGGCGAACGCGCAGGCGCACCGGACTTAAGTTACCCCACCTCGAGCCCGCGATTGGCTAAACTGGGCAGGTGTCGGGCCGAGGCCAGATAAAAAATCCGCCGGAGTGCCGCTCCGGCGGTCTAAGGGAGGTGAGGGGGTTGTGGCGTGACCCTCACACTTTAAAGTGTGCCTCAATCGCCTGAAACCCGGCTGAGTTTTGGCTGAACACCGACTAAATGTTATGTCTCGCTGGAATACCACCTACCGACGCCGCGTGCTGATGCGCCATTACCGCTTCGCCAGAGAGCGGCTGGTGCCTCATTTCCTCGACGCCCTGAGCGCTTATGCCAAAGGTCTGTCGGCTTTGGGAGTGCCCTTCGCCGCCGAGGCGGTGCAGGCCCTGCGGCTGCTGCGGCCCCTTCCCCTGCCCGGCTTCAGCGGGCTGGTGGAGGACGTGTTCTTCGCCATCGACCTCCAGCTCAACGAAATGGCGGGGGCCGAGGTGGCCGGGGCACTGCGCCGCGGGCTTTCGCGCAACGACCTCGACCTCACCGTCTTCAGAGCCTACACCCGCGACCAGGCCCTGGCGGTGATGGGCGACCTGCTGCGGCTGCGCCAGCGCCTGCTGATGCTGGCGGAAGTCCACCGGGACACCCTGATGACCGCTTTCACCCACCACCAGCCCGCCCAGCCGAGCTCGCTGGGGCACTACCTGGCGGCCTTCGAGAACCTGCTGAGCCGGGATTTCCGCCGTCTACGGGCCGCGCTCGAGACCACCGATCGCTCCCCGCTTGGGGCGAGTTCGCTGGCCGGAAGCCCCTACCCCGTGGACCGTGAGGCCATGGCCCGCTGGCTGGGCTTCGGCGGGGTGATCGAGAACACCTACGACGCTATTGCCGCCGGAGACTGGGCCCTCGAGCTCGCCCAGGCCCTGGCCGGGCTGGGCACCAGCCTCTCGCGGCTGATCCGCGACCTGCTGGCCTGGGCCGAGAGCGGGGCTTTCCGGGTGGGGGAGCGCGTGGCGCAGGGCTCGTCGATCATGCCGCAAAAGTACAACCCGGTGATCCTCGAGCACGCCCGGGTCCTCGTGGCCGAACTCATCAGCGGGGCCAGCCTGATGACCCAGCTCAACCACTCCACCGCCTTCGGCGACCTCAACGACCACTCCACCGGGGTAGTCGAACCGCTGGACCGGCTGTGCGAGATGGCCGAGGGCGGGCTGGAGCTGATTCGGGTGGCTCTGGAGGAAAGCGAGTTCCGGCCCGAGGGCCTGCTGCGAGGCCTGGAGGACCGCTCGGTGCTGGCCTCCGAGCTGGTGGACGTGCTGGTGGCCGGAGGGTACTGGCCGCTGGGCGAGGCCTACCGCCGGGTCAAGGACCTGCTGGCCCATCTGAGCGCACAGGGACGCACCCTGGCCCAGGCCACCCCCGAGGACCTGCAAACCCACCTGGGTTACAGCGCCCCCGAGTTGCAGGCCGCCCTCGAGCCCCGGCGCTTCCTCGAGCGCCGCCAGGTGCTGGGCGGGGTAGCCCCCCAGGCCCAGGACCGCCACCTGCGCCTGGCCCGCAGGCGGCTGGCCCAGGACCGCCAGGAAACCCAGGCCGTGCGCACCCGGGTGCGCACGGCGCGCCAGTTGCTGGGCGCTTAATCCATCGCGAGGGGCACCTTGCGCGACTTGGCCTGGTACATGCGTTCATCGGCCAGGTGCAGCAGGGCTTCAGCGTCCTGAGCCTCTTTGGGAAAACAGGCCGCGCCGATGTTGACGCCCAGCCTCATCCCCCCGATCTCCAGCGCGCCGATGGCGCGGTGGTAGCGGGTAGCCGCCGCAATGGCCCCCTCGAGGTCGGCGTGGGGCAAGATGGCGGCGAACTCGTCGCCGCCCCAGCGGTAGAGGCTGTCGCCGTTGCGCCGCTGCTTTTTGAGGGTGCTGGCCACCGCCTGCAAAGCCTGGTCTCCCTGCTTGTGGCCCAGCCGGTCGTTGATGGCTTTGAAGCCCGAGAGGTCCATCACCAGCAAGGACAGGGGGTAGGCGTAACGCCGGGCGCGCTCGAGTTCCTCGGCCAGGCGAAGGTCGAAGGCCCGGCGGTTGGACAGGCCGGTGAGCACGTCGGTAAGGGCGGCTTCCTCGAGACGCTGGCGGTAGCGCAGGTCGTGCAGGAGCGTGGCCACCACCGGGGCGAAAAGCTGAGCGGCATGCAAGGAATCGTGATCGAAGGCCGAGGGGTCGTGCAGGTTGTCGAGGTTGAGCAAAGCCAACACCTCCTCAGCGTAGCGAATGGGCAGGTGGAGGTTGGCTTTGATCTCCTCCAGGCGCGCTTGCTCCTTCTTGTCCTCCGGCAAGCCCGTCTCGAGGCTGGCCTCGGTGAGGGCGCTGGAGCGAATGCGAGGGAGGCCCCGCTGCCAGCCTGCCGGGTCGTCGTGCCAGGCCCGCTGCTGCTCCAGGCTGAAACGAACCCCGCGAAGGCCTTCGAGGTCGTAGCCTTGCGTGGCTCGAAACTCAAAAGCCCCATCCTTCCACACCAACAGGCTTCCGGCCTCGGCTCCGGGCACCATGGCCACCGCGGTCTGGAGAATTTGCCCATAGGCCGCCTCGGGGGAGAGCTCCAGCACCGACTGCTGCAAGCTCAGAAGGGTTTTGATGCGCTGGCGCTCGAGCACGCCCTCCAGGGCCAGCCCCACCACCCGGCAAGCCCGCGCCAGCATCTCCTTTTCGCTTTGCCGCCAGCGACGCCGCCGGCGGGTCTGGAAGCCCAGAAGGAAGCGCACCCGCTGGGCTCCGGGCAGGGCGACGGGGTGCAGCAGCAGGGCCTGGACTCCCGAGGCCTTGAGCACGGGCAGGGCCCGTGCCTCGGAGGCGTAGTGGTCACTGAAGAGGGGCTGCCCTGTGCGCAGAACCTCCCAGGCCAGGCCCTGGCCAAAGGGGATGCCCTCCTCGAGCAGTGCCCTCTCCTGGGGAGCCAGGTCACCCCAAAAAGCCAGTGCCCGCAGCCGGCTGCCGTCTTGCTGCACCAGGGATCCGCCATCGAGCTCGAACACCTGCCCCAGCAAGGCCAGGGCTCGCTCGCCCAGCCCGGCCAGATCCTGAGCGGAGTACACCGCGCGGTTGAGCTCCGCCAGCAAAGCCAGCGTGCTGCGCTCGGAGAGGTGATCGAGGTGGCGGCTCACCCCCTGGGCAAAGTGCATGAGGGCTTGCCGGCTCTCTTGGCCCAGGGGCTCGGGGTACTCGAGGTTGAGCACCCCTATGGCTTCGCCCTGCTCCAGCAGCGGCAACGCCAGTTCGCACAGGGGCCAGCTACCCGAGGCAGAGGCGGGCAGGTACCTCGGGTTGGAGCGCACATCGGACAGGTAGACGGGGCGCTTCTCCCCGAAGGCCTGCCCCACGATCCCGTCTCCGGCGATCACGTGGCAGTCCTGAGGGAAGCTCCGCGAGGCCGCGACCCGCCTGAACCCCCCGCCCTCTGCCTCTGGCTCCCACACGCTCACGTGGCCCTGGCCATACTCCTCCAGGATGGTCGGTAACGCCTCCAGCACGGCGCTGCGAGTGCTCAGGCCATAGAACTCCTTTTGCCCGCGCACCAGCAGGCTGATCAGGCGCGAGCTTCGCTTTCGCTCGGCGTAAGCGCGCCGCAGCCGAGCCCCGAACCAGGCCGCGAGCAAGCTGGAGATGCCATAGAGCGCAACCAGCTCGAGCAGGAAGCGACGGGCACCCAGCAGCGCATCCAGGAGGCTGGCCCCTGCAACCAACGGCACGACCCAGCGGTAGCCCAGCACTGAGGTAAGGGTCGCCAGCGCGATCATCAGCCAGGCTTCGGGGAAAGCCAGGCGCAGGGCTCCCGTTTGCGCCAGCAGGTGCAGCCCGAGCCCCACAGCGGCGATCATCCAGGCACTTTTGCGCACCGAGCCCATAGCCGCTCCTTCACCTTCGCTAGAATATTAGCGCATTTGTGGAACTGCCGGACTGACTTCTTACCTTCCCCATCCGGCCATCCGGCCCACGCGCAGCATCGCCGTGGACTCACGCACTATCAGGCTTGTGCTGAGCACAGGCGGCTCGTAGGGCTGGCCCGTGAGCATCATCAAGGCCGCTCTGGCCGCTTCGCGGCCTAGCTCGAGGGTCGGCTGGCGCACGGTGGTGAGGGGCGGGGTCATGTAGCTCGAGCCCGGCAAGTCGTCGAAGCCTACCAGTGAAATGTCCTCAGGCACGCGAATCCCCCGGCGGTACAGGGCCAGCATCACCCCCATGGCCATCTGATCGTTGGCGGCAAAGATCGCGCTGAATTGCACCCGCCGCGAAAGCAGGCTCTCCACGGCGAGAACCCCGGAGGTCTCCATGTAATCGCCCTCCACCACCAGCTCCGGATCGAAGGGGATTCCAGCGTCCTCCAGGGCCTTGCGGTAGCCCTCGAGGCGGCTCCTGGCGTCGGGGTGATGGGCTGGGCCGGCGATGTGAACGATACGGGTGTGGCCGAGTTCGATGAGGTGGCGGGTTCCCCGGTAAGCCCCCTGGAGGTTGTCCACCAGCAAGGTGTTGCGCTCCAGGCCCTCGATGCGGCGGCCAAAGAGCACCAGCGGCATCTTCCTGGCCAGCCCCAGAAAGTATTCTTCGGGCGCCAGGCCGTCCAGCACGATCAGGGCGTCGATCTGCCGCGCGCTGAGCACCCGCAGCGCTTCCATCTCCTGCTCGACCTGCCAGTGCCCGGTGGAGAACACCGGGTGGTAGAGCGTGCCCTCGAGACCCTGCTCGATTCCTTTGATGATCTCGCCATAGAAGGGGCTCGAGATCTCCTGCACCATCACCCCGATGGTCAGGGATTTGCCCTGGGCCAATCCCTTGGCCATGAGGTTGGGCTGATAACCCAAACGGTCTATGGCCTCCAATACCGCCTTGAGCTTGCCCGGACGCACCCTGGCGCTGCCGTTGATCACCCGCGACACCGTGCTGGGCGAAACCCCTGCCTCACGGGCGACGTCCTCCAGGGTGTAGCTAGCGCGTGCCATAGCTTCAGGGGATTTATTCCCTCCCCCGATTATTGTATGGGCCCACCCCGCGCTCGAGTGAGGTATGTTGCTTAGGCTTTTAGTACGACCCTCGAATAAAAGCCTGTTTCTACGGCCCTGAATGGGCCCGGCGGCTCGGAAGCAGGTAGAATCCGGAACTCGATATAGAATGAGCGAAGCCAGCCATCATTTGCAGCGATGCGCTCTCCATTTGTGACTTCCTCATAGCCGGCTAGAAGGGGGTTCGGATATGAGATTCCCGAAAAATCTCCCGTTCGTACTGGTGCTGGTATTGGCTCTCATCGGCTGCGCCACCCCTCCGGTCAACCCGGACCAATTGCCCATTTACGAGGTCACTCCAGGGGGTGGGGGCATCCCGAGCGATGCTGCCCAGCAGATCGCCAACGTGCTGGGCCTGCCCAATAACCCCAGGCAGACCGACGGGGCTCTTCGTTTCGTTGACGAAGACAACTTCTTCAAAGTGCCCACCAAGCCGGCCTCCGGCGGCAGTGCAGGCGAGGACGGCACCGCCGGAACAGCTGGGGAAGGCTTCGATTTCGACGCGATCCAGAAGCTGCCGGTAATGGATACCGGCCAGGCGCTGAGCAAGGTGCAAGGGGCCTTCAGCGCGATCTCCAACTATCTCACCGGGGCCAGTTCCTCAGCAGACCACGCCACCTTTGAAGCGGTGGATGCCACCGGCAACCTTCAGGCCAACGCCAGGCTGGACACTCGAGTGAGCTACAGCTTCAAGCTCGAGGGTTTACCCCTGCTGGGCCCTGGAGCCAAAGCCCAGGTGATCTTCAACGCAGAAGGCAAGACGACCTCCCTGAACGTAGCCGCCCGAGCCCTCAGAAAAGGGCCAAGCACGAGCCTCATCTCCCCAAGCGAAGCCGACAGGCGAGCGGCTGAGATTTACCGGGCGAAGAACCCCGATATCACCGCGCTGGCCCTGGAAAATCTGGGGTTGGCGTACTACGCCCCCCCACTGGCGCAAAGCAGCGTCCAGGCCCTTTACCCCCACTACATCTACGGGGGCACGGTAACGATCGGCAATCAGCAGGTGAACCTGTTGCAGATCCTCGTGCCCGCCATCTCCAACGCGCCCAAGGTCAGCCTGACGGTGAACGCCGATGGAGCTACGGTAGTGGGCCAGGCCAGCGTGAGCGGAGGCACCCCACCCTACAGCTACCGCTGGACCTCCTCCACCACGGACCTCGACCTCGTTACCCAGGGCGAGTATGGCCCCGAGATCACCTACCGCGTGGTGAGCCGCGAGAAGATCTCCAGCCTCATGGAGAAGCTCACCGTCGAGGTAACCGACGCCAACGGCCTCGTGGTCATGGCCAGCAAGACCGTGCAGGTCACTCCGGCACTCACGGGTGAGGTGCTGCCGCAGGTAGGCGGCGTGGTGGACGTGGGCATCGAGCGCGCGGTCTCCGACCTGGGAGCGGCTAACCAAAGCGGTTTCCGCAACCGCATCCTCTCCGAAGGCGGCATCACCTTGCGCTTCAACTGGAGCGGCACCGCCGCCTGGGAAAAGGACTTCCTCAACCCCCCGACGGGCCTGGACACCACCTACGTGGACAACGTGGACCTGACCTTCTACATCGGCCACGGCTGGGGCGGGGGCTTCACCTTCGAAGACACCACCCACAACGACAGCTCACTTACCTACACCGACGCCAGCGGCCAGTGGGGGGATGGCGACCTCGAGTGGCTGGCCCTGTTGTCGTGCCAGGTGCTCAAGGATACCCACGACGGCAAGAAGTGGTGGCAGCGCTGGGGGCCCGCCTTCAACGGCTTGCACCTGCTGCTGGGCTTCGAGACCAACGCCTACGACTGGCCCAACTTCGGTGGACGCTTCGCCGATTACATGCTGGGCCGGAACTTCGGCTTCACCACCATCACCCTGCCCGTCCGGGCAGCCTGGATTCAAGCGGCTGCCGAGGAGCAGCCGGGCAGCGTGGTCACGGTCGTCATGGGGGTGTATGGCCCCGGCGGCCTCACCAGCTACAACGACTTCTTCCACGGCCAGGGCGCGGTAAGCCCCGACCTGAGGGGCAGCGACATCCACGGCTGGTGGCGGGTGCGGGTGCCCTGAAGCAGCCGGATTCAAAAGCGAGAACCGGGGACATCAGACCCCGGTTCTCGCTGTCTCGAGCGTGATGGGCGCTGAGGGACTCGAACCCTTGGCTGGTGTGGAATTGCTTCACTGGAAGCACCCGGCCATAGACAAAAAGCTGCCCGGTTCCCCTGTGCCGCTAAAGCAATTAGCCTCGTAAAAGATCGAACAAAACCTGCTCAGATGAGCCTTAATATTCTATGCAACTTTTGTTGCGCAATATGCAAAGTCATGCTAGTGTAGGGCCACTCGCTTTAGCGAGAAGGAGGCCATATGCGCAAGTTGGGGATGGCGGTTTTGTTGGTTTTGCTGGCTCTGCCTGGAGCTTTGGCCCAGAGCTGTCTGGCGGAGGTGAAGGCTCGAGGCCTGAACGTGGGCACCAGCCCCGACTACCCCCCCTTCGAGTTCCTGGATAGCGCCAACAAGATCGTCGGTTTCGACATCGACCTGGTGAACCTGCTGGCTAGGGAACTGGGGATCAAGGTCAATTGGGTTACCCAAAGCTTCGACGGGCTCATCCCGGCCCTGCTGGCCAAGAAAATCGACGTGGTGGCGGCAGGCCTGACCATCACCGAAGAGCGCAAGAAGTCGGTGGACTTCTCCCGTCCCTACATCTCTGGGCCTAACGTGATCATCACCCGCAAGGACACCCCTGGCATCCGCAAGCTCGAAGACCTCGCAGGCAAGCGGGTGGCGGTACAGATCGGCAGTGCCCAGGAGAAGATCGCCCAGGGGGTAAAGGGGGCCATCGTCAAGTCCTACAACCTCTACACCGAAGCCGCCCTGGCCGTGCAGACCCGTCAGGCCGACGCCCTCATCGTGCACCGCTCGGTGGGCCGGGCCTTCATCCAGCAGTACCCCGACTTGCAGGTGGTGGCCGAGTTGAATTCGGTGGATACCGGGCTGGCCTTCCGCAAGGAGTGTGTCGACTTGCGCCAGGCAGTAGACGTGGCCATGGAGAAGCTCGAGCGCAGCGGCAAACTCGAGGAGCTCGTCGCCCGCTGGTTCAAATAATCCATGGACTTCGGGCTCGTTCGCGACAACCTGCCCTTCTTGCTACAGGGGGCCTGGATCACCGTAGAGGTCACGGCGCTTTCCCTTCTCTTTGGCATCCTCCTGGGAACGCTGGTGACCCTGGCTCGGATGTCCCCTTTGCGCTGGCTTTCCGCCCTTACCCTCGGTTATATCGAGTTGCTGCGGGGCACGCCCTTGCTGGTGCAGATCTTCTTAATCTTCTTCGGGCTGCCCCAACTCATCCAGCAGCAAATCAACGAGTTCGCCGCCGGGGTACTGGCCTTCAGCATCAACTCCAGCGCCTACGTGGCCGAGATTTTGCGTTCGGGCATCCAGAGCATCCCCAAAGGCCAGCGCGAAGCCGCCCTATCTTTGGGCCTGAGCCCCAGCCAGACTCTGCGCTACGTGATCTTGCCCCAGGCCTTCACGCGGGTGATCCCACCGCTGGTCAACGAGGGCATCAGCCTGCTGAAGAACTCCTCGCTGCTCTCGGCCATCGCGGTAGTGGAACTCACCCGCGCCGGGCAGTTGGTGGCCAGCCGCACCTTCAAACCCTTTGAGATGTATCTGGCAGTCTCCCTGCTGTACCTAGGGATGACCCTGCTGCTGTCATGGGTTTCGCGCGGGCTCGAGCGCCGCTGGAACATCCCTCACTGATGAACCGTGCCTCTTCCCCCACCGAGACGGGCATTGGGGCCCGGCTGCGCCACATCCGCAAGGCCCAGGGCCTCACCTTAGAGCAACTCGCAAAGCGCAGCGGCCTGGACAAATCCTTCCTGAGCCGCCTCGAGCGCGAGGCGGCGGCAGCGAGCGTGGCCTCACTGCTCAAGGTCTGCGCGGCCTTGGGTATCCAGCCCGGCGTCCTCTTCGAAGCCCCCAAGACCCGCCTGGTGCGCAAGGATGAGGCCGTGGCTGCCCACTTCGGCGGGGTGGGAGTGCAAGACCACATCCTCTCGCGGGGGCTGGACGGTGAGGTCATGGTGCTGCGCACCGAGATCGCCCCCGGTGGGCACGGAGGCGAAGAGCCTTACCGCTTTCCTGCCAACACCGACTTCATCACCGTGCTGAAAGGCCAGCTCACGGTGTGGGTGGCGGAGGAGGAGTACCGGCTGGGGCCGGGCGACAGCCTGACCTTCTCGGGGCGCGATCCCCACACCTGGCGCAACCCCGGCCCCACGCCCACGGTGGTGATCTGGGTCCTGTGTCCTGCTCCTTAGAACGAGGTTTCTCCATGAAGCATCAACCCGCAAGCTCGCTCGAGTCCCCCCGCTTCGCTGGGGTACGCACCTTCATGCGCCTCCCCCACCTGCGCACGTTGGAGGAGGTGGACTTCGTGGTGCTGGGCATTCCCTTCGACGACGCCACTACCCACCGCCCCGGAGCCCGCTTCGGTCCGGAGAGCATCCGACGCACCTCCATCATGCTGCGACCTTGGAACCCCTATTGGGACGTGAAGATCTTCGATTACCTCTCGGGGGTGGACTACGGGGACGTGCCGGTGGTTCCCGGCTACCTCGAGGACACCTACACCCGTATCCAAGCCGAGTTCGAGCGCATTGGCCGGGCCGGGGTGATCCCCCTGGCCATGGGGGGCGACCACTCGGTGACGCTGGGGGAGTTGAGGGGGCTGGCCCAAGTCTATGGCCCCTTAGCCCTCGTGCACATCGATGCCCACCTCGACACCCTGGATCAGTACTTCGGGCGAAAGTACAACCACGGCACCCCCTTCCGCCGAGCAGTGGAGGAAGGGTTGGTAGACCCCGCCCACTCCATACAGGTGGGCATCCGCGGCTCCAACTACGGCCCCGAGGACTACGAGGGAAGCCGAGCGCTGGGCTACGAGCTGATCCCCATGTACGAGGTGCAGCGCATCGGCCTGGAGGAGACGCTCAAGCGCATTCACGAGCGCGTGGGGCAGCGAGCGTGCTTCATCAGCCTGGATATCGACGCGGTGGACCCGGCCTACGCTCCGGGGACCGGCACCCCCGAGGTGGAGGGTTTCACCTCCAGGGAGATTATGGCCCTGGTGCGGGGGCTAAAGGGACTGGAGTTCAAAGGAGCCGATGTGGTGGAGGTGCTCCCCGCCATTGACCCCGGCGAGATCACCCCCTACCTGGCCGCCAACCTGATCTACGAGTTCATCTCCCTGCTGGCCCTGCGTCACAAGGAGGGCTGATGGAACCCATCATCCGCATCCGCGGCCTGGAGAAGTGGTTCGGTAAGCACCAAGTACTCAGGGGCATCCACCTGGAGGTGCTACCGGGAGAGAAGCTGGTCATCATCGGCCCCTCCGGGAGCGGCAAAAGCACTTTGATCCGCTGCCTCAACGGCCTGGAGGAGTTCCAGCAGGGTGAGGTGGTGGTGGACGGGGTGTCTTTGAAGGAGGCCAAGAACCTCAGCACGGTGCGGCGTGAGGTGGGCATGGTCTTCCAGCAGTTCAACCTCTTCCCCCACATGAGCGTGTTGCAGAACGTGACCCTGGCTCCTCTGCGGGTACGGGGCCTGGGACCGGAGGAAGCCAGGCGCAAGGCCCTGGCCCTGCTAGAGCGTGTGGGCATCGCCGACCAGGCCCACAAGTACCCGGCCCAGCTCTCCGGCGGGCAGCAGCAGCGCGTGGCCATCGCCAGGGCCTTGGCCATGGAGCCCAAGGTGATGCTCTTCGACGAGCCCACCAGCGCCCTCGACCCGGAGATGGTGGGCGAGGTGCTGGGGGTGATGCGCGACTTGGCCAAAAGCGGCATGACCATGCTGGTGGTAACCCACGAGATGGCCTTCGCCCGCGAGGTGGCCGACCGGGTGGTCTTCATGGACCAGGGGGAAGTGGTGGAGGAAGGGCGGCCCGAAGAGGTCTTCACCTCGCCCCGCCAGGAGCGAACCCGGAGCTTTTTGCAGCGGCTGCTGCACCCTTGAACCATGCTGAGCGCCACCCAGACTCGCATCCCCCAGGGGTTTATCGACTTAGGGGTAGGCCACCCCGGCCTCGAGCTCCTCCCCCTCGAGGCCCTTCGCCAGGCCAGCCAGGCCCTCTTCGCCCAGAGCGAGCCCCATTTCCTGCAGTACGGAGCTGAGGGGGGTGATCCCGAGCTACGCCGGGAGCTGGCCCATTTCCTCACCCGCCACTACGGTACCCTGGTGGAGCCACAGCGGCTGTTCATCAGTGGGGGCATCTCCCAGGCGTTGGACCTGCTCTGCGCCGCCCTGACCCAGCCCGGCCAGAGCGTGCTGGTGGAGGACCCCACCTACTTTTTGGCCCTGAGCATCTTCCGTGAGCGCAACCTGCGGGTGGTGGGGGTTCCGCGGGGAGACTTTGAAGCCCTCGAGGCCGCCCTCCACACCCACCGCCCGGTGCTTTACTACACCGTACCCACCTTCCACAACCCCACCGGGGCCAGCCTCTCCCACCAGGAGCGGCAAAAGCTGCTGCAACTGGCCGAGGAACACGGCTTGTGGGTGGTAGCCGACGAGGTCTACCACCTCCTCAGCTACGGCTCCCCGCCCCCGCCACCGCTGGGGACACTGGCCAGCGAACGGGTGATCAGCCTGGGGTCATTCTCCAAGATCCTGGCCCCCGGCCTGCGGCTGGGCTGGGTCCAGGCTGCCCCCAGCCTGCTGGAGCGCCTGGAGCGAGGTGGGGTAGTGCAGAGCGGGGGCGGACTAAACCCCTTCGTGGGCCGGGTCGTGGCCCAGGCCATGGCCATGGGGTTGCAGGAGACTCACCTCCAGCAGTTGCGGGGGGTTTACAGCAGGCGGCTAGCGGCTTTGCTCGAGGCACTGAAAGCAGCCCGGCTGCCCGTGCAGATCCAACCTCCTCAAGGAGGCTACTTCGTCTGGCTGGAGCTTCCCCCCGAGCAAGATGCCTCCCGGCTGCTCCAGCAGGCCCGTGAGGAAGGGGTGGCCTTCCAACCAGGGATGCGTTTCTCACCCAGCGGCTCTTTCCGCAACGCCCTGCGGCTGTGCTTCGCCCACTACCCCGAGGAAGGGCTGCTCGAGGGGGTAAGGCGGCTGGAGCGGGCTATGGCGAGGGGATAACACGGCCAGCGCAGCGTGACGCTTCTACAACAAAGTGGCGCTGAAGGACCTCGAGGCCGCAGTCCGGGCCCGCCGCCTGCCTCAGGCCCCCGAGCCCGAGGAGGGCATGGCCGAGACCGTCAGTTGACGATTATGGGTATATGGGTACTTCATGGGTAAACCCCCGGTTCATGCCGGGGGTTTTCGTTGGTGGGCGCTGAGGGACTCGAACCCCCGACCCCATCCTTGTAAGGGATGTGCTCTACCAGCTGAGCTAAGCGCCCATTAAGCCCGGCCTCGAGGCCGGGCTTTGGTTTGGTGACCCCAAGGGGATTCGAACCCCTGTTACCGCCGTGAGAGGGCGGCGTCCTAGGCCGCTAGACGATGGGGCCTTGTTCTCAAGCGGGGATCGAACCCGCAAGACATAACCTTAGCACAAGCTCCCAATTTCGTAAACCCCAGGGCTTTGCGCTGGCTCAGTTCTTGTGATAGACTTCTTGGGCTGCCGGTTTAGCACCGGGTTTGGAGGACTTGCAATGAAGCGCACCTGGCAACCCAATAAGCGCAAGCGGGCCAAGACCCACGGATTCCGCGTGCGTATGAAGACCAAAAATGGCCGCAAGGTTATCGCTCGCCGGCGGGCTAAAGGCCGTGCCCGGCTGTCCGTTTCGGGTTAAGGCGTGAAGCTCTTCTGAGCCTCCTGCGCGCCTTGGGTCAGCAGGAGGCTGTTCTTTATGACGCCCCCCAAGCCACGTCGCCGCACTCCACCTCTCCGGAGCCTCGAGCCACCGGGCTCAGGAGCCGATGCCGTGCAGCCCGAAATGGTGAATAAGGCCGCCCGCGCTAGCGGTTCGCGGCTGGAATCCCTCAAGGGGGAGTGGGCCTTCGCCCGCCTCAAGAAGGGACGTGCAGCCAGGGGTCGCCTGGTTTCTGTGCGCTGGCTGCCCAACCGCACCGGCCCCGTCAAGGTGGGGCTGGTGGTTTCGAAGAAAGTGGGAAAAGCCGTCGTGCGCAATAAAATCCGCCGTCGCATGCGGGAAATCCTGCGCCACATGCTGCTCCCACCCTGCGACTTGATGGTCGTGGCTCAACCCGAAGCCGCGACCGCCGGCTATGCCGAGCTATACCGCGACCTGGCTTTCACCCTGAAGAAATCCGGGCTGATACAATGACGCGCGTGCGGGTCAACTACCCTACCCCATGGCTGAGCAGGCCGCTGGGGATAGGGGGCCGCAGGAACGGAGATCGTGTGAAGCCCCTGCTAATCGGTCTGGTGCGGTTTTACCGGCGCTTCATCTCGCCCCTGAAGCCGCCTACCTGCCGTTTTTACCCGAGCTGTAGCTGCTACGCTCTGGAGGCCCTCGAGCGCCACGGGGCTTTTTGGGGGAGCTACCTCACGGTACGGCGGTTGCTCAAGTGCCACCCCCTGCACCCCGGTGGCCTCGACCCCGTGCCGCAGCAACGCCCCCGCATCAATTTCTGGCCCACCCTAACGGAGGAACGATGAACCACAGTAGCCGCCCCAGGCTGGCCAAGCTGGCCCTGGGATTGACCCTAGGTTTGCTCTTCACCCTCTCCCCCGCTCTCGCCCTCAAAGCCCAGTGGCGCGAAGCCGACGTCAACGGCGATGGCAAGCAAGAGAAGGTCGCCGTGACCAACCTCGCCGATGTCGCCTTCAACGCCCAGGGACAGATCGTCGGCTGGTACCCCAAGCAGGTGCGCGGCACTGACTTCAAGGGCAACTACAGCGGCAAGTTCAACCTCGTCCGTTCGGGCGTGCCCCTGCCGGGAACCCTCTCCGGCTTCAACGCCCCCCAGGCTGAGTTCAATCAGGAGCCCGACGGCAGGAAGGGGGGCAAGCTCATCGCAACCTTCACCCAAGGCGATGGCAAGCTGGCCTACGTCATCGACCCGCTGTTTCTCTCCCTCGAGGTCAGCGTGGAGTCGGGCAGCCCCAGGGTGCTGAGCTGGAGCGGGATTGGGGGCAGCGACCGCCCACTCACCAAGTGGCTCACCCCCGGCAACACCCAGCCCAGCGAAACCGGCAGCGGCAAGCCGGTTTACGTGGCCTGGCAGCACTCCCCCACCAAGGGCTACGCCATGGTCGTTCAGCCCGTCCAGGGCTTCGACCAGGCCAAGCTGGCCCGCTCGCCCAGCGGCGACTCGGCCACCCTCGAGGTCACCATCCCTCCCGGTCAGCCCACCTCCTTCCGGGCTTACGGCGGCGCCAACGAGATGGTGCGGCTGCACGTGGAGAAATACCTCGAGCTGCCCGGCCTGTTCCGTCCTGACATCTGGGGTCAGCTCTCGCTGGCTTTGCTGTGGGTGATGGAGCAGGGCCACCGCTGGACGGGGAGCTGGTTCTTTGCCATCGTGCTGCTGACCCTCCTAGTGCGCTTGCTCCTGTGGCCGCTGATGCACCAGCAGTACAAGAGCATGGCCGAAATGAACAAGATCCAGCCGCTGATTCAAGAGATCAACAAGAAGTTCAAGGACAACCCGGAGAAGCGCACCGAAGCGACCATGAAGCTGTACCAGGAGCACAAGATCAACCCCTTCGCCGGGTGCTTCCCCCTATTCCTCCAACTTCCCATCCTATTCGTGCTGTGGAAGGTCATCGCCAACTACGAATTCGGCCAGGGTGTGCTCTGGATCCCCGATCTGGCTCTGCCCGACCCTTTTTACATCCTGCCGATCCTCTACGTGCTCACCACCATCGCCTCGACTTACCTCTCGGCTGCCGGGAACCCCGACGCGCTGCGCCAGGGCATGATCATGAACCTGGTGTTCGTGTTCATCATCTTCAGCTTCCCCTCGGGCGTCTCGATCTACTGGATCCTCTCGATGCTGATCACCCTGGCTCAGCAATGGTTGATCAAGCGCAGCCTGGGCGACCTCAAACCCGCTGCCGCTAAATCCAAGTAGCTTTGATTGACCATTGAAGAGCGCCTGGGTTTCCAGGCGCTCTTTCTCGCTTCAAATCGGCTGATTCAATCGGCTGCGACCGCCAGCACGGGCTCGTCGGTGACCAGGCCCACGTGGGCCCCCAGGCTGCGCAGGCGCTCGGGGAGCTGCTCGTAGCCGCGCTCGAGGTACTGCACCCCCTCGATACGGCTCTCGCCCTCGGCGGCCAGCGCCGCGATCACCAGGCCGGCCCCGGCGCGGATGTCGGTGGCCTTGACCGTGGCTCCGTGCAGCTTCTTGCCGTTGATCGAAAGCACCCGGTCCTTGAGGGTCAGGTCGCCACCCATGCGCAGCAGTTCGGGGACGTTGGTAAAGCGGTCGGGGTAGACACGGTCGGAGACCAGCGCGTTACCCTGCGCCGCGGCCAGGTAGCCCACCGCCAACGGCTGCATGTCGGTGACGAAGCCGGGGTACTCGCGGGCTTCGATGTTGAAGGGCTTGGGATCGGGGGTGGCCTCGAGGTGAATCCAGTCGGGGCCGACCTCGAGGCGGTGCCCGGCCTGGGTCAGTTTGTCCAGTAGGGCGTCGAGGTGCAGGGGCTCCACGTCGGTGAGGGTGATGCGGCCACGGGTGGCAGCCGCAGCCAGCAAGAAGGTGGCCGCCTCGACGCGATCGGGGATGATCCGGTAGCTCACCCCATTGAGCCGCTTCGCCCCCTTGATGTGGAGGATGCTGCTGCCGATGCCCCGAACCTCCGCCCCCATGGCGGCCAGGAAGCGGCAGAGGTCCTCGATTTCGGGTTCCTGGGCAGTCAGGATCAGGGTGGCCTCACCGCCGAGGGCCGTCGCCAACAGGGCCTGCTCGGTTCCGCCGAGGGTGGGCATGTCGAAGACCACCCGGCCCGACAGGGGGCGCACCCGGCGGGCGGTAAAGTAGCCGGAATCCTCGGTGACCTCGGCCCCAAGGGCCCGCAGGGCCTTGAGGTGCTGGTCTACCGGGCGCGGCCCAAAAGTGCAGCCACCGGGCAGGGGAACAGTGCCCTCGCCAGCGCGGGCCACCAGCGCTCCCAGCAGGTTGAAGCTGGCCCGCATCTTGCTGACGAGTTCATAAGGAGCCACGGTGTTGGTGATCTCGGGGGTGTGGAGGTGCAGGGTCCGACCCTCCCAGGCATAGCGGGTACCCAGGTGGGACAAAAGCTCGAGCATGACATCGACATCCCGCAAGCGCGGGACTTCCAACAGCGTTATCGGATCGGCGCTCAGGAGGCTGGCCGCCATGAGCTTGAGCGCCGAGTTCTTGGCCGGATAAACCCGAAGCTCGCCGCTCAGCGGTGTTCCGCCCCGCACCCACATGGCCTGTTCCATATCTATAGATCACCCTATTCCTAGAGCTTTACGTATTTAGCAGCATCTTACACATGATGCTCAACATGAGTGTATGGAGTATTTTTCGCGTTGTCAAGCATTACTGCACTGTGCTACACTGCCGCGTGATGAGCTAAGTACCCACGAAAGCCCTCAGAGCAACTTCATCACCATGCGGTAAGGTCGTGGGTGCGAGGCTCGGAGCGCTGAGTGGGTACAGGCAGGAGCACGATGGCGAAGAAAGAGAAAAAAAGGCTCCAGGTGGTCATCAGCGACGAGCAAGACGCGCTGCTGACCAAGGCTGCCTATGAACTCTCCAACCCTGAACGCCTGGTCTCCAAGTCGGAAGTGGTGCGCCTGGCAATCCAGAAAATCGCCCAGGACCTGGAAGAGGGCAAGGCCAGCCTCGAGGACCTGCTCAAGAACCTCGAGCCCGAAGAGGAAGAGTAGCGAGGTCGAGGGTCGGGGCGGAGGGCTGGTGGCTCGCGATCATCGGCTTTCGGTGTTTCGCTTACGACCAGCGCAGCGCTCACAAGTAGCGCTTCCACCAATCCAAGTAGGCCTCGAGGCGCGCGACCCGGCGGTCGGGACGGCCTGAGCGGGAAAGCTCGTGGCCCTCTTCGGGGCAGCGGAAGAAGCGAGTAGGAATGCCCCGGTGCAAAAGGGCGGTGTACCAGGTCTCGCCCTGGTCGATGGGGCAGCGGTGGTCCTGCTCGGAGTGCACCACCAGGGTGGGGGCTTTCACGTTGTGCACCAGGCTCAGGGGGCTCTTGGCCCACAGCAGCTCGGGCCGCTCCCACACGCTGGCGCCAAGCTGTAGCTGCACGAAGCGCGGCCCGATGTCGGAAGCGCCGAAGAAGCTGGTCCAGTTGCAGATGCCGCGGTCGGTGACGGCGGCCTTGAAGCGCTCGGGCGCACGGGCGGTGAGCCAGTTGGTCATGTAGCCGCCATAGCTGCCGCCCGCCACCCCCACTCGAGTGCGGTCGAGCTGGGGAAAGCGCTCCAGCACCGTATCCAGGAAGCCCAGCAGGTCGGCCTGGTCGATCTCCCCCCATTGGAAGCCGAGGTCGGCGAAGGCCTCGCCATAGCTGCTCGAGCCCCTGGGGTTGCAGTAGGCCACGGCAAACCCCGCCTCGCGGAAGAGGTGGTGGGCCAACATCACCGCGCTGCCAAAGGCGGTGTGGGGGCCACCGTGAATGTAGAGGATCAGGGGGTGGGGGCCTTGGCCCTGGGGCAGGAGCACCCAGCCGGGCACCGAGTGACCCTCGGGGGCACGGTAAACCACCGGCTCGGGATGGCCCAAGGAGAGCGGCACTTCGGCGTTGGGGTCGAACAGCACCTCGCCAGGACGGCTCAGGCGCGGAGGGAGGGTGGCGGTCTCGGTGAGGGTGTACAGCTCGCGCCCGCAGAAGGCAAAGGCCAGCACGCTTTCCCCGACGCCATGAACCTTGCTGACCTCCCCTTCGAGCGACACTCTGCGCAGCCGGGCGTGGCCCTCCTTGGTCTCCACGAGATAGATCAGGCCGTCGGGGCCAAACCTGGGGGTTTGGGCATAGGTGCCATAGCGGCAATCGGAGTTGATGCTGTTGGTGAAATTGCCCTGGGCCAGCGTCCTGGGCTCGCCTTCCAGGGGCCGGTAGGTCAGGCGGGCATCGGTGGCGAGGCCACGCTCATAGGCGTGGGTAAGGTAGACCAGGCCCCCGCCGTCGGGAGTGGGCTCGAGACCGCTGATCGGCCCCTCCCCACCAAACCACTCCTGCACCCGCCCTTGCAGGTCGAGGGTGTAGACCCGCTGCTTGCCTTCCAGGCGCTCGGGAAGGCTGCTCGAGGACACGAAGTAGAGCCTTTGACCATCGGGACTCCAGGCCAGCTCGGTGATCTCCAGCGGCGGCTGATGCAGTTGCCGCAGGCTGCCCTGCTCCCACAGCCACAAAGCCGCCGGGGTGTCCTCCAAAAGCCCCCGCTGCTCGAATTTGAAGGGCCAGGACTCGAAACTCCTGGGCTGGTCGGCCTTGGGTGGCTCACGGTCGCCTGGGCTCAGCAGGGCGATCCTCGAGCCGTCCGGGCTCAGCTTGTAGCTGTTTACGCCCGCCTTGAGCCAGGTGATCTGCTCAGCCTCTCCCCCGTTCACGGGAAGCCGGAAGAGTTGATTGGCCTTGTCCACCTTGCGGGTGAAGTAGTAATACTCGCCCTTCCACTGCGGGTTGCGGGCTTCCCCCTGGGTCAGGATCCTCAGGCCGCCGTCCCACAGCGCCAAGCGGGGGCGATATCTGGGCGGTTCCTTGTCGCCTTCGGAGCGCTCGATGTCGGTGAGCACGAACAGCGGCCTGCCCTGCGGGCCCTCACCGAGGTTGGAGATGAAGCGCAGTTGGTAGAGGATGTCGGGTTGCACGGTATCAATCTAAGGCAAAGGTCGTACGTCGACGCGAAACGCAAGACGCGAGTGGGGATAAGGCCCCCTCCCTGCTGGCGGGGAGGGCTGGGGAGGGGTGGACCAGACGCCACGAGCCTCCCGTCACCCTGCGCCCCTTATTGCTTCCGCCTCATCGCGGCAAGGTGACCGTATAGGTCAGCACCCGGCTGGCCCCTGGGGCCAGGGTGAACCTGACCCGGTAGCCCTCGGGGGTACGTTCAGCGCCGCTGATCTCGAGGGTAAAGGGCTGGGGGAAGGACTCGCTCAACTCCACCTCGAGGCCGTATTGCTTGGAGTTCTTGACGGTGGTGCTCACCCGGAAGCGGTTCTGGGCCAGCACCTCGATTCTGCGCTCGGCCCTGCCCTCGGGATCGGGGCCCAGCCAGAGGGCTACCAAGCCACCCTTGGCGGTCTCGGGCAGAAAGGCTTGCCCCACGAACACATCCTGGTCGCGAACGCTGACCAACCCGCCTGCGAGGTTCTCAGGGGCCGCGAAGCGGTAGCCACGCTCGAAGCGGATCTCAGGCGCGCTGGTAAAGCCCGACTGCCAGCGCCAAGTGTAGGTAGGCTGCACCCCGGCCTGAAGGAAGGGCAGTTCGGTCTGGCCGGGCTGAAGGGTGAGTGCGCCAGGCAGCCGGTAGCGGTAAGTGCCCCCGGCTTCGCCCACGAACTCCGCCCCGGCCTTCTCCAGCGCTGCTGCGCGGGACTCGAGCGCCTGGGCGGGGGGGACCGGCTGGTCGAAGCCGCCCTCGAGCACCGGCACGCTGCCGGCGACGAGTTCGACCCGTTTGAACTCCAGCACCTGCCCCAGGTTGTTCTCCAGGGCAGCCCAGCCGGTGAGGTTGGCTCCCTCGAGGGTGTAGTAAAGCTTCCAGGTGAGCCCTCGGCTGAGGTAGCTCAGAGAGGCCGGGCCGCTACCCCGGTAGCTGAAGGTGACGCGGGCCGCCGGCGTAGGCCGCAACCCGGCGGGATCGGGGTAGGCGATGAGGCCAGGCAGGGTGGTGAGGTAGCGACCCTCGTATTCGAAGATCGGACGGTCGGGGTCTACCACGGTGGCCTCGCGCCACTGACCCTCCCAGTAAAACTGCACCTTTGCGCCCCTGTAGGCCGAGAGCGGGCTGGTCTGAGGCAGCACCTGCACCAGGCGGGAAAGCTCCTCCACGCCGCCGAGCTCGAGGGTTCCCGCGATCAGGCTGCGCAACACGACCTGCGAAGGTTCCCAGGTCCAGCTACCCGCCGGCAGCGTCACCGGCTGGCGCACCTCGGCGAAGGTGCGGTAGATGGTGGCTTCCTGCGCGACGGAGATCCCCAGGGCCAGCGTTAGCGCGGCCAATAGTTGCTTTTGCATGAGCTAAGTAAAACACCCCGGCAGTAAGGCCCGATGAGAACACTTCCGAGCTTCAGCCCAAAAACGCGGGGGCGGGCTCGAGCCCGCCCCTACAGTGTCTTGTGTAGACCATCGACTTTTACAGGATGTCGTCGCGAATGCAGGCCTTGAAGTGGCCAGGGGCCACCTCGCGCAGCTCGGGCACCACCTCGGCGCACTCCTTGATGGCGTAGCGGCAGCGGGTGCGGAACACGCAGCCTGATGGAGGATTGATGGGGCTGGGGATATCGCCCTGCAGCACAATGCGCTCGCGCTTGACGGTGGGGTCGGGCACGGGGATGGCCGAGAGCAGGGCCTCGGTGTAGGGGTGCTTGGGTGAGCGGTAGAGGTCTTTGGAGGAGGCCAGCTCCATCACCTTGCCCAGATACATCACCGCGATGCGGTCGGAGATGTACTCCACCACCGCCAGGTCGTGGGCGATGAAGAGTATGGTCAGGCCCAGTTGCTCCTTGAGGTCTTGCAGGAGGTTGACCACCTGAGCCTGGATCGACACGTCCAGCGCCGAGACCGGCTCGTCGGCCACGATGAACTCGGGGCGCACTGCCAGAGCGCGGGCGATGCCGATGCGCTGGCGCTGCCCCCCGGAGAACTCGTGGGGATAGCGGCGGATGTGGTCGGGGTTGAGGCCTACCATCTGCAAGAGTTCGGCCACCCGCTCGGTGCGGGCCTGGGCGGAGCCCTCGAGGTTGTGGATCACCAGCGGTTCAGCGATGATGTCCCCCACCGTCATGCGGGGGTTCAAGGAGGCGAAGGGGTCCTGGAAGATGATCTGCATCTTCCGGCGATAGGCCCGCAGTTGGGGTTTGGGCAGGTGGGTGATGTCGTGGCCGTCGAACCTGATCGTGCCAGAGGTGGGTTCAATCAGGCGCAGGACGGTGCGACCCACGGTGGTCTTGCCCGAGCCCGACTCACCTACCAGACCCAGCACCTCCCCCCGCTTCACATCAAAGCTCACGTCGTTGACGGCCTTGACGTTGGCCACCACCCGGCTCAGGATGCCGCCGCGGATGGGGAACCACTTCTTTAGGTTTTGCACCTCTACCAGGCTGGTGGCGACGGCAGTGGGGGTCGGCATGCTCATGCCTTCACCTCCAGTTCAGACTGAATCTCGGCCCAGCGCACGCAGCGCACCATATGCCCGCCGCCGGTGTCCTGCAACTCCGGGATATCGGTGTTGCAACGGCCCTCCTGGAAGTACTTGCAGCGGGGATGAAAGGCGCAGCCCGCAGGCAGGTGCAGGGGGTTGGGCACGTTACCGGGGATGGCTTCCAGGCGCTGGCGGTGCTCGGCGGCCAAGTCCAAGCGGGGGACTGAGTTGAGCAGGCCCATGGTGTAAGGGTGCTTGGAGCGCTTGAAAGTAGCCGTCACATCGGCTTCTTCCACCGCCCGCCCCGCGTACATCACCACCACCCGGTCGGCCATCTCGGCCACCACGCCCAGGTTGTGGGTGATGAACAGGATGCTCATGCCGATCTCTTCCTGCAGCTTGTACATCAACTCGAGGATCTGCGCCTGGATGGTCACGTCGAGCGCGGTGGTGGGCTCGTCGGCGATGAGGAGCGAGGGGTTGCAGGAGAGGGCCATGGCGATCATGACCCGCTGGCGCATCCCGCCCGACATCTGATGGGGGTAGTTAGACAGGCGCTTCCTGGGCTCGGGGATGCCCACCAGGTCGAGCATCTCGGCAGAGAGCTCGAGGGCTTCCTTCCTGCTCTTACCCTGGTGCAGCATGATGGCTTCAGCGATCTGGTCGCCTACGGTATATACGGGGTTCAAAGAGGTCATAGGCTCCTGAAAGATCATGGCGATGTCGTTGCCACGGATCTTGCGCATGGAGGCCTCGTCCTGTTTAACCAGGTCCTTGACCTGCCCGTCCTTTCCCCGAAACAGCATCTCCCCACCCACGATGCGCCCAGGCGGGTTGGGAATCAGGCGCATGATGGCCAGGCTGGTCACGCTCTTGCCCGAACCCGACTCGCCCACCACGGCCAGGGTCTCGCCCTTGTCGATGTGGAAGGAAACGCCATCTACGGCTTTGACCACGCCGTCATCGGTGAAGAAGTGGACCTTCAGGTCCTTGACCTCGAGCAGCCTTTTTTCGTCCATCCGAACTCCTTGAGTATAACAGCGGCATTCTACCGCAAAACTCTGCATAGGTTATACGCCATGGTGGAGCAAAAATAAAGCCTGGAGGCCATAAACAAGGCTTTTTCCAGTCGTAGCATCCACCAGACATCCGATTACCCCTCCACCGCAAGGCAGAGGGGTAATCGTCAAGGTGCTAGCGTTTGGCCCTGGGATCGAGCGCATCTCGTAAACCATCGCCCATGAAGTTGAAGGAGAGGATGGCGATGAAGATGAACAGGCCAGGAATCAGCAGCCAGGGGCGGTCCACGAAGGCGGTGATGCCTTGAGCCTGAGCTTTGGAGAGCAACAGGCCCCAGGAGGAGGCCGGCTCCTGAATGCCCAGCCCAATGAACGACAGGCCCGACTCGGCCAGGATGAAGCCGGGGATAGCCAGGGTCACGCTGACGATCAAGAAAGTGAAGGTTCCGGGCAGGATATGCCGGGTAATCACCCGACTATCCGAGGCCCCCATGGCCTGAGCGGCCTGAGCATACTCCATTTCCCGAAGCTGGAGGATCTGCCCGCGCATGACCCGCGCCAGGCCACCCCAGTTGACGAAGGAGAGGATACAGACCACCAGGTAAAAACGCATGGCCGGGGGGATGCCCTGGGGGATGAGCACCGAGAGGGTGATGAGCAAGAACAAGTCGGGGATGGCCGCCAGGATCTCGGTCGTGCGCATGATGATGGTGTCGAGGTCGATCTTGATCAGCGGGAACAGAACGGCGTAGGCGATGGCCAGGAGAATGCCGACCCCCAACACCCCGAAGACGACGGCCTCAAAGCCGCGGGTCGTGGCCCAGAAGCCGCTGAGCATGACCCACACCAGCCAGGCCAGCCCTCCCCACAAAGCCAGCCACAGCAGGGTCTTGAACAGACTGGGCAAGGGGTTCCTGGAGACGAACTCCCGGTAGGCGGGATTGAATAGCCCGATGCTCAGCGTCAGGGGTTTCCCGGCGAAAAAGCCCGAGAGGCTGCCCATGAACACCCCGATCAACAGGGCCAGCGCAGTGGCGAAGATGCCTATAGTAAGGCTCACCCGCGCTCCGTACCAGATGCGCCCCCACAGGTCGCGACCAAAGTCATCGGTGCCCCACAAGAACAGGTGAGCCTGCTCATTTTGCAACCACTCCCCGCCCATCAGGCGCAAGTTGGCGGGGATGAAACCTAAGAACCTGTAAGGCTCCCCCTGGACAAAGAAGTAGATGGTGTACTTCTGGGCGCAGTTTTGGGTGAACTCGAGCTTGAAGGTCTCGAGGTTGCGCTTACGCTCGACGGCGCAGACGTAAGGGCGGGTCAATCGCCCGTTCTCATCGCGCCAGTGAACCGGCGTAGGCGGGGAAAACGTGAGGTCGCGAAAACTCTTGGTCTCCGGGTAGGGCGCCAGGAAGTCGGCGAACAGCGCGCCCAGGTACAGCACCAGCAGTACCCCGCCGCCCAAGCGGGCTAAGGGATGGCGGCGAAAGCGGATCCAGGCCTCCTGGAAGAAGCTGCGGCTCTGAAGCGCTCCTTGCGATCTAGCTTCGATCTTGCGCGTCATGGCCGCCCCTAGTTATAGCGAATCCTGGGGTCCACCCAGGCCAAGAGCAAATCGGAGAGCAGGTTGCCGACGATGAGCAGAAAGGTGCTGATGGTGATGAGCCCCATGATCACGTAGATGTCGATGGCCGAGACCGCTTGCAAGAAGGCGGGCGTGATGCCGGGCCAGGCCATCACCACCTCCACCAGTCCCGCCCCACCGATGAGCCCAGGCAGCAGCCCCCCGATCCCGGCCACCAGGGGGATCACCGCGTTGCGCAGGGCGTGCTTGTAGACCACCATGCTCTCGGCCACTCCCTTGGCCCGCGCAGTGCGCACGTAGTCCTGCGAGAGCACCTCGAGCATCTGCCCCCTCATGATGCGCACCAGGCCGGCCATGCCCGAGGTAGCCACCACGATGACCGGCAGGATCGAGTGCCACAGCACGTCAAGCGTGCGGGCGATCCAGGGGGCCTCCTGCCGGGGCACTCCGCCCAAGAACTGATCGGTCATGCCCCCGACGGGCAGAAGCCTCATCCCCGCGTGGTCGTTGACCCAGATGGCGAAGTAGAGCATGATGAGCGCGAAGAAAAAGTTGGGGATGGCCAGGCCGAAGAAGGCCAGGAAGGTCAGGGCGCGGTCTCCCAGGGAGTACTTGCGCACGGCGGAGTAGACCCCGATGGGGATGGCCACGAGGTAGATCAGCAGCGTGGAGAGCCCAACCAACACCATCGAGTTGAGGATGGGCTGCCGGATGACGCTCCACACGTCCGAGCGGTAGTCCAGCGAGAGCCCCAGGTATCCGTGGAAGAACACCCCGCTGAGCCACTTGGCGTACTGTGCGGGAATGGGCTGGTCGAGGCCGAACTGCTGCCGCAGCCGCTCGATCTGCTCACGGTCCACCGTGGGGTCGAGTTCAAAACGGGTAATCGCGTCCCCTGGGGCGATCTGAATGATCACGAAAGCCAGGATCGTAGCCCCTACGAAGGTAGGGATGAGTTGCAAAAGACGGCGGGCTATGTAGTTCCACATGGCTCTAGGGTTTGGGGGGCGGCACGTGCCGCCCCCCGCGCCAAAGGAGGGTTACTCCTTGGCGAACACCGTCTCGATGTAGGGGAACTGGCCCACGATGGAGTTGATCTGTCCCTTGGGGAACAGGCCGCCGATGCGGGCGTTGCGGGCCGGGTTGTAAGCCGGAGCCACCGTGTAGATCAGCGGCACATTCTCCGCCACCACCTTCTGGAACTGCACGTAGATCTCACGGCGCTTGGCCGGGTCGAGAGTGGTGGCCCCCTGGGTCATCAGCTTATCGATGAGCACTTCAAAGGACTCGACCTGCTTGGGGGCCTGGCCGCCTACGCCCAGGTTCCAGGCGTGCAGGCTGCCGTTGAGCTGCCAGACGTTGCGGCTGAAGGCGGGCTCGATGCCACCGGTCAGGCCGATGAGGATGGCGTCGAAGTCGCGGGTGCCGTCGGCAGCGGGCTGGGTGAGCTGGCGCACGAGTTCGTTGAAGTCAATGGGACGATAGTTGACCCTGATGCCGATTTTCCGGGCGTCTTCGGCGAAGATCTGGGCAATCTTCTCGCGAATGTTGTTGCCCTGGTTGGTGACGAGGTTGAACTCCAGCACCTTGCCCGTGGCATCCACCAAGAAGCCCTGGGCGTTCTTCTTGCGGAAGCCCAACTCGGCCAGCAGCGCAGCGGCTTT
This sequence comes from Calidithermus roseus, assembly GCF_003574095.1. Lineage (GTDB taxonomy): Bacteria > Deinococcota > Deinococci > Deinococcales > Thermaceae > Calidithermus > Calidithermus roseus. Next base: position 40,322 of record NZ_QWLA01000007.1, read on the forward strand.
CTGCGGGCTGTAATCGTACTTGGCTACGTCGTCGGTGAAGAACTGCTTTACAGGAATGGAGATGGGGCTCCACTGGGGCTGGCCCAGGCCGCCCAGGGCTACTTCGATCATGGACTTCTTGTCCATCAAGTGGGCCATGGCCCGGCGGAACTTCACCTGGCGGAAGAGCTTGGCCTTGTCGGAATCCTTGTGGTTCCAGTTGAAGACGATGAAGTTGGTGCCCGTGGTCACGTCGGCGTTGGGGAAGATCTCGCCCTTGAGGCCGCCCGAGCGGATGCGCTCGAGGATCTGGGCTACCTGATCGGCGTTGGCGGCAGCGTACAGGTCGGACTCACCCGCCAAGAACTTAGCCAGCGCGGCGTTGAGGTCGGAGACGGTGGTGAAGGTGTAGCGCTCGAGGTAGGCCACCGGGTTGTTCTTGTCGTCCACGCCCCAGTAGCTAGGGTTGCGCCTGAGCACCACGCGCTCGCCCTTGGAATAGGACTCGAGCATGAAGGGACCGCCCGAGATGATGCGGTTGACAGGGGTTTCGAGGGTCCACAACTCAGGGATCTTGCCTGCTTTGTACGCCTCACCGAAGATGTGCTCAGGAGCGATGTACCAGCTTTGGATCAAGGCCGGGGCGTAGGGCTTGGGGAAGTCGGCCCGCACGGTGTACTGATCCACCTTGCTCCACTTGATGGGCTGGCCATCCAGGATGAAGCTGCTGCGCGCGTTAGAGTTGACTTTGGGGTCGGCGTGGGCAGTGGCGCTGAAGATCACGTCGTCGGCGTCGATGGGCTGCCCATCGGACCACTTGGCCCCCTGGCGCAGCTTGAAGATCACGGTCAGGCCGTTGTTGCGCACTTCCCAGGACTGGGCCAGGTGACCCTCGGGTTTGAGACCGTAGGGATCGTAGCCGGTCAGGTAGGGCAGGAAGAGCCCTATGACGTCCGTGGACGAGGTTTCCCGCGCCACGAAGGGGTTGAAGGTGCGGGGATCGGAGATGGCGGTGACGCGGTAGTTGCCCCCCGCCCTGCCCGCTTCCACCCCCTTGAACACCTTGGGCTGGGCCAGGGCCAACCCTGCCAGAGCCAGCATGCTTAGCACCAGGATTCTTTTCATCTGAGCCTCCGAAACAGCAATCCAAAAAACCCAAGCACCATAACTTGAGTGAGGCGCGAGGGATTGGACTTGGTTCAACGCTATCGGCCTGACTGCCGTATGTCAAGGCTATGCAGCCACAGGTTCAGTTGGCAGAATGAGGGTTTTATCCACCTTTCGGTGGAGAAAAGGGGTGCCCGTGGGCACCCCAGTCACAAAGCATTTACACCCGATCAGATTCTCCAAATGCCCAGGATCAGCGCGCCCAGGACAAAGACTGCCCCCAAGACCACGGTCAGCCGGTAGAGCCCTCCGGTAACCCCCCTGGCGCTAAACAGGTCGCCGCTTCCGCCCAGCAGGTCGCCTGCCCCGGTGGTTTTGGGCTCCTGGTTGAGCACCAGATAGACCAAAAGGGCGGCTATCAGAACGTAGCCGATGACGAACAGGGTATGCAAGATTTCCACTAGCTTCCTCCATCAAGCCCAGGGGCTTCGGTTTGAGCGGCGCTCATTGTGGTGCCGGGAGGGGGACTCGAACCCCCATGGCTGTTAACCGCTCGATTTTGAGTCGAGTGCGTCTACCGATTCCGCCATCCCGGCGTATTTGGCTCGGCCCACAGGCCCAGCGACTTCAAATGATACGCATTCCTGGCCGCATGCGCAAGCCAACAGCCAGCAGCGCCGCCGCCAGCGCGATAACCCAGTCCCCCAGACGAACGTAGAGGGTCTGGCCCTCACGCAGCGCGTAAGGGGCGAGCAAAACCCCTTCGACATGCTGCTGCAGGCGGTTGACTACCCGCCCCCAGGGGTCAACCGAGGCCGTCACCCCGTCGTTGCCCACCCTGAGCAGCCAGCGCCCGGTCTCCACCGCCCGCATCCGGCCCATCTGAAAGTGCTGTTCGGCCCCGAAGCTAGGACCGAACCAGGCGTCGTTGGTGCCCAGCACCAGCACCCGAGCGCCTTGGCCCACCAAGTCGCGGGTCACGGCAGGAAACACCGACTCGTAGCAGATGTAGGCTCCATAGCGCTCGAGCGCCACCGGGCGCTGCCCCACCTCCCGATCTCCAAAGCGGCTGCCCGGCCCAAAGAAAGCCTCTGCGAAAAAGTTGTAGACCCCATCCAGGGCCCTGCGCCAGGGGTAGACTTCACCGAAGGGGGTGAGGCGGGTCTTGAGGTGGGTGGCGACCACTTCCCCTTCGCGCCACAGGCGCATCTCGTTGGCCGGTCCATCGTTGAAGCCGGCCACCAGCTCGCGCGAGCCCAGGACGGCCTCGAGTTCTTGGGGGAACTGATAGACCGCCGTTTCCGGCCACACCACCAGCCGGGCCTCGGGGTATTCGGCCAGGCCCTGCTGGGTCAGGCGCAGGTATAGCTCGTCGTCGGGCAGGCCCATCCGCTTGCGCAGCGGGTCTACGTTACCCTGCACCAACAGGGCCTGGTGGTCGGGCTGCTGAGCAGGCAGGGGCATGACCCAGAAAAAAGCCCAGGCCGCCAGGGCCCAGTACTGCCTGCGGGCGATGGCCCAGGCCATCAGCAGCACGATCAGGGTGAGCAGGAACACCCCGCCCAGCGCGGCCAGTACCCGTCCTGGCGCGTCGATCATGCTGTAGCCCAGGAAGCCCCAGGGGAACTTGACCTCGGTCAGGGTGGTCCAGTAGTCCAGCAGCAGCCAGCCGCCCACCCTGGCCAGGGGCCGCTGCACGGTGAGGCCAAACACAAGCCCCCACAGCGCAGCCTTGGCCAGGATCAAGGGGATGAAGGGCACCGCACCCCAGGGTCCGAAATTGAGGGTAAAACTCTGCGGCAGCCAGATCAGGTGCAAAGCCCAGAAGCCCAGCCCCGCCAGAAAGCCCACCCTGAAGCCTCCCTGGAAGAGGAAAAAAGCCAGGGGCACAGGAGCTAAAAAACCCAGAGGAAAAGGGGGAAGGGTGAGAGCTAGGGCCAGGCCAGCAGCGACGAAGCGCACGGCTTGAAGTATACCGAGCGCTCCACATGAGTTGCGTGGCACCCTCGGCCCGGGCGGTGTCGTGAATAACCGTGCCGTCAAAAGCGATTCATGAAAGAATGTACGGCGATGCGCCTGGCCATCCTCGCAGAGATACACGCCAACCTGCCCGCGCTCGAGGCCGCTTTGCAGGCGGCCCGCCACGAAAGCGTGGATCAAGTGTGGGCGGTGGGGGACCTGGTGGGTTACGGACCCCATCCCCGCCAGGTGTTGCGCCGTCTCGACAAAGAAGGCATCCCCTGCGTCCCCGGTTCTGCCGACCTCAAGGTGGCCTTCGCCATGATGGGCATGCAGCGCGAGGGCGTCGCCGACTCGATCCTGGCCTGGACCAGCGAACAGCTCAGCAAGCGGGAGCTGCAATTTCTGCGCGGCCTGCGCCCCCGCCAGCGCATCGAGCTCAAAGGCGGTCGTCTCACCGCGCTGCACGGCCTCCCCGACGACCCGGAGGCCAAGCTCGACACCGAGGCCAACGTGCGCGACATCCTGGAGATGTTCAGCAAGCTGCGCACCCGCTGGGGCGTGTTTGCCGGGCGGCACATCCCCTTCTACCGTCGCGTGGGCGACGGCCTGGTGATCGATCCAGGCTCGGTGGGCCTGACCCTGGGCGGTGAACCGGGCGCCGACGTGCTGATCCTGGAGGAAGACCTCGAGGGCCGGCTCAACATCCGCTTCCTCAAGGTGCCCTACGACTTCGGCCAGGTCATCTTCGACCTCACCGCCTGGGAACTGCCCCCTATCGTGGCCGAGGTGATCCGGCTGGGACGTTATCCGGGGTGAGGGGGCGGTTGGCTGTCAGCGTTCAGCTATCAGCCGCCAGCCGCCGGCGCCCTTTCCAGCGCTTCCCGCACGTAGCGAGTTACCGCTGGATCGGGGTCGCGCAAGGCGGATTCGGCCTCAGCGGCCCTTCCCAAGCGCACCATCGCCGCCGCTGCCGTGGCCCGGACCACCGGGTTGACGTCTTGCAGTGCGCGGCGGATATAGGGCAGGTGGGCCTCATCCCCTGTGTTGCAGAGCACGATGAGCGCGTTGCGGGCCAGCGCGCTGCGGCCTGGGCGCGTGTAAACCGTGCCCTCGAAGCGCCGGGCGAAAGCCCGGCTCGAGAGCACCAGGAAAGCCCAGAGGTCGGGGTGGGCCAGCTCGGGCTCGGGGGTAAAACCCCGCCAGAAGGCCGTGGCCTTGCGGTTCCAGGGACACACCTCCTGGCAGATGTCGCAGCCCAGCAGCCAATCGCCGATGCCGGCCCACAGCGCTTGCGGGATCAGCCCCCGGTGCTCGATGGTCCAGTAGCTGACGCAGCGCCGGGCGTCCAGGGTGCCGTCACCGGGCAGGGCCTGGGTGGGGCAAGCGCTATGGCAACGGGTGCAGCGACCGCAGCGGTTGGGGTGAGGTGGCGCGGGCGGGGCCTCGAGCTCGGTGAGCAGCACGGCCAAGGTGAGGTAGCTACCCTCCCCCATCCGCATCCACATGCCGTTCTTGCCGATCCAACCCAGCCCACCCAAGGCCGCGTAGCTGCGCTCGGACAGCGGCCCGTGATCGACATAGCCCTTGGCCCGGACGCCCGCCTGCCGGGCCAGGCTTTCCAGCGCAGCCAGGTGGGGGCGGAGGAGGCCGTGGTAATCGCGCACCCAGGCGTAGCGGGCCACCCGCCCCAGCCGCAAGCCGCCCTCGGGGAGGCCAGGGTCGGGATAGGCGTGCGCGGCAGCCAGCACCAGGACGCTGCGCGCCCAGGTGAAGCGGCGGGAGGGCTCGAGCCGCTCCTCCAGCCGCTGCCCCAGATAGCCCATCCCGGCGTGGGCCCCCTGCTCAATCCAGTCCCGGTAACGCCGCCGCACGCCCTCGGGCAGCTCGAGTGCGGCCCAGGCGGTGAGCAGGCCCTGCTCGCGCGCGTAGCTCTCCAGAGCACCCTGGGCATCCACACCGATATAATCCCCCCGTGGAGACGGTACGCATAGCCCTCTTGGGTGCCGGAACCGTGGGCGGTTGCCTGGTCGAGTTGTTGGGGGCTCACCGGGGGCGCCTGGAGGCCTTCGGCTACCGGCCTGAGCTGGTTTCGGTGCTGGTGCGCGACGCCGGCAAACCCCGCCCCGGCATCCCCCCTCACCTGCTGACCACCGACCCCGCTGCCATAGCCGAGGCCGACGTGCTGATCGAGGTAATGGGGGGCACCAAGCTGGCGGGAGAGCTGGTGCTGAGAGCCCTCGAGGCCGACACCCCGGTGATCACCGCCAACAAGGCCCTGCTGGCCGAGCGCTGGGGCGAACTGAGGGGCTATGCCGAGGCTGGCCTCTTGTACTACGAGGCCAGCGTGATGGCCGGGACCCCGGTGATTGGCGCGCTGCAGAGCCTGTGGGGCAACCGCCTGCTCGAGCTGCACGGCATCCTCAACGGCACCTGCAATTACATCCTAGGCCGCCTCGAGGCGGGCATCCCCTACGCTCAGGCCCTCAAAGAAGCCCAGGACAAGGGCTACGCCGAGGCCGACCCCACGCTCGACGTGGGTGGTTTCGACGCGGCCCACAAGCTCACGGTGCTCTCGAGGCTCACCGTGGACCCCGACTTCGCCTGGGAGGAGGTCCGGGCCAACACCCGTGGCATCGAGCACCTCACCCCGGAATTGCTCGACGAAGCCCGCGCCAACGGCCAGGTGATCCGGCTGGTCGCAAGCCTCTTCCCCGAAGGCGGGCGGTGGGTGGGCAAGGTGCGTCCGGTGCGCCTGCCCGCCAGCCACCCTCTGGCCCTGATGGGCAGCGTGCGCAACGCGATGGTCTGCCGCACCCAGGAGGTGGGCGAGCTGGTGTTCTCGGGAGCCGGAGCGGGCGGCCACGTCACCGCCAGCGCCGTGCTGGGCGATCTCTACCGCCTGGTCTCGGGACAACCCGGCCACCTGCCTATCCCCAATGCCCTGCCCCTGCCCGATATTCGGGTCGAGGCGCTGGAAGAAGCCTGAAGATGATCCACTACTACAGCACCCGCGACCCCCACAAGACCCCTGTGCGCTTCGAGGACGCCCTGCTCAAGGGCCTGGCGCCCGACGGCGGGCTCTACGTGCCCGACACAGTCCCCACCGTTGACCCCGCCAACTGGCTGAACGCCCGCTCCCTCCCCGAACTCGCCGCCGGCGTCCTGCGCCGCTGGCTCGAGCCCGAGATCCCCCTGAGCACGCTCGAGGCCATCCTGCACGACGCCCTCGACTTCCCCTGCCCCCTGGTGCGCCTCAGCGACGACCTGTTCGTGCTCGAGCTCTTCCACGGCCCCACCCTCTCCTTCAAGGACTTCGCGGCCCGCACCATGGCCCGCCTGATGCAGCACTTCCTGCGTGAGCGCGGGGAGCGGCGCATCATCCTGGTCGCCACCTCCGGCGACACCGGCAGCGCGGTAGCCGACGGCTTCGCCGGCCAGGACAACATCGAGGTGGTGCTGCTCTACCCGCTGGGCAAGGTCAGCGATGTGCAGGAGCGCCAGCTCATCGTGCGGCGGCCCGGCGTGCGGGCGCTGGCGGTCAAAGGCAGCTTCGACGACTGCCAGCGCATGGTCAAGGAAGCCTTCGTTGACGGCGAACTGGCCCACCTCCCCCTCAGCAGCGCCAACTCCATCAACATCGGGCGGCTGCTGCCGCAGGCGCTGTACTACCTCTGGGCCGTGCGGCAGCTCGCGCAGCACGGCCTCGAGCCAAAGCGGGTGAACTTCTGCGTTCCCAGCGGCAACCTGGGCAACCTCACCGGCGGGGTGCTGGCGGCGCTGATGGGCCAGCCCGTGCACCGCTTCCTCGCCGCCCACAACGCCAACCACTTCTTCCCCGACTTCCTGGCGGGCAAGGTAGAGGCCTACGAGTTCCACCCCACCATCGCCACCGTCTCCAACGCCATGGACGTGGGCTCGCCCAGCAACTTCGAGCGCCTGCTGCACCTGCTCGGTCCCGAGCGCATGCGGGCATGGTTCTGGGGCACCACCGTCTCGGACGAAGCCACCCTCGAGCGTATGCGCCAGACCCACCAGGCCTACGGCTACCTGGCCTGCCCCCACACCTCGGTGGGCCTGGAAGCCCAGGCCCGCTACCGCGCCGAGACCGGCGACCGCACTCCGCTCATCACGCTGGCCTGCGCCCACCCCGCCAAGTTCCCCGAAGCCGTATCCAGCGCCCTGGGCATCGCTGCGCCGAAAGAGGGGGTGCTCGAGGCGCTGTGGAAGCGGGAAACCCAGGTGATCACCATCGAACCCTCGCTGCAAGCGCTCAGGCAGGTGCTGCTGGGTTGAGATGCGGAATGCTGAACGCCGATAGCCGGGCGCCGGGCGTGGGTCGTACGTCGTACGTCCTACGTCGTACGCAAAAAGCCAAACGCAAGACGCCTTGGCCCTCGACCTTGATGCCGACGGGAAGGGGTTCCTACGAGCCACCCATCCCCCACACCCCCTTCACCCGGATCGCGTAGACTACAGGGCATGGAGTCGAAGGAAAAAGCCAGCAAGGAACCCTTTCCCGGAGCCTATATCGTCGGCCTCGTTATCACGTTGGCCCTGCTGATCGGCGTGGTGCTGGTAGGCAGCAGCCTCTCCCCTGCCACCTCGGGCTTTTTGGTGGCGCTGGGTCTGGGTCTCACGGTCAACCCCAAGTACGCGCTGTGGTTTCTGGCCGCAGGGGTGTTCTGCACCCTGATGGGCTTCGCCGGGAGCGAGCCCCAGATCGCCTGGGGCGGGGTAGGCCTGATCCTCTCGCAGCTGGTGGTCAAGCTGTTCATCAAGTCCTGAGGCAGGCCCCATGTCACCCCACCGCTTCGCCCAAACCCTCTCGCTGCTCGGCGTGGCGGCTTTCGCGGTGGGCTACTTCCTGCGCTCGAGCCCCCTGCTGGTAGGGCTGGGGCTGGGAGTGATGCTGGGGGCAGCCATCCTACAGTACCCGCAGGGGCAACGGCCCTTCGTGCTGCCCTTGTATGCCTGGGTGGGCGGGCTGCTGGCGCTCACCCAGCTCTTCGTCGGGCACTTCCTGGGGTACATGGGTGGTCTGGCGCTGGGTTTGGCCTTGCCCTATCTGCTATACCTGAGGCAAAGGAGCACGCCTTGAGAAGCGCACTCGTCCATCTGGCCACCCGCGAGACTCCGGAAGCGACCCTCGAGGCCGCCCTGGGCTGGCTCGAGCAGGCCCATGCCCAGAGGGCCGATCTGGCCCTGCTGCCCGAGCTGTTCCCCTCCGGCTACCGCTACACCGATGCCCCCAGGACCCCCTGGGTGCTGGCCCAGCTCCAGGACTTCGCCCGCCGCAGCGGGATGACCATAGCCTGCGGGGTGCTCGAGCAGGCGGGCGAACGCCACGCCAACCGCCTGCGGGTGCTCGCTCCCGAGGGAGAGCGAGCGGTCTACACCAAGCTGCACCTCATCCCCGCCTTCAACGAGCCGCACACCATGGTTCCCGGCGAGAAGCCGGTAGCGCTCGAGCTCAGCGGCTTCACTGCCGGGCTGAGCATCTGCTTCGACCTGCGCTTCCCCGAGCTGTACCGGGGCTATGCCGTGCAGGGCGTGGACCTGTTCCTGGTGCCCTCGGCCTGGCCCGCCGAGCGGGCCGCGGCCTGGGAGTTGCTGACGCGGGCCAGGGCTGCCGAGAACCAGGCCTACCTGCTGGCGGTCAACCACGCCGAACCCCCCTTCGGGGCCGCCAGCCTGGCCGTGGGACCGCTGGGCGAGGTGTTGGGGCGGCTCGAGAGCGAAGGGGTGCTGGTGGTCGAACTCGACCCTGCCCTGCCCACGCGGCTGCGCCAGCAGTTTCCCGTGCTCTCCGAGCGCCGCCGCGACCTCTACGGCGACCTTTTCGCCCAGCCGGTGAGCAAGTAGGCTGCCCCTCCCAGCAGCATCCCCTCGGCCATGTTGGGCAGGTAGGGCCAGTAGGTGCCAAGCTCGAGGCGCAAATAGATCAGCAGGGGCCAGGGTACCAGCGCCCAGGCCAGTCCGTATTGCCCCCAACCCACCGCAAGCACGAAAGCCACCCCCAGCCCGTGGTGGTAGCCCACCCAGCCCGAGCCAAAGGAGGTCTGGTAGATGAACCACAGCAGGTTGAGCCAGACCCCGGCTACGCCCCAATTGAGCCGTGCGAAGCGCACCGCGGCGAACCCGAGCCCCGCCAGCGCCAATGCCACGAAGAAATCCTCGACCGCGACCATGCCGAACAGAGCCTACGGCAGCCTTCGGCCATTGGCAATCAGCGCAGGCGCTTGAGGTATTCCATGGCCGCCGCCAGCGGGTCCTTCTCGACCACCCAATCGGGCTCCACGCCCCGGCCTTCCCAGGTCGGACCACTGAAGGGAGCCAACACCCCCGAGGCCACCAGGGCCACCGCGCCATCGGGGAAGCAGTACGGCAGGAGGATTTCGGTATTTCCCGCGGTGCGGGTGCCGATGAGGTAGGCCCGCCTGGCGTTCTTGAGCGCTCCGGCCAACCCCTCGGCTGCCGAGTTGACCTCTCCGTCGATCAGGACCACCAGCGGTTTGCGGGTGAGGGGCTGGCCGAAGAGGGGGGTGGTAGGTAGGGGTGAAACCCCGAAACCTCTGGTCACCAACCGCCAGGGCACCCCGCGCATGAAATAGCCCGCGACCTCGGCCATCCGGATCGCCAGGCCACCGGGGTTGCCCCGCAGGTCGAGCACGTAGCCTATGGCCTGGGCGTCGTGCCGCTCGATGGCCTGTCGCAACATCCGTGGACCGTCGCCATCCACCAGGTTGCTCAGCCGGAAAATCACGACGCGGTCCTTGTACTCCACCGTGGAGGGAGGAAAGGCCGGTGCCGGTTCCTTCGGCCTGGGCCTGGGTTTTTCAGGCTGGGCAGGGCCTGGGGCGGGCGAAGGCGACCTGGAGGCGGGCGGACTCGAGCCCCCTTCTGCCTCAAAGGGCAGCGGATAGCACTGGGCTCCCGCCAGGTAGCGCCGCGCCTCTTCAGGGCTCAGGAAGCCGGTGTGCTGATCGCCGATCTCGTCGTACATAGCGGAGATGAGCGCGTACAGCTCGTCCCAGCTGGCAATTTGGCCTAGCCGTGCGCGGTATTTCTCCCCTACCGCGTTCCAGTCCACGCCGTGATAGCTGCTGTCCCAGTAGCGCTCGTGAATCAGCCGCCAGGCCTGCTTGAAGCGCAGCGAGTAGGCGTCTGGCTGGGCTAGACCCACCGTCAGCAACAGCCACAGGGCCAGCCAGCCAAGCGTCGTCTTCAAGTCACCCTCACTTTCAGCGGATCTCCGGCATGGCCTGGTGGTAGGCTTCTTGCATGCGATGGACGATGACCTCGAGGCACTTCTCGATGGCCTGATCCAGGTCTTCACCGGGAATCACCGGGATGCGGGCGCTGCTAGCCAGTTCGATGAGGTGGTTCTGGATCATGCGAATCTCGTGAAAATGCCGCAGGTAGTCGGTGCGCGGGCGTTTGCCCTGGGTCTCCTTCTCACGCAGGATGAAGCGGTCGCGGTGAATGTTCTCGTCACTCACGACCAGCATCAGCGGGATTTGAATCACTTCGCTCTGCCAGGGGTGCGAAAGGTAGCCCGGAACCACGTGAACGCCCTCCACCACCAGTGAGGTGCGCTCCTGGGCCCCGCGTTCCTGGATGGCCCGCAGCCCCACCGCCACCCGCGCCACCTGGTCGCGGAAGCCCTGCAGGATCAGCGAGTCGTCGGGCTGGGCCTGTTTGGGCAGGGCCAGGGCACTCCAGGCGTCGAAGCTGCTGGTGTGCAGGGTGGGCACCAAGTCGGCGGGCACCGTGGCCCGCAAAATCTCACGAATGGTGTCGGTAGAGATCAGGCGGGTGATGCCCAGACGGTAGCTCAGGGCCGAAGCCAGCAGGCTCTTTCCCGTTCCGGTAACCCCGCCAATGAGCAGATGAATGGGCCGGACCGTGCGCTTGATCGCACGCAGGGTCTGGTAACGCAGCGCGATGTCCTCACCGGCCTCGTCGGTGAGCAGCATCATCACCATCTCGCGCAGCCTCGAGCGGCTTACCACCCCGTTCCCTTCCTCGCGCAAGCGCCCCTCCAGGATGCGGGCCAGGCGGTAAGCCGCGTCGGGAGCCAGGCCCGCTTCCATCATGGACTGAGCCACCACCCCCTTGGAAAAGGGCACCCTGGGCTCCCCTTCAGCCTCTTCCACGAAGAGTTCGCCCGCCAGGTTGTGCCGCCCCACGTAGCGCTTGCGGGCCAAGCGGCCATAGCGGCGCTCCACCTCGCGCACCACCCGGCGCTCCAATTCCTCCGCGGTGATCTCGGTGAGCCCTTCCTGGCGCATGTCGGTTTCCAGGGCCTTGGCCAGCGCATAGGCCTCTTTGAGCGCAAAACCGGCGTCCTCGAGGCTGCGCGCCAGCACCCCCTTGGAGAAAGGCCGCCGCCGATAACCCTCCTTGACCAAGATGTCCTCGAAGGTGTGGGTTTGCTTGCGCAGCTTCGTCGCCAGCTCAGCCCCAAAGGCCCGCTCGACCTCGCTGACCACCAGGCGTTTGAGTGCTGCCGCGGAGATCTCCGCCTTCTTACGGGCTTTCAGCCGCTCCTCGATGGTGTGAGACACCGACATCGCGGCTTCCATCCCCATGCCGGCATTCATCAGGGTCTCCGTCAGCAACCCCTTGGAAAAGGGCCAGCGATACCCCCTTGGGGTCTTGACGAAAAGTTCACGCACGGTTGCAGTATACGACGGCTTTTCCATGAAAAAGGTGGAGTCTGGCGGCTTTTGATGGCGGCTCGAGTTCCCCCGGCTCCAACCCGGAGTCTTTTCGTTGACACCCCGTAATCCCTGTGCTAGGGTATCGGATGCTAGTCCCTGAGCCCCTTATGGATCAGGGGCAAGCTTGTGGAGGACAAGGCGCCGTAGCCAAGTGGTAAGGCAGAGGTCTGCAAAACCTCGATTCGCCGGTTCGAATCCGGCCGGCGCCTCCAAAAGAGGGACTCCAACCCCACCCAGGTTCGGGGCCCCTGGTTTGAGCGGAACCCCGAGATCGAGGCCGAACCCTCCTTACTTCTTGGGGTAAACTGTTTAGGGTGTATGGGCGCGTAGCTCAGATGGCTAGAGCACTACCTTGACACGGTAGGGGTCGCTGGTTCGAGTCCAGTCGCGCCCACCACGTACAGGACGAGAAAACCCCTTTATGCAAAGAGTGCATAAAGGGGTTTTTGTGTGCAATCTGTATGCAATACGTCAGTTCAGGGTACGGGGGGCAGGGCTCAGTAACTCGCTCAGGGGCAGGGCTACCTCTTCCAGTTCCCAGGCGGCCACATGGCGGTAAAGGTCAAGGGTGATGCTGGGGCGGGCATGACCCAGCCGACGGGACACAAGCTCAATCTGCTTGGTTTTCTGGGCCAGCAGGGTTGCGTGCGTATGCCTCATGCCGTGGGGAGACAAAGGAGGTAGCTCATGTCGCTTGATAATGGCGGCCATGTCTCGGTTCACATTGCGGGGGTGCAGAGGCTGCCCCGTGCTCGAGGTAAACACCAAGCCGGTATCCTGCCAGTGATCGCCCAGAATACGGGCCTCTTCCCTTTGGCGGACCCTCCAGTCCTCGAGTACGGCCACCACATCCAGCCCAAAGCTCACTACCCGGCGACTAGCCCGGCTCTTGGGCGGGCCAATGTGCACACTACCCTTGACCGGGGTCAGGGTTTGCTCAACCCGTAGAGTGCGATTAGGCAAGTCCACATCCTGCCAGCGCAAACCCAAAAGCTCTTCCCGGCGTAACCCGGTAGCAAAGCCCAGGTAAAAGAGGGGGTAAAGCCGGTAGGGTTTAGATACCTCCAGGAAGCGGCTCACCGTCTGAGCGTCCCAGGCTTTGACCTTGCGTACCTGGGGGGTGGATTCCAGCTTGACCGGGCGGGCTACGTTGCGGGGGATTAGCTCCATGGCCACAGCGCGTTCAAGCGCGGCCTCGAGGGTGCAGAGCACCTCACGGCGGTAACTGGGGGCAAGGCTCTTAGCCTCGAGCTTTTGACCCAGGGTGTGTACATGCGCGGGCCTGAGCTTGCGAAGCTCCACACGCCCCAGGCTTTCCCTAATGTGCTTGATATGGGCCTCGAGCTTGAGGGTGTAGGTCGGAGCCGCTTTGGTTGCTTTGGCCTGTAGCCAGGTCTGCAACCAATCGCCCACCGTCAAGCGTTCATAGGTCGGGAGCATCCCTTGAGCGGCGGCAACCTGGAGCTCTCTGGCTTTCTGCTGGGCCTCTTCCGGGGTTGCCCCGCTTGCCCACCGGCGGTCTAGTTTTCCATCCAGGCGGCGGCCCAGGGTTACTTGCATGTACCACCGATTGCCCCGCTTCACCGGCTTTGTGCCCGAACCGTGGGGACGCTTTTCTAAGGGCCTCTCTCTACTTGCCATCAGTGAGCTCCTTTCGAGGGACAAGGCGAATCTCAACCCCCAGGTACTCGAGCAAGTCCTTCCCGGTATCGGTCAGCAGTCCCCGCCTACCTTTGAAGTAGTCGTTTACGCTTTGGCGGCTTATACCCACAGCCCTTGCGTAATCGGCTTGCTTGATGCCCTTCTCTGCCATGACCCGCCTAATCTCGCTTAGCAGTTGCTTTTCTATCTCTCTCACCCCCTTACATTACCGCATTGTATGGCTTATTGCTTGACACGTCAAGCAATAAGCCATAAATTCCACCATTATCCGCCAGACCGCTCCCCGGTACAGCGTCACCTCGAGGATATGAGCCTCGTCGAGCAGGGGCCAGGCGGCAAAACGCCAAAGTTGCAAGTTATCGTCGTTATGCGCCGAAATGCGTCGTTATTCGTCGTTTCCCCCACGCCCTGCAACCCATCAGCCTCGAGCAGGGTGTGCAGGGCGGTAGGAAGATGGGGGGTAACGGTTCAGCGGCCAGCCTCTGCCTTTTTGGGAGCCACTCGAGCGAAGGGCTCGAGCCGGTCTGGGGGCCAGAAGGCCAGAAGCTGCACCTCCTCTGCCTGGGGCCAGCCGTGCTCGAACCGGGTCAGCATCTCTACCAACCACCCTTCGAGGCTGGGGCTGCTCATCCCCGGCCATCTCGCGTGGGCGGCCAGGTCGTCTTCTTTGGGAACCTGCAAGGCCCAGTAGACCACCCGACCATCTACCACAAGGCGAAGTTTGGGGGGGTTCACCCGTTGCAGTTTCTCCACAAGTTGGGGGGCATGGTGGATGAGGGTTCGCCAACGGTTCATCGCCCCACCTCAAATCTCGAGGCCAGCCGGTTGAGGGCAGCAGTTGTTGCTGAGGCGGAGGGCCGGTTCTGGTTGGTGGACGGCTTCCACCGCTACGAGGCATACAAACGCCTGGGGCGGCTCGAGGTGGACTGCACCATCGTCAAAATGCCCAGCAAGGCCGAGGCGTGGCTGTACGCCTTGCAGTTCAACCGTGACCACGGCCTGCGCCTCACCAACGCCGACAAGCGCTACCGGGTTCGGCGGCTGCTGGAAGACCCCGAGTGGGGCCGGTGGAGCGACCGGGAGATTGCCCGGCGGGTGGGAGTCTCACACAACCTTGTGTCTGAGCTGCGTAAGGAACTTTCATCTGTCATCGGATTACAGATGAGAGAGCGGCTGGTGTGGATGAGGGTTGGGAGGGGTTCCCCGGCCTCGGAGGCCAGCCGGTTGAGGGCAGCATAGGCGGCCTCGGGGTTGAGCAGCACATCTTCACCGTCCAACCACCCCACCTGTGGCCCCTGGGCCATCCACCGGCCTGAGGGGGCTTCTGGTCGTGGTAGCGGGGCATGGGCTCCTCAGCGGGCTGCTCGATCTGGTGTAGCAGCACAGCAGCTTGGCTGGTGCTCAGGCGGCTCATATGACCAGCACGCCCCCCTCTTCCTCGAGCGTCAGTGCGGTGTCAGTGCGCACGCTGACGCTTGTTTGTGCCGTCAGGGGCGGGTTTTCTGCCGTCACCGTCAGTGCGTCAGTGCTTTTGGGGAGTAGCGCGATCAAGGCCCCGGCTTCCTCGAGGGAAGACAACACACGCACCCGTCCCCGGGAGTCGGTGAGTGAGACCATGCCATCAAAGGGTGGAAGGAATTTCACCAGCCACCACCTGCCACACGCTTTGAACCGGTAGAGGCAGCCGTAACCGCTCGGGTCGGTCATTCGCACCCGTGACCCCTTGGGGGGTAACTCGGGCACCTGGTGCCAGTGGGTGGGGCAACCCGAGAGGTCAGGGTCTCGAGTGGGTTGCAAACGCTTATCCCCGAATTGCACTGACGCACTGACGCTCGTGGGGTTTTTTTCGTCCAGGACGGGGTTTGTTAGCGTCAGTGCATGCACTGACGGTGCACTGACAGCACTGACAGTCTCACTGCTCAGGGTAGGGGGTGTCAGTGCGGCGTCAGTGTGCACACTGACACTCGTTTGTGCCGTGCTGGACACGTTTTCTCCCCCCTGCGTCAGTGCGTCAGTGCTTTTTGGGAGTAGCGACTTCACCAACTCGAGGGCGGCCAGGGGGTCGGTGAGGTCAGGCATGGTTTCCCTCCCAAAGGCGGGGGTTGGGCACCCAGGCGCTCCCCTCGCGGGCGATCCAGCCCCGGGCCTCCAACTCCCCGAGCGCGCGGCGCACCGTCTCGGGCTCGGTGAGCCCCTTCCAGTTCGCGCGCAAAATGTCCCGCTCGCTGAAGCGCCGGTAGTTGAAGGCGGCTTTGGTCTGGACACGCTCGAGGATGCGCCGTCCCAGCAAAACCGCCCCCTGCACCTCGGGCCGGATGGCTTCCTGCCACAGGTTGAGGGTGTGCGCCTTGTACAAATTGGCCAGGGCGATGGCTCGAGCAACGGCAAGCCCTCCGACACGGGATTGTGGTTGGGGGTAGCCCTCCACCAGGTGCAACAGCAGGGCCAGTTTGGGCACCAACCCGGCCTGTTTCTCAAGCAAGGAGCGCTTGAGGGTGGGGGTGGAGGGTTGGCGAGACTCGCGGGCGGTCTGCTCCAGCCATTGCAGGTAGAGCGCTTGCCCCTCAGGGTCGAAGGTGAGGACGGACCGGGTCAGCTCGGGCCCTAGCTCCACCTGGGGGGCTCCGGGCAGCTGACGGGCCAAGCTCGCCAGCCCCTCCAGCCGGGCGGCGTACTCGGCCTTGAGGCTGTTGGGCGGGCGCACCACCCGCTGATAAGGGGGCAGCTCACCGTAAACGGTGAGCTGGAAGCGGTGCAGCAGCCCGTCATTGTTCCAGCCCCGGGCGGCCTCCAGGATGTAGCGGCGCAGCGGGCCGGGCTGTGCGCCCCCCACCAGGGAAAGGGTGCAGACCGGGAGGTAGTGACTCCCCCGCTGGATGCGACGCAGGGTGTGGGAAGAGAGGCCGTTCCAGAGCTTGAGGTAAAACTGCCGCTCTCCGGCCTTCTCCGGGCGCTCCCAGGCCGCGATGAGGCCCAGCAGCTCATCTTGGAAGGTCGTCAGGCCGTAGGGGTTGTGCTCAAACAAATCAGCCAGCTTCTCGGGGGTGATGTCGTGCGTCAGCAGAGCTTCTTCGGCGGGAGGATGAAGATCACCCTCGGTCACCGGGTCGCCCTTCTTGCGGTTGCGGCGCTCTAGTTCCCACTCCGTGCGGCGGCGCTGGTTCTCCCGGTGTAGTTTGCCCTCAATCGCGTGTAAGGGGGCAAAGGCGGCCTCCATCACCGGGGTTTTCTTGGTCCCCGGCTCGCCTACCAGCAAGCCCCACAGGTTGGGGGCCTCTAGCCAGCCGGGGTTCGCCTCGGGGTCAGGGGCGATCAGCACCCGGTTACCCAGAACCCCGGCGGCGGCCACCAGCGCAGCCGTGGTGGTAAACTCCACCGGCGCGTTCATCCGAGCTGCGGTGTCCTCGGCCCACGGCCCCAGGGGGGTGGGCAGGAGCTCGAGGGCATCGAAGGGCGGGGGCGCGGGGGTGGCCAGGTCGTCGAGGGGCTCCGGCTCCGGCCATACCCGCTCAGGCGTGACCTCGGGGGCGCTGGTGCTCAGTCGCCCCCCGGCGGGGGTGTAGGGGTTGAAAGCCCACGCTTTCGAGAGCGTGAGTTGGCCATAGGTGCGCCCATCAGCAGCGTGACGCTCATCCCACTTGGGGCGATAAAGTTTCGACTGCCGGAACAGCCGGTCCGCTCGAGCCTGATCATTCCCGGTGATCCACATCAGATGTTTGGAAAGGGCCCAATCAGCCCGACTGTGATCGTTCTCGTGGGCGCTGGTGTCTCCCTCCCACAGGTTGCGGGCTTTTGGTACCAACCGGAACAGGTTCTCGAGGATCTCGAAGTCGGATAGTTCGCCCACGGTTGGGTGTGGGGTTGAAAGGGGCGTGGGCGGCGCAGGTGCGGGAGGGAATAGCTCGGCAAGCAGGGCCTCGAGGGCGGCTTGGCGCTCCTCGAGGTCGGTGGGGTAGCCGGCCCAGTGCCAGCCACTCATCGTGAAGTACCTCCCCTGGTCGTACACCTCCAGCTCCACGCCGGGGGCTAGCTGCTTGCGGTGAGGCGTCCCTTCGGGCAGCTTGCCCAACAAAAGCACGTGGCACCCTTTGCGGCTCGGGCTCCATTCGGTATACGAGTCCAGCCGGTCCACGATGGTTTGGGCCTCGGGAGGTATTCCCTCCCCCTGGTACCCTTTCCAGTCCAGATCAACACCCACGATGCCGCCACTCTTGGCGAACACGAAGCCCAGCCCCTCCAACCTGTGGGCACGCAGGGCCTCCAGGGCGGCCTCGAGGGTGCCCCAGGTGGCGGGGTCGCTCGAGCTAGCCCGGATGAGCCGGGCAGGGTGGGGCCGGTAAGGCACCTTGGTCTGCTTGCCCTCGCGGGTCTCGAAGCGCCACACGACCCACTGGGGGAGGGGTTTCAGGCTCTGGGGCAGCCCCTCAACGTGCTGCATGGTTCCTCCCCTTGAGGTAGCCGTCAACAAGCCGCGAAGCCTCGAGCCGGTTCGCAACCTCATCGGTGTAGCCCAGAACCCGCAGGTAGCTCAGTTGCTTCTCGGTAGGGGGCTGGGTTTCCATCCAGCGTGTGACGGCCTCTTCAGACCGCTCCCGCTTGATTCGTTGCCGTTCGGCGAAGGGCAGCGACTCCCACCACAAGGCCCAGCGGGCCCCGGCTAAGAGGGCCTCGGGGTCGAACTCCGCCAACCACACCAGGGTGTGGAAAGCCTCTGAGCCCCAGCGCATACGGCGGCGGGCAGTCTCCAGGGCGTATCCCACCACCTGGTTAGGGTCAGCACAACCCTGACGCACAGCCGTGAGCAAGCAGTTGGCGGCGGTGCTGCGGTATTCAGGGGGGAAGTAGGAGAGGAAAAGCCCCCTCTCCTGTAGAATGGGCTCAGGGATATTCACAGCCCACCCCCCTAGCGCTCCCCGCCAGCCCCGGCGGGGTTCTTGTTGGGCTCGAGGTCGGCGCGTATATCCCGGCGCTCACGGGCAGCCTTAGCTAGATACTCCTCGAGGTCAGAACGGCGCATCATCATGACCTGCCCCACCCTGATGTGTGGAAGCCGTTTCATAAGGCGATAAGCGGTCTCACGCCCCATCCCGTACTCTTTCCTGATTCCTTCCACCGTCAGCAGTTCTTTTCGTTCCATACAGCCTCACCCTAAGCTGTAGAATGACTCTGTGCTAGAGCCCATTAGCGTAACACTTAGCGTTACACCTCTTGCTTTGAGGCCCCCTGTAAAGTGGGCAGACTCAGCACAAGGGCTTTTGCCTCTAGACCCTGGGAGAACTTGGAGTGTGGCTAATTTCGTAGGGCTGTATGGGCCATACCTGGGAGAGCTTTTGAGGGCTTACGCCAACTCTCGCCCAGATGACCTCGAGGCGAGGATATTTGCGCTGGGGCCTGACCCCGATTACAAACCGGACACACCCTCCCCTTTGTTATTTGATTCGTGGGAGCTTACCCAAAGGTATGCAACGGTGAAGCGTCCCGTTGTGCTTCCACCCCCACCCGAGGAGTGGGAATATCCCCGCTTAACCATCACAGCGATACCAAGTGCAATCGCTGGGCCATTCATTGAGTGGGATGGCGTTCCCCAACCCATTCCCGTGTTAGAAGGCTTTTACTGGCTTTGGCGGGCTCTCCAAAAGTCTATCAAAGCAAAGGACGACCTGATCCACTTCAAAGACAAGGTACTCGAGCTCACCCCAAGGCTCGGATTACTAGAGCCACACCCCCTTTCTGATCGCTTTTCTATGCCATGGAAGGGCTTGGTAGTAAGGGGGGGAATCCAGGATTCCCTTATGGGATGGGTCAAGGCAACGGTGACGGTGCGCTTTTGGTGGGAAGTCCTATCTTCGGGGGTGGGGGAACCAGTCTGGGGGTTCCTCGAGTCCCTACGTGGGTTTTTACCACCAGCGGCGGGCGACTGGGGGGTATACCTGAAGCTCTTAGCAGACCCTTCTACCAGCGTTGTGGTTGATTCTTTTTGGCCCCTCTATGCAGTCATTGAGCTATTGCACCTTCACGAGGGGATGGATTCAAAGGGCTATCGGCGCTTTCAAGCTCCCCGAGAAACCATAAGTGAAAGACTTGTGCGCGAATACTTACGGCTTGAAGGATTGCGGGGGCTTATTGTTCCTGGGCCTACCCATCTTGCACCTCGCTTGGGTACACAACCCAACGAACTTCCAAACTTAGTAGGCTACATGGGCAGCTACCACCGGGCGTTGTTCGAGCTATCACGCTACAAAGGCCACAGGGCAACCTGTGCCCATTGCCATAAGGCGTTCATACGTGAGCGAAAGACCGGAAAGTACTGCTCAGGGGCCTGTCGCGTGGCGGCCTCGAGGGAGCGTCAGAGGGGTTCAAGGTAGCCCCTAAAGTTGTGTGCAATTTGTGTGCAATGTGGAGGGTAAAACACCCCGGTATGGTATGGAAAGCCCTGGGAAGCACAAGATGGTTTTTATTGTCCCAGACGCGTATAACCTAAACTTCCATGGGAGTGTGCATAACAGCTTGGAAAGGCTCTAGTAGCATTGACACGGTAGGGGTCGCTGGTTCGAGTCCAGTCGCGCCCACCACGTACAGGACGAGAAAACCCCCTCATGCATTCACCGCATGAGGGGGTTTGTGTATCTACCCGAGTCCGGGAGTACCCCTATTCTACGCGGCTCCGTGTACTTTATATAATGTGTTATGTTATACGTTATAGTGATATCCCGTGATCGTCTCCTTTCGGGATCGTGGGACGGAGGACATCTTCAATGGCGTGGACTCGAGGGAAGCCCGCAAGACCTGCCCGAAAGCGATCTGGAACGTAGCCCGCCGAAAGCTGGACATGCTCAACCAGGCCTATGCGCTCAATGACCTGAAGGTCCCACCCGGCAACCGCCTGGAGGCCCTGAGCGCAGACCGCCAGGGGCAGCACAGCATCCGTATCAACGAGCAATACCGGGTGTGCTTTGTCTGGACCGCTCAAGGCCCCACAGAGGTGGAGATCACCGATTATCACTAGAGGAGGTGAAGACTTTTGGCCCGGCTTCCAACCCACCGCCCCCCCACCCATCCGGGGGAGATTCTGAGGGAAGAGTTTTTGAAGCCCCTTGGCATGACCCAGCGGGAGCTTGCCTCTCGAATTGGGGTTTCCTACCCAAGGGTGAATGAGCTCGTGCAGGGCAAGCGAGGGATGACCCCCGACACCGCGCTGAGGCTGGCCCGGTTGTTCGGTACTACCCCGGAGTTCTGGCTACAGGGTCAGTTGCACTGGGATCTGTATCATGCCATGCACTCAAGAAAGGCCAAGGCAATCGAGAAGATCAAACCCCTGGCCGTAGCCTGAGCGTGGTGTAACGGAGGGCCGGAATAACCCTGACACGATAGAGACCGTTGGTTCGAGTCCAATCGCGCCCACCAGAAAGTGGGCCGGAAGCTTCCGGCCCACTCTTTCGTTAAGCTGGGTCCGGTGGAGCTTTCGATCCTCGTAATCTCGCACAACTCGAGCCGGGTGCTGCCAGAGTGTCTCGAGCGCCTGCATAAGTACTACCCCCACGCCCAACAGGTGGTGGTGG
This sequence comes from Calidithermus roseus, assembly GCF_003574095.1. Lineage (GTDB taxonomy): Bacteria > Deinococcota > Deinococci > Deinococcales > Thermaceae > Calidithermus > Calidithermus roseus. The sequence continues at coordinate 61,314 of NZ_QWLA01000007.1, forward strand.
ACGCGGCCTCGTCGGATGGGAGCCTCGAGCTTGCCCGGCAGTGGCCTAACCTCAAGACCCTCAGTGTCGCCAACCGAGGCTATGCCTATGCGGTCAACCGGGGGCTCGAGGTGGTGTCGGGGCATTACGTCGCCATCATGAACAGCGACGTTTACCTCGAAGCTGGCGACCTCGAGGCTCTCGTCGCGGCCCTGACTACCCACCCCAAGGCCGTGATGGCGGGCCCGGTCCTCATAACCCCGCAGGGTCGGCCCCAGTCCTTCGGCCTCTTTTACGCCCCTTACTACTTCAATCTCCACAAGCCCAGGCCCGTCACATGGATTTCCGGCGCTTTGATCGTGCTCAGGCGCGACCACCTGCCACAACTGGGCGGCATGGATGAACGCTTCTTCTTTTACAACGAGGACATGGAGTGGGGCATCCGCGCCCGCCGCAAAGGTTTCGAAGTGTTGCTCATACCCCGAAAAGTCCTGCACCTCGGTGGAGCCTCAACCCCCAACGACCCCCGCTTCATCGCCGAAGGCTACCGGGGAGGGCTGCTATTGAGCCAGGCTCACTATTCCTGGATCCACGGCCTGCACCGCAAAGCGGTATTGCTCGAGGCCCAGCTACGCGTAACACTCGACCCAAACCCCAAGCGCAAAGCGGCCTATAAGCTGCTTCTAAGCCGTCTGGGACGACAAAAAGACCTACCCTCTTCCTTTTTATTGGAAGAAAGCAGTAAGATACACCCGTAACGATTACGGGGCGGTGGGTCCTCATTGCGAGTGTAGTGCCCCCTCATACTCTTCGATGTTCAAATGTCACACCCGACCCGCTGACTGTAGGTTACGGTCTGGGTGTTTATAAGCGCCCAGGCGAGAAAAGCGTGTCCAGAACGCCGTTTTGGCGCAGTTCATAGACTCGGTATATATCTTGACCGGGCGTCTTTGCCCTTTTATGATTCTCTCAAGAAAGCGGAGCCGGAATAAATCCAGGTTCCCCAATGGGAGGATCGCATGAAAAAGCTCGCCTACAAAATCTTCGCTCTGGTTGCTAGCCTCGTAGCCCTTGGTCTCGCTGCTGGCGCTGGTGTGGATTGGGGTTAGACCAACGTACTAAACATGCCAAGAGGTGCAGGTTGTGAAGCCTGCACCTCTTGAGTTTTGTTTTATCGTTACACTGCGAAGTATATGCAGCCGCAGTCTTTGGCTCTGCCTCCTCGCCCAGTGCTTATCTATATCTGCATTCTGACCGCCATCTTGGCCGGACTGCTATATGGTCTCACACTACTGCCCAGCAAAAGCGCACCCCTGGTTGGGGATTTGCTGTTCTGGGGGCTGCTGTTAGCTTGGTCTTATGGAACCTGGATTCGGCTCCCATTCTCTGCTTATATCTCCCACTCCTTCATCATCCTGCTAGCAAGCATCGTCCTCTTCCCTCCGTGGGTGCCACCTCTCCTTGCGCTGGTCTTTCGCTTCAAAAAGCTAAGCAATTCCTACCCTTGGTACAAGGATCTGTTCAACCGAGTGCAATATGGGCTATCCACCGGGCTGAGTGCGCTGGCCTGGTACTACTTAAATTCCACCTTTCATCTGGGCGAACTGACCTCCGTGGTTGCGATTATCGGTACCTCCGCCGTCTTCTTTGCCGTAAACGTGGGCTTGGTTATCAGTGTCATCCGCCTATCGTCAGGAGCGCCTGTACGCAAAATCTGGGCTTCCAATTTCAGCTGGCTCTCGAGCAGCTACCTCCTGCTTTCCCCGGTGGCGCTCTTTCTGGCAAACGCATACAGCAAACCGTTGGTCGGGGATTGGGGAGGGTTCACCGTTCTGGCATTCATGGTGGTGTTCTACTTCTCCCGCTTCTACTGGGACGAGAAGGTAAAGCTCGAGGACGCTTTCAACGCCACCATCGATACTCTGGTGCAAGCTCTTGATGCCAAGGATAACTTCACGCGCTTGCACTCCGAGCGGGTCTCTGCCATCGCGGTAGACCTGGCCAAAGCCAAAGGGCTCGACGAGGCCGATCGGCGCAAGATCGCCTATGGGGCCCGCATCCACGACATCGGCAAGGTGGGCATTCCCGATGACGTGTTGCTCAAGCCCGTCCGGCTGACCAGCCAGGAATTTGAGCTCATCAAGAGCCACACCACTCGAGGGGTCGAGATTCTCAAACCGGCAGCCCGCTACTTCAAGGAAGTTTTGCCCATCGTGCTCTATCACCACGAACGCTGGGACGGACGAGGGTATCCCGAGGGGCGGGCGGGGGATGCCATCCCACTTTGGGCTCGCATCGTCTGCATCGCGGATGCCTACGAGGCCATGACGGCGGGGCGCTCCTACTCTCCTCCCAAGTCGCCCCAGCGGGCCATGCAAGAGCTCGAGGACCTCGCCGGAGACCAGTTCGACCCGGAACTGGTTAAGCTCTTTAAGGAGATCTGGTTGCAAGACCCGATCTGGAAAGACCGGGAGGTTTTCCTACGCAGCTATACCTCGCCAGTGCCCTTGTCGGAATTGCCCTCGCTCTCGCGTTCGGAGTCCGCTTCGGTGACTTCACAAGAGTTGAGCTAAGGGCATTTTGGGCCTTCGTGCTGGGGGCCTTGCTCGAGGCCTTCGTCGGGTTTTCGACCCGCCAGGGCTGGCTCAGCCCCGAGGTGGGGGGGCCGCTGGCCAAGGCCTGTGTGCTCCTGTGCGTGAGCTACGGGCTCCTGATGAACCTGCGCCTGCGCAGCCTGTGGTTCATCTGGCTGGGTCTTGCGCTCAATACCGTGGTCATCGTGGCCAATCAGGGCCACATGCCCGTGCGCCTCGAGGCCATCCCCCTCGAGGCCCGTGAGGCCATGGCCCTCCAACTCGCGTCGCGCTCAGACGCGGTGCACTCACTCATGACCCCACAGACCCCCTTCTACTACCTGGGGGATATCCTCCCGGTCTACTGGAGCAAAACCGTGCTCAGCCTGGGGGACGTGTACTTGCTGATTGGGATCGCGGCGCTGGTGCTCGAGCTTGGACTAAAAGCCAGGCGAGGGCGAGAGGATTGGAACATCGATATCCGCTTCGATGCGGATTGAGACTCCAGACAGGTCGGGATGGGCGTGCGAATGTATTGGGCGCGAAAGGACGTAGAATGGCGTCCGGTGATTTGAATGAGCCGCACCTACAAAATCTGTTTGATCGAAGGCGATGGCATTGGACACGAGGTTATTCCAGCCGCCCGGCTGGTGCTCGAGGCCACCGGCTTGAAGTTCGACTTCGTGGAGGCCGAGGCGGGCTGGGAAACCTTTGAGAGAATCGGAACCTCAGTCCCCGAAGAGACCGTGGAGAAGATCTCGGCCAGCGACGCCACGCTCTTTGGCGCGGCCAGCAGCCCCAACAAGAAGGTGCCGGGCTTTTTCGGGGCCATCCGTTACCTGCGTAAACGCCTGGACCTCTTCGCCAACGTGCGCCCGGCCAAGTACCACCCGGTTCCCGGAGCCCGCCAGGGCGTAGATCTCATCGTCGTGCGCGAGAACACCGAAGGGCTCTACGTCGAGCAGGAGCGCAGCTACTTGAATGGGGAGCTGGCCATCGCCGACACGGTGATCACCCGCAAGGCCAGCTCGCGCATCGGGGAGTACGCGCTCAAGCTGGCCATGACCCGCCCGCGCAAGCAACTTCACGTGGCCCACAAGGCCAACGTACTGCCGCTGACCCAGGGGCTGTTCCTCAACACCGTGCTCGAGCAGGCCAGGAACTACCCCGAGGTCAAGACCCAGGACATCATCATCGACAACTGCGCCATGCAACTGGTGATCCGTCCCGAGCGCTTCGACGTGCTGGTGACCACCAACCTCTTCGGCGACATCATCTCCGACCTCACCGCTGGGCTGGTGGGCGGCCTGGGCATCGCCGCCAGCGGTAACATCGGCCTCAATAACGCCATCTTCGAGCCGGTGCACGGCAGCGCGCCGGACATCGCGGGCAAGGGCATCGCCAACCCCGCCGCCACCATCCTCTCGGCGGCCATGATGCTCGACCACCTGGGCGAGCACGAGACCGCACGGCGGCTCGAGCGCGCGGTGGACCGGGTGCTGGAGAATGGCCCCCGCACCCCCGACCTGGGTGGCGAGGCCAGCACCGAAGCTTTTGCCCGCGCGGTGGCCGCCGCTCTGTAACGCCAGGTTCGTTAACTTGTTCTTTAGCTTAGCCAGTCCAACGGCTCAAATTGGCTCCTGGACGAGATTCGTCCAGGAGTTCATTTGACCATTCTTAGTGCGACGGCTTACGTTACACTTATGCAAGCAGAAGGTCCCAGGAATTTCGCCAATGTTATAATGAAATCCGTCCTGGGAACCGATGTTTATCGAAAGGGGGCAGTGTGCGTGAGTTCTTTAGCAGCTTGTTGAAGCCACGGGTCGAGGCCCTCGGCCTCGAGATCGGCTCGGCCAACCTCAAGCTGGTAGAGCTATCGGGGACACCCCCTACGCTGCGGGGCTTATCCATCCGGCCGACCCCTCCGGGGCTCTTCCAGGAGGGCAACATCGCTGATCCACAGGCGCTGGCCAACGAGCTGCGCGAGATGCTGGCGGAGATCAGAACCCGCAAGCGCTACGTGGTCACAGCGGTGAGCAACTCGGCGGTCATCACCCGTACCCTCCAGGTACCCAAGATGGCCGCCAAGCAGCTCGAGGAGGCCGTGCGCTGGGAGGCGGAACGTTACATCCCCTTCCCCATCGACGAAGTGGTGATGGACTTCGCTCCTTTGGACCCCCTCGACAGCGTAGCGGAAGGTGAGCAGATGGACGTGGTGGTGGGGGCAGCCCGGCAGGAGACCGTGGCCAGCTTGGTCGAGACCCTCAAGGCCGCCAGCCTCGAGCCGCTAATCATCGACGTCAAGCCTTTTGCCGGGCTGCGCGTGCTCGAGCCGCAGCTCGTGGGTGATGGGGGCCGCGAGCTGGTGACGCTGTACTTCGAGATCGGAGCCGAGTCCAGCGCGCTGGTGCTGACCCGCGGGGAGCGCCTGCTGCTCAACCGCGTGATCAACCTCTCGGGCAAGGACTTCACCGCGGCCATCGCCAAGGCTTTCAACCTCGACAGCACCGCCGCCGAGGAGGCGAAGAAGAACTACGGTCTGGCCACCATCCCCACCGAGGACGAGGACTTGCTCTTAGACTTCGACGCCGAGCGCGAGCGCTTCAACCCCGCCCGCATGTACGACGCCATCCGCCCAGTGCTCGTCGAGCTTACCACCGAGTTGCGGCGCAGCCTCGAGTTCTTCCGGGTGCAAGTCGGCGACCTGGGCATCGACCAGGGCTTCGTGGCCGGGGGAGGCAGCAAACTGCGCAGCCTGGTGCCGCTGCTGGCCGATACCTTGGGCATCCCGCTGGAAGTGGTGGACCCCTGGAAAAATCTCTCCTATGATAAGAGCCGCTTCGACCCGGACTACCTGCGCGGCCTCGCGCCCGAGTTCGCGGTGCCGGTGGGTTTAGCCATGCGGGGGGTGGGTCCAATTGATTAAGCTCAACCTGCTGCCCAAGACCCTGCGTCGCCGGGTAGAGCCGGGGTGGTGGCGACTGGCCGCCATCGGCTTCGCTGGGTTGACGCTGGGTATCGTGGCTTACCTCTACTTCTCCACCCTCTCGCAACGCAACGCATTGCAGAGGGAGCAGGAGCAGCTTCAGATCGAGGTTAACTCGCTTCAGCGCTTCATCGCCGAGCAGCGCCGCCTCGAGCAGCAGCGCACCGAGCTACAACAGGTGATCGCAATCAAGGCCCAACTCGACCAGAGCAAGGTCAACTGGTCGGACTACCTGGCCGCCGTCATCAACCAGATCCCCCGCTCGAGCAGCGCCCCCAGCGGCAGCGCTTTCGGGGTCAACCTCAAGAGCATCGGCACCAAGCTGCTGACCCCCAGCGAAGTTCAAAACGCCGTCCGCACGGGGGCCTACGACGGCAAGAGCGCCCGGGTGGAGTTCGACCTGCGCGGCGAAGCCCTCAACGAACGCGAGCTGATCCGCTTCGTGGATGCCTTCGAGTCCTCACCCCGCTTCGGCATCAACTTCCGCGACACCTCGCTGGATCAGCAGCGGGGGGTCTACACCTTCTCAGCCGTCATAGGGCTGGTGGACAACACTCAAGCACCCCAGCCGGCACCCAGCAGCAACAACGCCACGCCACAGGGCAGCACCGAAGGAGGTGGGCAAGGTGCTCGCTAGGCTCGGACAGCGCGAATGGGCCATCATCGTCATTGTGATCTCCGTGCTGCTGGGCATCGGGCTGTACATCTTCCTGATTCAGCCCATGCAGTCGCAGATCGCCAACCTGCAAAGCCAGATCGCCGAGCTTTCGGTGCAACGTGACCGCGGTCGGGCTGCCGAGCGGGCGCTACCCCAGTTGCGGGCGACCATCATCGACCTCGAGCTCCAGCGCCAGCGCTTCTTCCGCGAGCTCCCCCCCCAAGAAGACCTCTCCCAGGTGCTCACCCTCCTCACCCAGCTGGCCCGCCGCAGCGGGGTCACGCTCAAGAGCATCGGGCGCACGACCGGGGGCAGCGAGGTCGCGGGGGTGCGCACCATCAACCTGGCCATGCAGGTTGAGTCGCCCTTCCCCGAACTCTTCACCTTCCTCAAGCAGCTCGAGAACCTCCAGCGCTTCGCCACTATCTCCGGCCTCAACCTGACCGTGGGCGCCGAGAGCAGCAACCCCGTCATCAACAGCAGCATGACCATGACCGTCTACGTCTACACCGGTCAGACCGCAGCACCAGAGGGAGGGCAGCCATGAGCCAGCTCGGCAACACCCTCCGCAAACTCCCCCAATCCACCAAGGTGGCTCTAGCTGGCCTGCTGTTTGCTGCTCTGGTCGCAGTATGGTATCTGGTGGCCAACCGGGTGGGCCAACCGGAAACCGCGACCGCGCCGCTTTCCCCACCGGAGGGAACCGCGCCCACGCGCTCGCTCGAGGTTGTGGCCCTGCCCTTCCTCAAAGGCGAAGTCACCCCTAGCAGCCCAAGTCAGGCTCCCGAAGCTGAGGGGGGTGCGGCCCAGCCCGCTCAGGCCACCCCCGGCCCCACCGCCCCTGGCCGACTTCAGGTGCAGGCCCCGCCAAACCCCTTCGTTCCGCTGTTCCCGGTGGCGACCCCGCCCAGCCAGCAGCCCACCGCCACCCCAACCCAGCCCCCAACGCCGGTGGCCGTGGCCCAGACCCCACCCCCAACCCGCGCGATTCCCAGCGGTCCTAGGGTTCAGGTCAGCCAGCCTCAGACGGCCCTCCCCTCCCCCAATATCCGGGTGACGGCCCCCACGAGCACGCCACGGCCCGTCGCTACTGCCGCCACCCCCAGCGGCAGCCAGGCCAGGCTTCCCGCCGCCAATCCCCGCGCCGGAGGCAGCGTACCTGCACC
>NZ_QWLA01000070.1 GCF_003574095.1 Calidithermus roseus
CCACCCTGGCGACCCTAACGGAGAAGGTCAGGAACGTGCTGAAGTACCGCTCGGTCAGGGTCACCGCCGACCACATCAGGCGGCTGGGGGATGACGTGCTGGACGAGATGGAGAAGCTGGGCGGGCACTTGCTGGAGAGGCATGTGGGCAAAACAAAACAAGATCTGATCCAAAGAGCTAACAGACAAGATGTAGAAGCTGCCTCCGCGTTTACTGATAAAAATATGCACAGTGTTCATCGATGGGCAGCCAATTGATCAAAAACTACTAGACAAAATGCTCGAAATGCATGATATGCTGCACAGTGGGATGGGGAATCCCGTCTTAAGTCAAAATATGGGGAAACGACATGCACAGATGAGTCAGGGCTGTGCGGTTTACCCATAAACGAGGCTTGGGACCACCTAAGGAGAACGGAGAGCTCATGAACCACGAATTCGATGTTGTTTCGGCGGCGCGCAACTGGCGTTTGGACGGCATGTCCCGACAGGTTTCCAGTGACGTGGTGAACGAGGTGTTCGCCCGCGACGTGCTCACACCCGAGGAGTTGCGGCAGCGGCTGAGCAAGCCGGTTTGGAAGTCCTTGCAGGCCACCATGGAGCGCGGAGCTCCCATCGACCCGGCCATCGCCGATACCGTGGCGCTGGCTATGAAGACCTGGGCGCTGGAAAAGGGAGCTACCCACTACACCCACTGGTTTCAACCCCTCACCGGAGCCACCGCCGAGAAACATGACTCCTTCGTCTCGCCTACCAGCGACGGTTCGGCCATTGCCCAGTTCAGCGGCAAGGACCTGATCCAGGGCGAGCCTGATGCTTCGAGCTTCCCCTCCGGCGGGCTGCGGGCTACCTTCGAGGCGCGGGGCTACACTGCCTGGGACCCCACCTCTCCGGCCTTCATCCTGCGCCACTCCAACGGCGCGACCTTGTGCATCCCCACCGCCTTCGCCAGCTGGACCGGCGAAGCCCTCGACCTCAAGACCCCCCTGCTGCGCTCCATCGAAGCACTCAACAAGTCGGCCCTCAGAGCCCTGGCGCTCTTCGGCGTGACCGACGCCAACAAGGTCTCTTCGACGCTGGGCGCGGAGCAGGAGTACTTCCTCATCGACGAGGAGTTCTACTACCGCCGCCCCGACCTGGTGATGACCGGGCGCACCCTCTTCGGGGCCAAGCCCCCGCGGGGGCAGGAGTTGGAGGACCACTACTTCGGCTCCATCCCCGATAGGGTGCTCTCCTTCATGACTGATGTTGAGCACCAGCTCTACGCGCTGGGAGTTCCCGTCAAAACCCGCCACAACGAGGTGGCTCCCGGCCAGTACGAGATCGCGCCCATCTTCGAGCACTCCAACATCGCCGCCGATCACCAGCAACTCATCATGCAGACGCTGAAGAACACCGCCCGCCGCTACGGGATGGTGGCTCTGCTGCACGAGAAGCCCTTCGCGGGCATCAACGGCTCGGGCAAGCACTGCAACTGGAGCATGGGCACCGATACCGGGATGAACCTGCTCGAGCCCGGCGAAACCCCGCACGACAACATGCAGTTCCTGTTCTTCTGCGCGGCGGTGATTCGCGCCGTGGACCTGCATCAGGACCTGCTGCGCATCAGCGTGGCCTCGGCCTCCAACGACCACCGCCTGGGTGCCAACGAGGCTCCGCCCGCCATCCTCTCGATCTTCCTGGGCGCTGAGCTCACCGATATCTTCGAGCGCCTGGTGAGCGGCAAGAGCCTCACGGGCAAGTCGGCTGGGCTGCTGGGCCTGGGCACTCCCGTGCTGCCGCCCCTGCCCCGCCACGCGGGCGACCGCAACCGTACCTCGCCCTTTGCCTTTACTGGCAACAAGTTCGAGTTCCGCGCGGTGGGCTCTTCGCAGAGCATCTCCATGCCTATCACCGTGCTCAACACCATCGTGGCTGAGTCCATCGACGCGCTGACCGACGAGGTCGAGGCCTTGATGAAGAAAAAGAAGAGCTTCGAGGCTGCCTTGCAGGAGGTGCTCAAGTCTACCTACAAGAAGCACAGCCGCATCGTTTTCAACGGCGACGGCTACTCCGAAGCCTGGCACAAGGAGGCGGCCAAGCGCGATCTCTTGAACCTGCGCACTGCCCTCGAGGCCATCGAGCGCCTTACCGACGAGAAGAACATCGAGCTGTTCGCCAAGTATGGCGTGCTCAACAGGCGTGAACTCGAGGCCCGCCAGGAGATCATGTTCGACCAGTACTTCAAGACCATCAACATCGAGGGGGAGACGACCGAGTGGATCGCCCAGACCCAGATCCTGCCCGGTGCCCTGGCCTACTTGGCCGAGCTTTCCGGGGTAGGGGTCAAGTCGAAGGCCCTCGCCCGCACCATCGAGCAGGTCAGCAAGGCTGCCGATGCCCTCTCCGATGCGCTCGAGAAGCTCAAGGTGCAAAACGCCGAGCTGGGCGGCGACACGGTGCACGAGAAGGCTTACCACATGCGCGACAGGGTGCTCCCGGCCATGCAGGAGGTGCGCAAGGCCGCCGATGCCCTCGAGCGCATCGTGGCCGACAAGCACTGGCCCCTGCCCAGCTACCGCGAGATGCTGTTCGTGAAGTGAGCGAAGCTCGAGGCTTTCGTAGGGGCGCACCGCGGTGCGCCCCTACGGCTATCGATACAGTAGCCGGCGAAAGTCCGCGATAATCTTTGTGTATTCAGGCAAGGAGGCCCAAGGTGAACCGGCTCATTCAAAGCCAGCTCGAGCTGCTCAAACAAACCCTGAACCTGCGCGACGAAGTGCTGCACAGCATCAGCGACGCCGACCTAGCCTACCGCCTCCCCGGCAGCCCCAGCCTGGGGGAACTGATTCTCGAGCTGGGCACCGCCGAGGCGGCCTATGCCCGCTCCTTCCGCGATTTCATCCTGCGCTTCGATATGCAGGCCCCCGCCGGGCTCACGACGCTCGCCGCCCTGCGCGATTGGTTCGCGGTTCTGGACGAGGACCTGCTGGACTCGCTCTCCGAGCTCGACGACGAGGACCTCGAGCGCCGGATTGACCGGGATGGCTGGAGCCTGCCGCTGGAGGCCAACTTCCACGTCTTCCGCGAAGCGGTGCTGATCTTCGCGGCTAAGGCTACGCTCTATCTGCGGGCCCTGGGGAAGCCGCTGCCTAAGCAACTCGAGAGCTGGATCGGTTGATCACCCTCGAGCGCCGCTTCCACCACGACCTAGACACCGACTTCCCGCCTTGGGGCCACGTCCAGCACCTGCCAGAGGCCCAGGCCCACCACCGGGACTCTTAAGCCACTCTTGCCCAGCGTGCGCCGTTCCATGGCTTCGGTGTGGTAACTGGCCTCGAGGGTTACGACAGCTTCTCGCTCAGATGTCGAGTTGGGCGAAGCGGGCGTTTTCCTCGATGAACTCGCGGCGCGGCTGCACGTCGGAGCCCATGAGCTTCTCGAAGATCTCGGCGGCGTAGAGGGCGTCTTCCATGCTCACCCGTTTGAGCACTCGTCTGGCCGGGTCCATGGTGGTCTCCCACAATTGCTCGGCGTTCATCTCGCCCAGGCCCTTGAAGCGCTGGATCTCGTAGCTCTTGTCACCGATCTCGGCCAGGGCTTTCTTGAGGGCTTCGTCGTCGAAGAGGTACTCCACGTTCTTGCTCTTGCCCACCCGCAGGCCGTAGAGCGGGGGCTGGGCCACGTAGAGGTAGCCCTGCTCGATGATGGGACGCATGTAGCGGTAGAAGAAGGTCAGCAGCAGGGTGCGGATGTGCGAGCCGTCTACGTCAGCGTCGGTCATGATGATGATCTTGTGGTAGCGCAGGTTCTCGATGGCGAAGTGAGCTTCCTCGCCGTCCCGGTTGCCGATGCCTGCGCCAATGGCCGCCACCATAGCCCGCACCTCGGCGTTCTTGAGGGCCTTGGAGAGCCCGGCCTTCTCGACGTTCAAAATCTTGCCGCGCAGGGGCAGGATGGCCTGGAAACGGCGGTCGCGCCCGCTCTTGGCGCTTCCGCCCGCGCTGTCACCTTCCACGATGAAAAGCTCGGACTCGGTGGGGTCTTCGGATTGGCAGTCGGCCAGCTTGCCGGGGAGGTCGTCGGACTCGAGAGGGTTAGAGCGGCGCACCAGCTCGCGCGCTTTGCGGGCGGCTTCACGGGCCTGGGCGGCGCGCTGGGCTTTCTCGTAGATCAGCTTGGCGATGCGGGGGTTCTCCTCGAGGTACTCCGAGAACTTCTCATAGACCACTTTGCTCACCGCGGTGCCGGCCTCGGGGTTGAGGAGCTTGCCCTTGGTCTGGCCCTCGAATTGCGGTTGGGGAATCTTGATCGAGATTACCGCCGAGACACCTTCCAGAAGGTCATCGCCGGTGGGCTCGAGGTCCTTATCTCTGACCAGACCTGCCTTTTTGGCGTAAGCGTTGATGGCGCGGGTGTAGGCGGTCTTGAAGCCGGAGAGGTGGGTGCCGCCGTCGCGGGTGGGGATCATGTTGGCGTAGCTCACCAGCTCGACATTGTAGCTCTTGGAGTGGATGAGGCCCACGTCCACGCTCACGCTTTCCACGTCGCCTTGCAAGAGCACCGGCTTGTCGTAGAGCAACTCGTCGTTCCCGGCCAGGAAGCGTGCGAAGGAGGCCACGCCGCCCTTGTCGAAGAAGACCTCTTCCTTCTGGTGCTGCTCGTCCTTGAAGATCAGCTTCAGCCCCGCGACCAGAAAGCTCACCTCGCGCAGGCGGTTCCTGAGCTTGCTGGCCTCGAAGGTGAGGCCGGGGTCGAAGATGGTGTGGTCGGGCATGAAGGTCACGCGGGTGCCGCGCTTGCCCTTAGGGGCGTTGCCCACGACCTCGAGCGGCTTGGTCACGTTGCCGCGACTGAACTCGATCTTGTAATGCTTGCCGTCGCGGAAGACCTCCACGATGGTGTATTCCGCCAGGGCGTTGACCACGCTGGCCCCCACCCCGTGCAGGCCGCCCGAGACCTTGTATGCGCCTTCTTCGAACTTGCCGCCTGCGTGCAGGACGGTGTAAATAACTTCCACCGCCGGCTTGCCCTCGCCGGGCATGATGTCCACGGGGATGCCGCGCCCATTGTCCTCGACGGTGATCGAGCCGTCAGGGTGCAGGATGGTGATGATCTCGGTGGCATAGCCGGCTAGGGCTTCGTCCACCGCGTTGTCCAGGATTTCCTTGAAGAGGTGGTGATAGCCATCCGACTGCGTTCCGCCAATGTACATAGCGGGACGGTGGCGGACCCCCTCGAGACCTTTCAGAACTTTGATCTGGGATGCGTCGTAGTTTGCGGTGATCTCGGTGCTCACTCAGACATTATAGCATATTACGCAAAAAACATAATAAAGGTGAATATTGTCGGAGATGATGAAAATGGCTTTCTGAACGGGATGAAGGTCGGTTGGTGGGAAAGGCCCGAAGCGATGCATACGGGCTTCATGATTTTGCATGGGGACGTGAGACCCATCCTGGATTGCTTTCTTCATCAAGGTTGAGCATCGTGACGCCATCCCTAATTCCGATAGAGGCGAAGTGGCTGCGTCGAACGCGAGGGGATGTGTGGGACCTCAAGGCCGACGACCCGGTGAAAACTCCCCTCGAGCCGTTCTCGAGGGGAGCGGGGTGAGGACGCCGAGCTATTTCTGTACAGTCAGGGTGTAGGAGCCTGAGCCGCTGTAGGAGTAGACGCGCCAGCGGTAGGTGCCTGCGCTGGCCGAGTAAGTGATGCTCTCGTTGGAGGTGTAGTTCTCGGAGCGGGCGACGGTAGTCCAGCTTCCCGAGCTGCTGCGCTGCTGTAAGTAGAGGTCGAAGTCGGCGTTGGAGGGGCCGGTGAGGGTGCCCTTGAGGGTGCCGCCGCTGTAGCTGAAGCCGGCGGTGCCGGGGTGGTAGTTGGACTGGCCGGTGCCGCTTAGGGTGCCGGTATAGGTCTCGCCGGAAGGCGGGGGCGGGGAGCTACCGTCGAGCAGCGAGTAAAGCAGCAGGTTGGGTGAGCCGCTGCCTATGCTCGAGAGCCGGCCCGAGGTGGCGCCGCCCACGATGGCGCTGGCTACGGTGCTGGGGTTGGCGCTGGGGTTGGCCTGCAGGTACAGCGCAGCCACGCCGGCTACGTGCGGAGTGGCCATCGAGGTGCCGCTGATGGTGTTGGTGGCGATGTCGGAGGTGTACCAGGCTGAGGTGATGGAGGAGCCCGGAGCGAAGAGGTCGAGGCAACTGCCGTAGTTGGAGAAAGAGGAGCGGGCGTCGGAGGAGGTGCTCGAGCCCACGGTGATGGCGCTGCCGACGCGGGCGGGGGAGTAGTTGCAGGCGTTGGCGTTGGAGTTTCCGGCGGCGATGGCGAAGGTCACGCCGGCGTTGATGGCGTTGCTCACCGCATTGTCGAGCGCGGTGGAAGCTCCACCACCCAGGCTCATGTTGGCGACGGCAGGTTTGACGTGGTTCTGGGCGACCCAGTCCACCCCGGCGATCACGCCCGAGTTGCTGCCCGAGCCGTTGCAGTCGAGCACCCGAACCGGGTGCAGCCTCACGGCCTTGGCCACGCCGTAGGTGCTGCCGCCCACGGTGCCGGCGACGTGGGTGCCGTGGCCGTTGCAGTCGCTGGCGCTACCGCCTGGGGTCACCGCGTCGTAGCCGTTGCCGATGCGCCCGCTGAACTCGGCGTGGGTCTGGCGGATGCCGGTGTCGATGATGTAGGCGTGGACTCCGGCCCCGGTGTAGTTGTAGGTGTAGCTATTGGAGAGCGGGAGGTCACGCTGGTCGATGCGATCGAGGCCCCAGGTGGCCGGGCTCTGGGTGGCCCAGGCTTCCATCACCTGGTCGGCTTCGATGTAGGCGACGCGCGGATCCTGGCGCAGGCGGCTGAGCTGCTCGTCGGAGAGGCGCACGGCCACGCCCTGGAGGGCGGCGGTGTAGGCCTGGCGCACCTGGGCGCCCTCGAGCCCCAGGCCCTGCAGGGCCTGGCTCTGTACCGTGCCCGCGCTCAGGCCCGTCTTCAGGCTTTGCAGTGCGGGCAGCACCCCGGCGTCTTTCTTGTACACCACGATGTACTGCCCAGGGATCACCTGAGGGTTGTCCAGCCCCAGGACGGGAACCCCGGTGTCCTCGGCGACTTGGGGGCTGGACGTACATGCAGCCAGCACCAGCAAGGCTGCGACCAACAACGTAAATCGGCGCATATCAACCTCCATAACGGATTGGGTTTTGAAGCCCGTCCAGAATCTTAAACCGCTACTTGGATTCTGGTCAACTGTCCGGTGGATTAGCGCTTCTTTAGATTCATCTCATGAAGCGATTCCACGACGCGCCCCACGTGAAAGCGCCGGGTCTCGAGCATCTGCGGAGGAAAACAGTTGGACGTTCCCGCGCCCGAAGCGGCGAACGGAGGGCAGCATATGGGGTGTTATACAATAAGGGGACATTTAGGCACTCAGCCAGCCGACGATTCTTCGAGAGATTTGCCGAGAGCAGCCGGGGCTAAAAGGAATCCCAGGGAGAAGTTGTCATGAGTGTGGATTGGTGGAGTAGCAGCGGCGTTAATAAAGAGGGCCTGTACCGACTGCCGTTGCAGCCGTACGCCATGATTGGTCGCCAGAGGGATCTGAACGCAGCCGAGGCGCTCATCTCGCGTGGCGACGTGCGGCTCGTTAGCGTTGTAGGTCCGCCCGGCGTAGGCAAAACGCGCTTCGCGCTCGAGTTGGCCTCCAGGATTGTTTCCAAATTTGACGAGGGCGCAGTATTTGTGGACCTAGCCCCCTTGCGTGACAGGGGTCTGGTGCTCGATTTGGTCGCCCGCGCGCTTGGCGTGGTCGAACACCTGGATCGCCCGATGCTGACGCAACTTCAGCGACATCTGAGGAATCGAAACCTGCTGCTTATCCTGGACAACTTCGAGCACGTGATCGCAGCCGCCGCAGACCTGGCCGATCTGCTGGAGGCGAGCCCGCGGATCAAACTGATCGTCACCAGCCGTCAGCCCTTGCACATCCGCTGGGAGCATAGGTACAACCTCTTCCCACTTGACCTGCCCGACGCACCGGCGCGGTTGGACCCTGTTACGCTGACCCGATACCCCGCCACCGCCCTCTTTTTGGAGCGGGCACGTATGGCAGAAGCAGGGTT
Organism: Calidithermus roseus; assembly: GCF_003574095.1. Classification (GTDB taxonomy): domain Bacteria; phylum Deinococcota; class Deinococci; order Deinococcales; family Thermaceae; genus Calidithermus; species Calidithermus roseus. The sequence goes on from NZ_QWLA01000070.1 coordinate 8,084, forward strand.
CTCGGCTGACGAGCGGAATGCCCCTGCTGTGGTGGAGATCTGCCGCCGGCTGGATGGACTTCCCCTCGCCATCGAACTAGCGGCCGCCTGGACTGCCGTGCTGGGGCCGGAGACGGTTCTATCCCGGCTATCGGCTCACCGGGCCTTCCCCTTGGGCAGTTCACGCGATGCGCCCGAGCGACAGCGTACCCTCTTTGACGCCATCGCCTGGAGTTACGACCTCTTGAGTGAAGCAGAACGCCGGGTGTTTCGCGCTCTGGGCGCCTTCGCCGGCGAGACCCCTCTCGAGGCCATCGAGGCGGTATGCGAGGGGCTTGGGGTGGATGTGCTGACCCCGCTCGCGGGGCTCGTGGACAAAAACCTGCTGCTGCGGGTGGGCGAGGGCGAAACGCGCTTTCGCATGCTGGAGACCATCCGTAGCTTCGCCGAGGAGCAACTGGAGCGCATGGGCGAGGCGGATGTGGTGCGCCAGCGCCACGCCGCCTGGTTTCTCGGCCTTGCCCAGCGCGCGGAGCGGTTCATATGGAGTGAGCACCAGGCGGTCTGGCTCCTTCGCCTCGAGCGCTCTCACGACAACGTCCGCCTGGCCCTGAATTGGTGCTTGAATGGCGGGGACGAGGAAACAGGGGCGCTGCTGGTAGCTGCCATGCATCGTTTCTGGTTTGCCCGTGGGTATATCCGCGAAGGTCGAAAGTGGAATGGGCTAGCGGCAGCCAAGCGGCAGGTCTCCGACCAGGGACGTGCCCTGGCGCTTAGAAACCTGGCCTTTTTTCTTATGCACCAGGGCGAAGTGCAGCAGGCGCTCGGCTTGGCAGAACAGGCCGCGGCCTTAGCCCGATCGGTGGGCGAGCCTTCGCTGTTGGCCTGGGTTCTGTGGGGTTTGGCCCTGGCGACGGATACGGTGGGGGATATCGAACGTTATGAGCGCCTGAGCCGTGAGATTCTGGACCTTGCGCGCCAAGCAGGGGACGAGGCGCTGGCCATCCGGGCGCTGGGTGGCATCGGGAGCGCACTACACCGGCGAGGCGATATTTCACGAGCGCGGACGTTCTTCGAGGAGGCCCTGGCGTTGGCTCGTCCGCGTCACGACAAATGGCTGACCAGCGTCGTCACCGGCAACCTCGGTCTGGCCCTGGTGTCCGAAGACCCCGTTCAAGCCCTGGCGCTACTGGAGGAGAGCCTGGCGCTCTCCTACGAGATCGGCCACCGCTTGCTGACGGTGCGCCACCTGGAGAACCTCGCAGGCCTCCTGGCGCCCTCGGATCGCGCGGAGGTTGCCGCCAAGCTGCTGGGTGCTTCCGAGGCTTTGCGGGATGCCTTCGGCTTCGCGGGTGGGGGCCCGTCGGAGGCGAGGGTGGCTGCCGTGCGCGAGCGTCTGGGGCCTGCCGCGTTCGAAGCGGCTTGGAGCCAGGGACGGGCGATGACGCCTGGCGAGGCGGTGGCGCTGGCCCTCGGGCGGAGCGCTCCCGCGGTAACAGCGCACGTTCCGCGTCCTGGTGGGCTGACCGACCGCGAATCCCAAGTCGTGCGGGAAATCGCCTGCGGCCTGACCAACCGTCAGATCGCAGAGAAACTGGAGATCTCCCAGCGCACCGTGGATGCCCACGTGCAGAATATCCTGAACAAGCTCGGAGTGGAAAAACGCACCCAGATTGCCGTCTGGGCCTCGAGGCACCTCGAGAGCCTCCCACTTAAGTAGATTTGCGGATGACAGCAGCCTGCCGTCGGCGCACCATAAACACGAAAGTGCGCCTGGGAGGTGAAGTCGATGAGATATGGATTTTTGGGTGTGTTCGTCATTCTGATTTGGGGGGTATTTCTCTTTACGACGGTGGGAGGCCAACAGCAACAGCCTCTTGCGATCAAGGCACTGGCCGAGCGGAAAGCGTCCCAATTGCCGGATGGACCGCTCTTCTGGCGAATTCAGAATTTCCCCACGCTCGCAGTGGCCCAGGCCGCCGCCGGCCCCTGGGGGCTGGCCGTCGAGGCGGGGGGCAAGGTCTGGCTCTTCAAGCTTGGTCCTAAGGGTGAGGCCGCAGGGGGTGGCGAGGTTATCGAGGTTGGTCCACTCCCCCGGGTGGCTGCTTCGGAGTATCTCCTCAGGATCAACGAGGCCACCGGCCCCACCGGCAGCGTTACCGCCGTGCACACCCATCCGGGCTCGGAAGCGTTCTTCGTGCTCGCCGGAGAACAATGCATCCGTACTTCCCATGGGGTGATCCGGGTGCAAGCTGGACAACTGGCGAACGGTCATGAGGCCAATACGCCGATGCAGGTCTCTAGCTGCGGCTCTACAGATCTCCACGCGCTGGTGATGTTTTTGGTGGACGCCACCAAGCCCTTTTCCTCTCCAGCGACGCTCCCATAAGTCACTGATGGAACTTCCGCTCGGTGTACGGCAAAGTGGTACACCGGGCGGACTGGGCTCGAGCCGCCATCAGGCAGCTTTCCTGGCGTAGACCACGGTCAGCAGGTGCAGCAGCTCCTCCTTGATCTCCACGTAGGCGCGGCTCTCGAGCATCTCCCGCCGGTCGCGGGGGCGTGGCAGCGGCACTTCCACCACCTTGCCGATGGTGGCGGCGGGTCCGTTGCTCATCACCGCGATGCGGTCACAGAGGTAGATGGCTTCCTCGATGTCGTGCGTGACCAGGAGGATGGTCTTGCGCTCGCTACCCCAGATGGCCCTCAGGAAGCCGTCCTCGAGCGTCGAGTCCCACACCTTCAGCAACTCGTCCTGCAAGGTGGCGCGGGTCAGGGCGTCGAGCGCGCCGAAGGGCTCGTCGAGCAGCAAGACCTTGGGGTTGGTGGCGAGCGCGCGGGCCAAGGCGGTGCGCTGCTTCATGCCGCCGGAGATCTCACCCGGTTTTTTGTGGCGGTGCTCCCACAACCCCACGATCTGGAGGAACTTCTCGGTGATGCGGGCCTTCTCGCCGTCGGTGCGCTCGCGGTGTACCGAGGCCACTGCCACCTTGACGTTTTGGTAGACCGAAAGCCAGGGCAAGAGCGAGTAGTTCTGGAACACCACCCCCCGCTCGGGGCCGGGGCCTTTCAGAGGTCGGCCCTCGAGCAGGATTTCCCCCTGGGTGGGCTGGCTCAGCCCGGCGATCATGGATAGCAAAGTAGACTTGCCGCAGCCCGAGTGGCCGATGAGGGCGATCACTTCGCCCTGCCGAACGTTGAGGTTGACGTTCTCCAGCGCGGTGTAACCGCCAAAGCGCTTGTAGACGCTCGAGATGTTCAAGAATGCCATAGGTGCTCCTGGCGTGCGCGTGGCCTCAGCCATGGCTGAAGCGCCTGACCAACTGCCCCAGCAGGGCGTCGAGCGCCCAGCCCACCAGCCCGATGAAGAGGATGCTCGCCATGACGTACTCGAGCTGGCCCGAGTTGTAGCTGTCCCACACGAAGAAGCCCACCCCGGTGCCGCCGGCGAGCATCTCGGCGGCCACGATCACCATCCAGGCGATGCCCATGCCCAGCCGGAAGCCGGTAAACACGTAGAGCAGGCTGTGGGGCAGCACCACGCGGGTGAGGTAGGTCCAGGGCGAGAAGGCGTAGACCCTGGCCACGTTGCGGTAGTCCTGCGGGATCGAGCCCACGCCCAGCGCGGTGTTAATCAGGGTGGGCCACAGCGAGCAGATGGCGATGACGAAGATGGCCGCCTGCTCCGAGGCCTGGAAGGCGGCTAGGCCCACCGGGAACCAGGCCAGCGGCGACACCGGGCGCAGCATCTGGATCACCGGGTTGAGCATCGCCCGCAGCCCCTCGGAGGCTCCGATCACGATGCCCAGCGGCACGGCGATCAGAGCCCCCAGGCCAAAGCCCACGAAGACGCGCTCGAGCGAGAGCCACAACTGCAAGCCGATGCCCTTGTCGTTGGGACCGTTGTCGTAGAAGGGGTCGATGAGCAGCTGCCAGAAGATGCCAAGGGTCTTGGCAGGGTCGGGCACTTTGGGGGCGATGGTGTGGCTGAGGACATACCACACCAACAGCAGGATGAAAAAGCCGATCAGAGCGTTGAACCCCGCGAGCAGGGGCTTGGGGACGACGAGCCCCCGAGAGAAGGATTTCCTACCGAGACGCTCCACGTGCAAACCTCCTTCTTGACCCCACGGTGAGCTTGTCAAATAGCCGAACCCATACGGAGAAGTTTCGCAGCTGTCACAACTCCCGCACCTTGTACTTCTTGATCGAGCCCTCGGGGTCTTTGGGGTCAAAGGTGACCCCGTCGATGAAGCCGCCCAGGGGCTGCATGTCGTCTTTGGGGAGGGGGATCTTGAGCTCCTTGGCTACTGAGGCGTAGAAGTCCTGGGCCAGGATGGCCTCGGCGATCTTCTCATAGTCGGGTTTTTCCTTGAGCATGCCCCAGCGGCGGTACTGGGCCAGAAACCAGATGGCATGGGACTTGCGGGGGAAGTTGGTCTGGCCGCCGCGGTGAAAGAGCATGTAGTCGTCGGTGTAGTTGCGCCGGCCCAGGCCGCCGCCGAGCTCGTAGACCCCCTGCAGGCGGGCGTCGATCACGTCGGGGTCGGCGTTGACGTACTGCCGCTGACCGATCACCCGGGCGGCGGTGCGGCGGTTGGCTACGTTGTCCAGCCACTTGCAGGCCTCGAGGATGGCCTTGGTGAGGGCCTGCGACTCCTCGGGGTTGGCCCGGAAGAACTCGTTGTTGAAGACCAGGGCCTTTTCGGGGTGGTGCTTCCAGATGTCCTGGCTGGCGACGGTGGTGAAGCCGATGCCCTGCTTGACCGCCACGCCGTTCCAGGGCTCGCCCACGCAGAAACCGTCCATGTTGCCCACGCTCATGTTGGCGACCATCTGGGGCGGGGGAATGACGATGACCCGCACGTCGCTCGCCGGGCTCACGCCGCAGGCTCCCAGCCAGTAGCGCAGCCACAGGTCGTGGGTGCCGCCGGGGAAGGTCATGGCGAAGGTGAGGGGCTTGCCCTCCTTCTTCTTGGCCAGAATGGCCTTCCCGGCGCCCTCGAGGTCCTTGAAGCCCACCTTGCCGCCAAAGTCCTGGCTGGAGAGGGTGATGGCCTGGCCGTTGTTGTTGAAGACCATGGCGATGGGTAAGACCCGCCCTGCTGGCCCACCGATGCCGGTGTAGACCGAAAAAGGCATGCCGAAGAGGCAGTGGGCGGCGGTGATCTCCCCGCTGAGCAGGTGGTCGCGGGTGGTGGCCCAGCTCGCCTCCTTGGCGACTTCGACCTCCAGGCCGTACTTCTTGAACAGCCCCAGCTCCTGGGCCATCACCGCGGGGGCGCAGTCGGTGAGGGCGATGAAGCCGATCCTGAGCTTTTTGGGCTGGGCCCGCCCGCGCATGAGCCCGGTGAGCCCGGTGGTGGCGATGCCCAGCGTGACGCCTTTCTTGAGCACTTCCCTGCGATTGATCTTTTTCATGCTTCTCCTCGTTCAAAGCCGTTGCTTCGTTCTGGCGTCCCCGATCCCCTCGAGGGCGGCGAACTCCGTCACCAATGCCCCGATGCGCTCGGTCTGGGGATGCCACACCCGTATCCCTGCCTCTTGCAAGGGCTTCGCGGTCACCCGCCCGATGGCCAGTGCCCGGACCTCCTCGAAAGCCTCCTTCAGAACTTCCATCCGTCCCCGCCTGCGGGCGTGTTCGAGCAGGTACCCCACCTGGGGCACGCTGGTGAAGACCACCGCATCGACCTGATGGGTGAGGATTTCCTCCAGCAGCCGCGTGAGGTCGGCTTCGGGGGCGCAGACGTGCCGGTAGGGCAGGAGCTCCTCGAGCTGCGCCCCCTGCTCGCGGAGGAAGCGCACGAGCCTGGGTGCGGGTTGCCCGTAGAGCTGGAGGAACACCCGCTGGCCCGCGAAAGGATGAGCCTGAAGGGCTTCGATCAGGCCCTCGACGGTGCCGTCTTCGTCCTCCACGAGGGCCTCGAGGCCGTGCCGCTTGAGGGCCTGCTCGGCCTTGTAGCCACGCAGGGCGATCTTGCTGCGCTTTAGCTGGGCATAGACCGCTTCCCACAACCCCAGGGCCTCGGCCTGCTTGTGCAACTCCTCCAGCCCCACCCCGGTGGTAAAGATCGCCCAGTCCGCGCCCTCCTGGGCGAACTTGCGAAGCTGGGCCTCGAGCAGTTGGGGCTCGGCCAGCACGGTCTGCACGGTGGGGCGAAAGAGGGGAATGGCCCCCTGCTTTTGCAGGATCAGCGCCAGGTCCTCGGCCCGGCGTGGGCCGCACAGGGCGAAGCGCATCCCGAAGAGCCTCATGTCCCCACCTTCGCCGCCTCGGAGATGGGAACGCCCACCCAGACTTCCCCCGCCTCCAGCCTCACCGCGTACACCGGCAGGCGGATGCTGGGGTCGTCGAGGTATTCGCCGCTCTCGAGGTCGAAGCGATGCTTCAGCAGCGGCGAGGCCACGTACAAGCGCTCCCCCTTGCTGCCCACCAGGCCGCGGCTGAGCACGTTGGCCTGGGTGAAGGGGTCGAAGTTGGAGAGGGCGAACAGCCGCTCGCCTACGCGGAAGATGGCCACCTGCCTCCCCTCGACCAGGGCGCAGACGCCACTGCCCGGCAGGATGTCTTCCAGTCGGCAGACCCGGACCCAGTTCATGGCTCCACCCCCATCGCCAGCGGCAGCGGCAGGGTGCCGCGCTCGAAGTCGTAGGCCGGGCGGTGCTGGCCGCGCTGCTCGACTACCACGACGTTGTCGTCGGGGGCGTCGGAGTTGACGAAGTGGCGGAAGTGCTTGAGCTTGTCGGGGTTCTCCAGCGTGACCTTCCACTCGCAGCGATAGGTCTCGATGTGGTGGGCCATCTGGGCCTCGAGTTCCGCCGCGATGCCCAGCTTATCCTCCACGATCACCTCGCGCAGGTACTCGATGCCGCCCTCGAGCTTCTCCAGCCACACGCTGGTGCGTTGCAGCCGGTCGGCGGTGCGGATGTAGAACATCAGGAAACGGTCGATGTAGCGGATGAGGGTTTCCTCGTCGAGGTCGGCGGCCAGCAGGTCGGCGTGGCGGGGTTTCATGCCGCCGTTACCGCAGACGTACAGGTTCCAGCCCCGCTCGGTGGCGATGACGCCGAAGTCCTTGCTCTGGGCCTCGGCGCACTCGCGGGTGCAGCCCGAGACCGCCGACTTGAGCTTGTGCGGGGCCCGCAGGCCCTTGTAGCGGTTCTCCAGGCGAATGGCCAGCCCCACCGAGTCCTGCACTCCGTAGCGGCACCAGGTGTCGCCCACGCAGCTCTTGACGGTGCGCAGGGCCTTGCCGTAGGCGTGGCCCGACTCGAAGCCGGCGGCGATGAGGTCGGCCCAGATGTGCGGGAGCTGCTCCAGCCGCGCACCGAAGAGGTCTACCCGCTGCCCGCCGGTGATCTTGGTGTAAAGCCCGTACTTCTGGGCCACCTGCCCGATGGCGATGAGCTTCTCCGGGGTGATCTCCCCGCCGGGGATGCGGGGTACCACCGAGTAGGTGCCGTCGCGCTGCATGTTGGCCAGGAAGCGGTCGTTGGTGTCCTGCAAGGGCGCGTGGGCATCCTCGAGCACGTACTCGTTGTAGAGTGAGGCCAGGATCGAGGCCACAGCCGGCTTGCAGACTTCACAGCCATACCCCGTGCCGTAGTCGCGCAGCAGGGCGTCGAAGGTCTTGTAGCCCCTGACCCGCACGATGTCGAAGAGTTCGCGGCGGCTGTAGGGGAAGTGCTCGCAGAGGTGGTTGCTGACCTTTTCGCCCAGCTTCAGCAGTTCCTCCTTGAGGATGTCGCTCATCATGGCCACGCAGCCGCCGCAGCCGGTGCCGGCCCTGGTGACCTTTTTCAGCGAGGCGATGTCGCGGCAGCCCGAGTGGATCGCCTCGCAGAGGGCCCCTTTAGTCACGTTCTCGCACGAGCACACCCGTGCCGTCACGGGCAGGCTGGCCCTGGGGGCGGCCCCCCCTTCGGCAGGGGGAATGAGCAGGTGCTCGGGGTTGTCCAGCTCCACGGCGCTCGAGGCCAGGCCGTGCAGGTTGGCGTAGTCGGAGGTATCGCCCACCAGGACGCCGCCCAGAAGCCGCTTGCCGTCCTCGCTGAGCACCAGCTTCTTGTAGACGCCCTTGCCGAAGTTGCTATAGAGCATCTCCTGTGCGCCGGGTGTCTGAGCGAAGGCATCGCCGAAGCTGCCCACCTCCACGCCCAGCAGCTTGAGTTTGGTGGATAGGTCTGCGCCCTTGAAGGTCCTCTCGCCGCCCGTGAGGCGCTCGGCCAGGACGCGGGCCATCTCGTAGCCGGGAGCCACCAGCCCGTAGATGCGGCCCCGGTAGAGCGCGCACTCCCCGATGGCGTAGATGTGGGGGTCGGAGGTCCGGCAGTGCTCGTCGATGACGATGCCGCCCTTCTCGCCCACCTCCAGGCCGCTCGAGCGCGCCAGCTCGTCGCGGGGGCGAATTCCCGCCGAGAAGACCACTAAGTCGGCCTCGAGGGTGCTGCCGTCGGCGAAGTGCAGGGCAGCCACGCGCTCGCCTCTGGCTTCGATCCGCTGGGTGGACTTGGAGACGTGTACCCCGATCCCCATGGCCTCGAGCTTCTTCTTCAGCAGCCTGCCACCCAGCTCGTCGAGTTGCACGGGCATCAGGCGGGGGGCGAACTCGACCACGTGAGTCTGCAAGCCCAGCTTCAAGAGCGCTCCGGCGGCCTCCAGCCCCAGCAGACCGCCCCCAATCACCACGCCCTTCTGGCTGTGCTTGGCCCAGGCCTCGATGCGGGTGAGGTCCTCGAGGGTGCGGTAGGTGAAGCAGCCCTCGAGGTCGCGCCCCTCGATGGGCGGCACGAAGGGGTAGGAACCCGTGGCCAGGACCAGCGTGTCGTAGGGGATCTCCTGGTGGGCACTCCGAACGATCCTTCGCTCGCGATCGATCGCGCTGGCCCTGGCGTTGACGATGCGAACGCCCCACTCGGCGTACTGCTCGTACGTCCCCAGCGAGAGGTTGGGGCGAGGTTCGTTGAAGAACTCGCTGAGGTGAACCCGGTCGTAGGCCAGGCGGGGCTCCTCGGCGATCACCGTGAGGTCGAAGTCCTGGGTCCGAGCCCTCAGGGTTTCCAAGAACTTGTGTCCCACCATGCCATTGCCCACCACTACGATTCGCTTTGCCATACTCCCTTCCTCACTAGCGCACCGTTTCGGAGTTGTTCAGGGTGTTGAGCTGGGCCTCGAGCTGGCTGATCCGGATGCCCAGCACCGCGATGTGCAGCCACACCAGGCACCCGAAAGCCAGACCCGCCAGAACCAAAAAGATGCTTTGCGGAAGCCCGGTGAGGTCTTTGATCCAGGCGAACATCAGCGGCAGGAAAAACCCGCCTAGCCCGCCCAGCATGCCCACCATCCCGCCCGTCACCCCGATGTCGCGGGGGTACCACACCGCCACCATCTTCAAGTTGGCCGCTTTGCCGATGCCCATCGCAAAGCCAATCACTACCACCAGCAGGGTGAAACCCCACACCCCCAGCAGCTTCGGGGGTAAGAGCAGCAGCAGGGAGGCCGCCAGGATCACGCCGAACACCACGTACATCAGGCGGCGGGCTCCCATCTGATCGGAGAGGTATCCCCCCCAGGGGCGCAGGAGCGAGGCCGGGAAGATGAACAGCGCAGTCAGCAGGCCGGCCAGGGCCAGCGAGATCCCGTACACATCGACGTAGTATTTGGGGAGCCACAGCGAAAGCCCGACGTAAGCCCCAAACACCACCACGTAGTACAGGCCAAAGCGCCAGACCTGGAGCTGCCTGAGGGGCCTGAGCAACTCGGCCAGGGGACGGCCCTCGCTCAGGACGCGGTCGCTGGGAGTGAAGCTCCAGACCATCAGGGCCGTGACCACCAGGGCGATGCTGTAGACCCAGGGCACGAAGCGCCAGCCGCTGGGAATGATCTCCAGGCTTGCGGCGGGAACCAGGCTCAGCAGAGTGGGAGCCAGCAGCTTGGTGATGGAAGCCCCCACGTTGCCCGCCCCGAAGACCCCTAGGGCCAGCCCCTGGCTCTGCGCTTCGAACCAGGCCGAATTCCAGGACACCCCCACCGCGAAGGAGGTGCCGGCCAGGCCGATAAAAAAGGTCAGGACCAGCAGTTGCTCGTAGGAATGGGCCAGGGAGAGCAGAAAGGTGGGCACGGCAGTGATCAGGCACAGCAGAGCGAAGACGCGCCTGCCGCCGAACCGGTCGGCCCAGATGCCCAGCGGCAGCCGAAGCAGCGACCCCGTGAGGATCGGAATCGCGGTGAGCAGGGCAAACTGGCCGTCGCTGAGTCCTAGCTCCTCGCGGATGGGCAGCCCGATGATGGAAAACAACACCCACACCGCGAACAGGATGGTGAAGGCGAGGGTCGACACCGTGAGCACCGCACGGCGGTGATAGCGCTCGAGAGCAGGTCCAGGCGCGTTCACACGACCTCCTGACGGGGCTGCAAAGCCGCGGTGACCCTTTGGGCCTCGAGTCGCTCCCTCAGGCGCACGACCTGCCCGATGACCCACACGGCGGGGGATCGAACCTCGACCTCTCCTTGGACCACCTGCCCCAGCGTGGCGATCACCACCCGCTCCTCGGGGGTGGAGCCCTTTTCGAT
>NZ_QWLA01000071.1 GCF_003574095.1 Calidithermus roseus
CTTGGAGGCTTTGCAAGAGCGTCTGGTAGAGCGCTGTGTCTATCTCCAGGAGCACCCCGAGGTCATCCGGGGGGTGGCGGGGTTCAGGTGGATCCCCAATGGATGACTATCTATCTAAGGTTGGTATCATATCCGACCCGATCTTTTTTTGGGGACAGATAGCCCCACATCCGCAGGCAAGAATGGGGCGGGGAAGTGAAAATGCTCGAACTCCTGCGCGAAAACGCCCTGCTGCTGCTCTTCCTGGTCGCGGGGATCGGCTATCTGGTGGGACAGGTCCGCATCGGCAGCTTCAGCCTGGGGGTGGCGGCGGTGCTCTTTGTGGGCCTGGGCTTCGGGGCACTCTCGCCCGAACTCAAGCTGCCGGAGTTCGTCTACCTCTTCGGGCTGGTGCTCTTCGTCTACACCATCGCCCTGGCCAGCGGACCGGGGTTCTTCGCCACGTTGGGCAAGCGGGGCTGGCGCTACAACGCGCTGGTGCTGGGGGTGCTGGCTTTTGCGGCGGTGCTGGTGCTCGCGGTTGGCGATCTGGTGGGCCTGAGCGCGCCCTTGCGGGCCGGGCTCTTTGCCGGTTCGCTCACCAACACGCCCGCGCTGGCGGCGGCGCTGGAGGCCCTCAAGGGCCGGGGCGCCGACGAGGCCGCGCAGGCCCTGCCGGTGGCGGCCTACGCCGTGGCCTACCCGGTGGGCGTGATCGGGATGCTGCTGGCTTTTTACCTGGCCTGGAGCCTGTGGGGGCGCAAAGGGGAGGTGGAGGAGGAGGGCACTCCCTCCCTGGTCAGCCGCACCCTCGAGGTCACCCAGCCCACGGTGGTGGGTCAGACGGTCGAGCAGCTCACCCGCGCCCACCGCTGGAACGTGGTCTTCGGTCGGATGCAGCGGGGAGGAGTCCAGCAACTCATCACCGCCCAGACCGAGCTGGCCCTGGGCGACCGGGTGGGGGTGGTCGGGGCGGCGCAGGAGGTGGAGCGGGTGGCGGCGGCGCTGGGCCGGGTGGTGCCCGAGCAACTGGAGGAAAGCCGCCACGACCTCGACTTCCGCCGAGTCTTCGTCAGCAGCAAGGAGGTGGCTGGGCGCACCCTGGCCGATCTCAAGCTGCCCGAGCGCTTCGGGGTGGTCGTGACGCGGGTGCGGCGCGGCGAGGTGGAGTTTTTGCCCACCCGCCAGACCGTGCTCGAGCTGGGCGACCGGGTGCGGGTGGTGGGCTCCAAGGAGAGCATCCGCCAGGCCAGCCGCTTCTTGGGCGACTCCTACCGCGCTCTGGCCGAGGTGGACGTGGTGAGCTTTAGCCTGGGCATCGCGCTGGGCCTCTTGCTGGGCAGCCTGCCCATCCCGCTGCCGGGCGGGGGCACCTTCAAGTTGGGCTTCGCCGGGGGGCCGCTGGTGACGGGCCTGGTGCTGGGGGCGCTGGGCCGCACCGGGCCGGTGCTGTGGCAGATCCCCTTCAGCGCCAACCTCACCCTGCGCCAACTGGGCTTGATCCTGTTCCTGGCGGGGATCGGAACCCGCTCGGGCTACGCCTTCGGCCAGACCCTACTGGGCGGCGAGGGCCTGCGGCTGTTCCTAGCGGGCACGCTGATTACCCTCAGCGCGGCACTGTTGACGCTGTGGGTCGGCCACCGCTTGAAGGTGCCCCTGCCGGTGCTGGGCGGGGTGCTGGCCGGGCTCCAAACCCAGCCGGCGGTGCTGGCCTTCACGCTCGAGAAAACCGGCAGCGAGCAGCCCAACCTGGGCTACGCCACCGCCTACCCGCTGGCGATGCTGCTAAAGATCCTGCTGGTGCAGTTGCTGCTGCTGGGGGGCTGAGCGCCCAAATTACCATAGGGCGAGCACCCTGGCCGCTTCCCCGAGGCGTTCTTGTGCTTGGGGCCGCTCCCCACCACCATCGCTCCGCTGGGAGGCACGGCGGCGAGGTTCTCTAGGCCATACTTGCCCGCCCCCAGAACCATGGGCCGGGGCGTCCATGGGGGTGCCGGTGTGCTCGTCGAGAGGGTCTTACGTCTTACGCAAGACGCCCAACGCCCTCGGGAGCAAGGGGATGTCCACCAGCCACCGCCCCTCGACGCCTCCTGGCTATTGGCTATCGGCTCGTTTGGGCCGGATCATGAACATCGCCACGCTGATGAGCACGAAGGCGATGAGGGCTTGCAGCGGGATGGGGAAGCTGGGGATGTACTCAATGTTGCAGGGCACCACGCTGCTGCACACCGCCGAAGTGTCGAGCAAGCCGCGCTGCTCGAGCAGGTGGATCACGCTGATGCTGCCGCCCAGCAGGCTCAGCGGCAGCACGTAGTACTTCACCTTCAGGTCGCCCCGCCACAGCGCGGTGCCCAGGATGAACACCAGCGGGTACATGGCGATGCGCTGATACCAGCAAAGCGTGCAGGGCACGAACTTGCGCACTTCGGAGTAGTAGAGGCTGCCCAGCATCGCCACGATGGCCACCAGCCAGGCTAGGGCCAGCAGGAGATAGCCCCAGTCCAGCGGGCTTTTGGTCTTCGCGTCCATATCAAAGCCATTGTAGGGGGTGCCGCAGGGGCATTTGCCTAAGCAGGCCCGAGGCGCACGAAACGCCGCAGCACCTCCCCCGGAAACTCCGCCTCGCTCCCAGCCAGGCGCAGGAAGGGCATGGGGGCGATGCGCCCCAGCAGGCCCACACCGGCCCCGTTGCCTTGTTTGGCGGGAACCACCCCAACCATCAGCCCTACGCCCCGGCAGGTCACGACGGCCCCCACCGCCTCGCCGTAGAGGTAGGCGAAGAAGGCGCTCGAGCCCTCCCTCCGCAGCAGCTTGCCCAGGGCCTGGGCGAAGGGGAAGCGCCACTCGGGCGCGCCGTAGGCCTCGGTGAGGATGCGCGAGAGGCTCCAGGCCTCGCTCCAGGGCACCTGCTCGGTCCAGAAGGAGCGCTTGGAGGGCTGGGCCTGGCAGAGCTCGAAGGTGGCGGAAGGGAGGAAGCCTAAAGCTGCCAGCTCCGGCAGCGCGGGGTGATCCTCGGGCAGGGTGAAGGCCAGCGGAAGGCCGGCCTGGGCGAAGCGGGCCTCGAGTCCGCCCAGTGCGTCGGGTTCGAAGCCGAAGGCGCTGTTGGTGAGCAAGAGCGGGAATTGGGGTTGCAGTAGGTAGCGAACGCCCGCCACCTCGCCCGATTGGGCCGCGAGGGGCTGGAAGAGCTCGAAGAGATCGGTCATGGGGTCGGGTGGCCCCTGGGTTGGCGCTTCAGCCCAGCAGCGCCTCGACGAACTCGCCCGCGTCGAAAGGTTGCAGGTCGTCGGCCTTCTCGCCCACTCCGATGAACTTGATGGGCACGCCCAGCTCGCGCACGATGGGCACCAGCACCCCGCCCTTGGCGGTGCCGTCGAGCTTGGTGACGATGACCCCGGTGAGACCGGCAGTCTCGTTGAAGCGCTTGGCCTGCTCGAGGCCGTTCTGCCCGGTCACCGCGTCGAGCACCAGCCACACCTCACCCGGCTCGCCGGGGTCGGCCTTGGCGATGGAGCGCTTGACCTTGGCGAGTTCTTCCATGAGGTTGTGCTTGGTGTGCAGCCGCCCGGCGGTGTCCACCATCAACAAGTCCACGCCGCGGGCCTTGCGGGCCGAGGCCGCGTCGAAGGCCAAGGCCGCGGGGTCGGAGCCCTCCTCGCCCTGGATCACCGGGATGCCCAGCCGCTCGCCCCATAGCCCAAGCTGCGCCCCGCCCGCCGCGCGAAAGGTGTCGCCCGCGCAGAACATCACGCTCTTGCCCTTCGAGCGGTAGTACTGCCCCAGCTTGGCGATGGTGGTGGTCTTGCCCACGCCGTTGACCCCCACCATCAGCACCACCTTTCCGGCAGGCTCGACGGTGGCCTTCTTGGCGTCGGGCTTGAAGCCCAGCTTGCGCAGCTTGGCCCGGCGGGCGTCGGGCTCGAGCTGCAATACCAGCGCTTCCTTCACCGCCTCGCGCAGGTCGCGCTTGCCCGAAGCCCGCACCTCCTCGAGGATCTCCTGCGTCGCCTCCACCCCCACGTCGGCGGCGATGAGGGCGTACTCGAGCTCCTCGAGCACCTCCTCGGGGTTGCCGCCCCAGGGGATGGCCTTGCTGATGTTTTCACGGGTTTTTGTAAGCCCCTCGCGGAGGCGTTGCAGCCAGCTCATAGACTGCTTAAGTCTAAGCCATCGGGGAAGGGGCATTTGGATCTCCAGGGGTAGTGCAGCGCCCGGCGCTATTGAGGGTTCAGCCTGTGACTTTCTAACCCATAACGCCTAGAATGAGCGATTAACGGTGTACCAGATGGGTCCTCGAGGGGGGTCTTGAATGGAGTTCGTTCTCAACGGTCGGCGGGTGCAGGTGGAAAAGCTCGCGCCCCAGACTACGCTGCTCGATTACCTGCGCGCTTCGGGGCTCACCGGCTCCAAGGAAGGCTGTGCCGAGGGGGAGTGCGGGGCGTGCACGGTGGTGCTGGTGCGGGAGGGGCCGGCGGGCACCGAGTACCGCGGGGTCAATAGCTGTCTGTTGTTCCTGCCGATGCTGGCGGGGCAGGAGGTCTACACGGTGGAGGGGCTGGCGCAAGACGGCAAGCTGGCCGAGGTGCAGGCGGCCATGGTGCAGCACGGGGGTTCGCAGTGCGGCTACTGCACGCCCGGCTTCGTCATGAGCCTCTTCGCCGAGCAGTACCGACCCGACCGGGGCCCGGAGTTCGACCTGCACGCCCTGTCGGGCAACCTTTGCCGCTGCACCGGCTACCGCCCCATCAAGGACGCGGCGCTTTCGCTGGGGCCCGCGCCTGAGGACAGTTTCAAGGCCCGGCTGCGCGAGCCGGCCCCGGTGCTGGGGCCTGCGGTGTACGAGAGCGAGCAGGGGCGCTTCGTGCGACCGGGGAGCCTCGAGGAGTGCCTGACCTTCCTGGCCCTGCACCCCGAGGCCAAGCTGGTCGCAGGGGGCACCGACGCGGTGGTGGAATCGAATTTGCAGTACCGACGCTGGGAGTTGCTGGTGGGGCTCGAGGCCATCCCCGAGCTCAAGGTCTTCGAGGAACACGAGGACATGCTGGAGATCGGAGCGGGGCTCAGCCTGGGGGAACTCGAGCGCCGCTGGAAGGGGGCACCCCAGATCGTGCGGGAGTGGTTTCCCCTCTTCGCCTCACCCCTAATCCGCAACAGCGCCACGCTGGGGGGCAACCTGGGCACGGCCTCGCCCATCGGGGATTCCCCGCCGATGCTGCTGGCGCTGGACGCGGCGGTGCGGATCGCCGGGAAGGAAGGGGAGCGCGTCGTGCCGCTGGCCGAGTTCTTCAAGGGCTACCGCCAGACCGCGTTGGGCAAGGGCGAGGTCATCGTCTCGGTGCTGGTGCCCAAGCCCTTCCCGGCGCATAGCCGCTTCTTCAAGGTGGCCAAGCGCCGCCTGGACGACATCTCCACGGTGGCGGCGGGCTTCGCGCTCGAGCTCGGCGGCGCGGGCCGGGTAGCGCGGGTCCGGCTGGCCTACGGCGGGGTGGCGGCCACGCCGGTGCGGCTGTTCGCGGTGGAGGAGGCCCTCACCGGCCAGCCCTGGAGCGAGGCGAGCCTGCGGCGGGCCCAGGGGATGATCGCCGAAGCGATTAAGCCCATCAGCGACCACCGGGGCAGCGCCGAGTACCGCCTGCGCATGGCGCAGAAACTGCTGGAGAAGTTCTACTACGAGACCGCGAGCGCGGAGGGGGTGAAAGGATGAAAGTCGTAGGCAAGGCCATTCCCCACGAGAGCGCGGTGGAGCACGTCACGGGCCGCGCGCTCTACACCGACGACCTGCTGACCCGCTTCCCCGACTTGCTGCACGCCTGGCCGGTGCTGGCCCCGCACGCGCACGCTAAGGTACTCGCTCTTGACCCCTCGAGGGCGCTGGAGGTGCCCGGCGTGGTCACGGTGCTCACCGCCGAGGACGTGCCCGGCGTGGGCCATTCCTCGCACTACCACGACGAGCCCCTTTTCCCCGCCGAGGTGATGTTTCATGGCCAGCCGGTGGCCTGGGTGCTGGGGGAGAGCCTCGAGGCCGCCC
The DNA here is from genome assembly GCF_003574095.1 of Calidithermus roseus. Classification (GTDB taxonomy): domain Bacteria; phylum Deinococcota; class Deinococci; order Deinococcales; family Thermaceae; genus Calidithermus; species Calidithermus roseus. The sequence continues at coordinate 6,008 of NZ_QWLA01000071.1, forward strand.
GCCTGGGCGCTACCCGCGTCGAGGTGGAGTACGAGCCCCTTCCGGCCATCCTCAGCATCGAGGAAGCCATCGCCGCCGGGAGCTTCCTGGCCGGGCCCCTGCGCCTGAGCCGGGGCGACGCCGCCTCCGCGCTGGCGCGGGCCCCCCGCCGTCTGAGCGGGGAGGTGCGCATCGGCGGGCAGGAGCACTTCTACCTCGAGACCCACGCCTCCATCGCCCACCTCGACGAGTCGGGCGGGGTGATGGTGCACGCCTCGACCCAGCACCCCAGCGAGACCCAGGAGGTCGTGGCGATGGTGCTGGGTCTGCCGCGCAACCAGGTCACGGTGCAGTGCCTGCGCATGGGCGGGGGCTTCGGCGGCAAGGAGACCCAGGCCAATCCCTACGCGGCCATCGCCGCCCTGGGTGCTTGGAAGACCCGCCACCCGGTGCGGGTGCGGCTGCCGCGCCACCTGGACATGGCCCTCTCCGGCAAGCGCCACCCCTTCCTGGGGCGCTACGAGGCCGGCTTCGATGACGAGGGCCGCCTGCTGGCCGTCCGCATCGAGCTCTACTCCGACGGCGGCTACAGCCTCGACCTCTCCGAGCCCGTGCTGTGGCGGGCCATGTTCCACAGCGACAACGCCTACTTCGTGCCCGATCTCGAGGTCACGGGTCACGTCTGCAAGACCCACAAGACCTCCCAGACCGCCTTCCGCGGCTTTGGCGGGCCGCAAGGCATGGTGGTCATCGAGGACCTGCTCGACCGGGTGGCCCGCAGCCTGGGCCTGCCGCCGGAGGCGGTGCGCGAGCGCAACTTCTACCGGGAGGGCCAGACCACCCACTACGGGCAGGTGGTCAAGGATGCCGGGCGCATCCAGGCCATCTGGTCCGAACTCAAGGCCAGCAGCGAGCTCGAGCGCCGCCGCGCCGAGGTCGCGGCCTTCAACGCCTCGAGCCCTCACACCAAGCGGGGCCTCGCCATCACGCCGGTGAAGTTCGGCATCTCCTTCACCGCCACCTTCTACAACCAGGCCGGGGCGCTGGTGCTGATCTACCGCGACGGCAGCGTGCAGGTCAACCACGGCGGGACCGAGATGGGGCAGGGGGTGCACACCAAGGTGCTGCAGGTGGCCGCGCAGAGCCTGGGGGTGCCGCTGGAGCAGATCCGTATCATGCCCACCCGCACCGACAAGGTGCCCAACACCTCGGCCACCGCGGCCTCGACCGGCTCCGACCTCAACGGCGCGGCGGTACACCAGGCCTGCGAAATCCTCAAGGAACGGCTGGCCCCGGTGGCGGCCCGCTACCTGGGCTGCGCCCCCGAGCGGGTGCGCTTCGAGGAGGGCCGCATCTTCCCCGAGGGGCAGCCCGAGCGGTTCGTGCCCTTCGCAAGGGTGGTGGAGGCGGCCTACCTAGAGCGCATCCCCCTCTTCGCCCAGGGCTACTACCGCACCCCGGACCTCCACTTCGACAAGGGCAAGGGCCAGGGCAAGCCCTTCCACTACTTCGCCTACGGCGCGGCGGTGAGCGAGGTGGAGGTGGACGGCTTCACCGGCGAGTACCGCCTCCTGCGCACCGACATCCTGCACGACGTGGGCGACTCGCTCTCGCCGCTGGTCGACCGCGGCCAGGTGGAAGGCGGCTTCGTGCAGGGCTTGGGCTGGCTGACGTTGGAGGAGCTGGTCTGGGATGCCCAGGGCCGCCTGGCGACGGGCGGGGCCAGCACCTACAAGCTGCCCTCCTGGTCGGAACTGCCCGAGGTGCTCAATGTGCGCTTCCTCGAGCGGGCCGCCGAGCCCGGCGTGATCTACGGCTCCAAGGCGGTGGGCGAGCCTCCCCTCATGCTGGCCATTTCGGTGCGCGAGGCCCTCAAGGACGCGGTGGCGGCCTTCGGCCAGGGCGGCATTGTCGAACTCGACGCGCCCTCCACCCCGGAGCGGGTGTACTGGGCCATCGAGAAGGTGCGTGCGAGGAAGGAAGTTGCGGTGGGGGATTGATGGACTGGGACTGGCCCACCAAGCTGCGCGAACTCGCCGAACAGGGCGAGGTGGCGGTGATCGTGACCGTGGCGGCGGTGCGCGGCCATGCTCCGCGCGAGGCGGGGGCCAAGATGCTGGTCACGGCGGGCGCGGCCTACGGCACGGTGGGCGGGGGGAACCTCGAGGAGCTCGCCCTCCAGGGCGCACGGGAGATGCTGGCGGAGCGTCAGCCGGGCCCTCGTCTACTCACCGTGCGGCTCAACCCCAAGGAGGGGGAGTTCGGCCTGCAGTGCTGCGGGGGTGAGGTGACGCTGCTGCTCGAGCCCTTCACCCCGGCCCGCCCGGCCGTCGCGGTCTTCGGCGTGGGGCACGTGGGGCTGGCCCTGGCCCGCGTCCTGTGCCTGCTGCCCGTGGAGCTGTGGCTGGTAGACTCGCGGGCCCGCATGCTGGCCGAGGAGCGCCTGGCCCCGCTGGCCGGGGGCGAGGCCCGCCTGCGCGTCCGGCACCTGCCCATCCCCGAGCAGGCCATCCCCGAGCTGCCCGCCGGGGCCCACCTGGTGGTCATGACCCACGACCACCACGAGGATTTGGCCCTGCTCGAGGCCGCCCTGCGCCGCAGTGACCTGGGCTTCATCGGCCTGATCGGCAGCAGCGTGAAGTGGTCTAACTTCCGCCAGGTGCTGAGGGCGCAGGGCTTCGGCGAGGCCGACCTCCAGCGCGTCACCACCCCCATCGGAATCGAGGGCATCCGGGGGAAAAAGCCCGCCCATATCGCCATTGCGACGGCGGCTCAACTGCTGCGGGTGCTCGAGGGCGAAAGCGCCGCTGCCACCTTGCCGAAAGGGAAACTCGGGGTTTAAGCTTGCGGTGTACCAGGCTGTTCTGCATGGATAACCAGACCTGGGAACCCTTTCCCGCATAGCGATGGGTTTGCGTTCCAACCATGCGAGCCGCAGGAACCCCTTGAGGGGTGATTTGCTGGCTCGAGCGCGTGCGTTGGAGGTGGCGATGAAACGTGAGTTTATGCAGGAAGCGGCCCGGCTGGCGCTGGAGAACGTGCGGGCGGGGCTGGGCGGTCCCTTTGGCGCGGTCGTGGTGAAGGATGGGCAGATCATCGCCCGTGGAGTCAACTGCGTTACCCGCACCAACGACCCCACCGCCCACGCCGAGGTGGTGGCCATCCGCGAGGCCTGCCGGGTGCTAGGCACCTTCGACCTCTCGGGCTGCGAGATCTACACCAGTTGCGAGCCCTGCCCCATGTGCCTGTCGGCCATCTACTGGGCCCGCATCGGCAAGATCTACTACGGCTGCACCGCTAAAGACGCCGAGGCCATCGGCTTCGCCGACCAGTTCATCTACGACGAGCTCTCCCGCCCCAAAAGCGAGCGCCGCCTGCCGCTGGAGCAGCTCGAGCGCCAGCTCTGCTTGCGGGCTTTCGAGGCCTGGCAGCAGGACACGAACAAGATCCCGTATTGATATGAAGCTCAGCGCCGTCAACCAGCTCGACAAGGAAGCTTTCGTGGCGCTGCTGGGCGGCGTCTTCGAGCACTCGCCCTGGGTGGCCGAGCGCTCGTGGGCTTCACGCCCGTTTGCCAGCCTCCAGGCGCTGCACGAGGCGATGTGCTTCGTCATGCGCCAGGCCCCGGCTACCCAGCAGATCACGCTCATCCGCGCCCACCCCGAACTCGCCAGCCGCGCCCGGATGAGCCCCGACTCGGTGCAGGAGCAGCAGGGCGCCGGGCTCGACCGCCTCACGCCCGAGGAGTACGAGCGCTTCCAGCAGCTCAACCGCCTCTACCGCCAGAAGTTCGGCTTCCCCTTCATCCTCGCGGTCAAGGGCAAGGATAAAAACGATATCCTGCGCGCGCTCGAGGCCCGCCTCCCCAACGACCGCGAGACCGAGTTCGAGGCCGCTTTGAGCCAGATCGAGCGCATCGCCTGGTTCCGGCTCGAGGCGCTGGTGGAGGAGTAAGAGGAGGCCCCCTTGAACCCACTACACCAAGACCGGCTGAGGCTGATCAAATGGCCCTGGATCCTCGCGATGGTGGTGCTGCTGGCGCTGGCCTACGCGCTGGTGCAGGCCAACGGCTGGCAGGCCCACGCCCGCGAGTGGCTGGGCCTGGTGGTGCGCTGGCTGCACATCGTCTATGGCATCGCCTGGATCGGGGCGAGCTTCTACTTCATCTTCCTGGAGAACGCCCTCGAGCGCGTGGGGGTGCGCTCCGAGCTCTCGGGCAACATCTGGACCATCCACGGCGGGGGGATCTATTACCTCGAGAAGTACAAGACCGCGCCCAAGGAGCTGCCGCCCTACCTGCACTGGTTCAAGTGGGACGCCTACCTGACCTGGGTCACGGGCTTTTTGCTCCTGATCATCGTGTACTACGCCGACCCCAAAGCCATCCTGCTGGCGCCGGGGAGCCCCATCTCCGAGGGGGCGGCCATCGCCCTGGCGGTGGGGAGCCTGGTGGCGGCGTGGCTGGTCTACGTGGCGCTCTCGCGCACGGCGTTGCTGTACCGCCCGGCGCTGTTCTTGCTGGTGGGCGGGGTGCTGGTGGCGGGGGTGGCCCTGCTGCTCTCGCAGGTGTTCAGCGGGCGCGGCACCTTCATGCACGTGGGGGCCATGCTGGGCACCATCATGGCGGGCAACGTGTTCTTCGTGATCATCCCCTCGCAGAAGGCGCTGGTGAAGGCCGCGCAGCGGGGCGAGGCCCTGGACCCGGCCTTCGTGAGCTGGGTGCAACTGCGCAGCCGCCACAACAACTACCTCACCCTGCCGGTGCTCTTCACCATGATCGCCCACCACTTCCCCACGACCTACTCCAGCGGCCTGGGCTGGCTGATCCTGCTGATGCTGTTCGTGGCCGGGGTGGCGGTGCGGCACTTCATCAACGTCACCGAGCAGCGCCACCACACCACGCTCAAGGAGGGCGGAGCCATGCCCTACCTGCTGGTGGCGGCGCTGGCGCTGGTGTTGGGAGCCTTCTACCTGAGCGCGCCTAAGAAGTCGGCAGCCGCTGCCGAAGGCCCGGCGGTGCCCTTCGGCGAGGTGCAGAGCGTCATCGCCACCCACTGCCAGGTCTGCCACTCGAGCCGCCCCACCCAGCCCGGCTTCGCCTCGGCCCCGGCGGGCTTCGTGCTCGACACGCCCGAGCAGATCGTGGCCCAGGCGCCCAAGATCAAGCAGGTGGCGGTGGATTCGGAATACATGCCCCTGGGCAACCTCACCGGGATGAGCAAGGAAGAGCGCGAGCTGTTGGGCCGCTGGATCGAGCAGGGGGCCTTAAAGTAGGCATATGCGGATCGCCATATTCTCCGACGTTCACGGCAACCGCTTCGCCCTCGAGGCCGTGCTGCGCGAAATTGAAGCGGCCAGGCCCGATGCCATCGCCAACCTGGGCGACTTGGTCTGGGGCGCCGCCGACCCGGCGGGGGCCTGGAGGCTCCAGCAGGGCCTGGGCGCGGTCACGGTGCGGGGCAACACCGACGAGTTCCTGACCTACCCCGAAGAGAAGCTGGGCGGCGGGCTCCCCCTGGCCGCCTGGCTGCGTGAGCAGTTGGGGCCGGGCGTCCCCGAGGCCCTGAAAGCCCTACCCACGGTGGCCGAGCTGGCCGAGGGCACGGTGCTGGTCGCCCACGGCTCGCTGCATAGCCCCCACGAGGCGCTCTTCCCGAGCGTGCAGGGCAACATCTCGGTGGGCCAGGTTTCGGCGCGGATGCTCGAGCAGGTCGCGGCCTACCCCAAGGCCCGCGTGGTGGTAGTCGGGCACACCCACACCGAGATGATCGCGTTGGAGGGGCCGGTCAGCTTCGTCAACGCCGGGCCTGTCTCCCGGCAGAAGGACGGCAACCCGGTGGCCCGCTGGGTGCTGCTCGAGGAGCGGCAGGGGAGCTGGAACGTGAGCTTCCGCCGCGTGCCCTACGACATCGAGGCCGCCGCCCGCTGGGCGCTCGAGCACGCCCCCATCGGCGAGCAGGAAGCCCGGCAACTGCGCACCGGAAGATTCCCGAGGTGAAGCATGGCCCGCCTATCGACCCACGTCCTCGACACCGCCCACGGCAAGCCCGCTGCGGGCCTTCGCATCGAACTTTTCGCGCTTTCGGGCGGCAAGCAAATCTTGCTGCGCGAGGCCGTGACCAACGCCGACGGTCGCACCGACGAGCCATTGCTCTCGGGCGAGACCATCCCCACCGGGACCTTCGAGCTGGTCTTTCACGCGGGGGAGTACCTGCGGAGCAGGGGCCTCGAGCTGCCCGACCCGCCCTTTCTCGACCAGGTGGTTGTGCGCTTCGGCATCGCCGAGGCCCAGGGGCACTACCACGTGCCGCTGCTGCTGTCGCCCTATGGATACAGCACTTATCGGGGGTCCTGAGGGGTTGTATGTCCCACGTCGTACGTCCTACGTCTTACGTCGTACGTCTTGCGTTTGGTGTATGACGTAAGACACTAAACTACCCTGACTATGGCTGACCTCGAGAGCCTCACCCAGCGCGTCCTGAGCGCCTGCGCCGACCTGGCCCGCATGAGCCAGGAGCCGGGGCGCATCACCCGCACCTTCCTTTCCCCGCCCATGCGCCAGGTGCACGCCTACTTGAAGGAGTGGATGGAGCGGCTGGGGATGTCGGTGTGGGTGGACCCCGTGGGCAACCTGCGCGGCTACTATCCGGCCAACAAGCCCACCGCGCCACGGTTGCTGATCGGCTCGCACCTCGACACTGTGCCGAACGGGGGCGCTTACGACGGGGCCTTAGGGGTGGTGCTCGCCGTCGCCCTCCTCGAGGCCCTCGGGGGGCGCAGGCTGGGCTTCGGGGTCGAGGTCATCGGCTTCTCGGAGGAGGAGGGGGTGCGCTTCGGGGTGCCCTTCATCGGTAGCCGGGCGCTGGTGGGCCGGGCCGATGCGGCCTTGCTGGCGCTAAAGGACGAGCAGGGCGTGAGCGTGGCCCAGGCCCTTCGGGACTTCGGCCTCGAGCCCGAGCGGGTGGGGGGGGCCGCGCTTGAGGGCGAGGTGCTGGGCTACCTCGAGTTCCACATCGAGCAGGGCCCGGTGCTGGAGAGCCTGGAGTACCCGCTGGGCCTGGTGGAGGCCATCGTGGGGCAGAGCCGGCTCGAGGTGGGCTTCCGGGGCAAGGCGGGTCACGCCGGCACCACCCCCATGCACCTGCGTCGCGACGCGCTGGCGGGAGCCGCCGAGTGGATCGGCCTGGTCGAGCGCGAGGCCTGGGGCGAGCCGGGGCTGGTGGCGACGGTGGGCCAGATCCAGGCCCTCCCCGGCGCGGGCAACGTGATCCCCGGCGAGGTGCGCTGTAGCCTGGACGTGCGCCACGCCCTCGACGAGGTGCGCACCCGCTCGGTGGCCCACCTCATCACCCGCGCCCAGCAGGTCGCCCAGCGGCGGGGCCTCGAGCTCTCCTGGGAAGTCAAGCTCGACCAGGGGGCGGTGCCCTGCGACCCCACGCTGCTCGAGCGGCTCGAGTGGGCCGTGCAGGACTGCGAATTGCCCGTCCACCGCATGCCCAGCGGCGCGGGCCACGACGCGATGGTCCTGGCCGAGCGGGTGCCCAGCGCCATGCTCTTCCTGCGCAGCCCCGGCGGCCTCAGCCACCACCCCGACGAGCGCGTGCTGCCCGAGGACGTGACCGCGGCGTTGCGGGTGGGCCTGCGCTGGCTCGAGATCCTGGAGGAACACGGTGTTTGACCTGGTGGTGCGCGGCGGGACGCTGGTCCTCGAGCAGGGGACCGCGGTGGCCGACCTGGCGGTGGAGGACGGAAAAATTGTCCAGGTCGGCCCGGAACTGGGGGCGGGCCGGGAGGAGATCGACGCGCGCGGCCTGCACGTCTTTCCCGGCCTCATCGACGTGCACGTGCACTTCAACGAGCCCGGCCACGAGGACTGGGAGGGCATCGCCACCGGCAGCGCGGCCCTGGCGGCAGGGGGCGGCACGCTGTTCTTCGACATGCCGCTCAACTCCATCCCCTGCGTGCTCGACGCCCGAAGCTTCGACGCCAAGCTCGAGGCCCTGCGCGCGAAGTCCCTCACCGACTTCGCCCTGTGGGGCGGGCTCACGCCCCACAACCTCGAGCGCCTCCCCGAGCTGGCCGAGCGCGGCGTGATCGGTTTCAAGGCCTTCATGTCCAACTCGGGCCTCCCCGAATTCCCCCACGCCGACGACTACACCCTCTACCAAGGCATGCAGACCGCCACCCGGCTGGGCCTGCCGGTAGCCGTCCACGCCGAGAGCGACAACCTCACCGCGCGGCTGGCCGCCGAGATCCGGGCCAAAGGCGGGAAGGGCGTTCGCGACTACCTGGCCTCGAGGCCGGTGCTCGCCGAGCTCGAGGCCATCCAGCGGGCCACACTGCTGGCCCAGGAGACCGGCTGCAAGCTGCACGTCGTCCACATCAGCTCGGGCCGGGGGGTGGTGCTGGCCGCCGAGGCCCGCGCACGCGGGGTGGACGTGAGCCTCGAGACCTGCCCCCACTACCTCTTCTTCGACGAGGAAGACCTGGAGCGCCTGGGCGCCGTCGCCAAGTGCGCCCCGCCGCTGCGCCCGCAGGCCGAGCAGGAAGCTTTGTGGCAGGGCGTGCTGGAGGGCCTGGTGGACCTCGTGGCCTCCGACCACTCGCCCTCGAGCCCCGACCTCAAGGAAAACCCCGACTTCTTCGCGGTGTGGGGCGGGATCGCCGGGGTGCAGTCCACGCTGGCGGTGCTGCTCGAGGCCGGCTTCCACCGCCGGGGCCTGCCGCTGGAGGCCGTCGCCCGCCTCACCGCCCACAACCCCGCCCGGCGCTTCGGGCTTCAGGGGAAGGGGGGGCTCGAGGTGGGCCACGATGCCGACTTCGCCCTCGCAGACCTCGACCAGCCCTTCACCCTGCGCCCCCAAGACCTCTTCTACCGGCACAAGCAGAGCCCCTACCTCGGCCACGGCTTCCGCGGCACCGTTCGGCGCACGGTGCTGCGGGGCCAGACGGTATTCTCGGACGGCGAGCCTACATCGAGCACCCAGGGCCAACTGGTGTGCCCCAAACCTTAGGAGGAGCCCATGCAGCAACTCGGTTTCACCCGCAGCAGCGTCCAGCCCGACCACGCCCTGCTCACTCCCGACACCTTCATTCGGGCGCCTCTCCCCGGCATAAGCAAGGCCACTGCCATCGTCCACACCGCCCCGGCGTTGGGGGCCGCCTTCACCGAGTACACGGTCGAGTTCGAGGCCGGAGGCCGGGTGGGGCCAGCGCCTGAGGCCGTGCAGCGCTTCGTGTACGTGCTCGAGGGCGAGGTGGTGCTCGAGGCGGGCCGCAAGAAGCACAGGCTCAAACCCGGCGGCTACGCCTACGTCCCTGCCGACGTGGCCCACAGCCTGGCCTCGAGCCAGCCCAGCCGCGCGGTGTTCATCGAGAAGCCTTACCAGGAGCTCGAGGGCGTAGAACCTCCCAAGCTCTTCGTGGGCGACGAGGGCAAGATCCCCGGCACCCCCCTGGGCGGCGACGAGGCCCTGCAGGTGCGGGTGCTCATCCCCGACGTCATGCCCCACGACTTCCAGGTCAACACCATGACCTTCGCCCCCGGAGCCAGCCTGGCCCTGGTCGAGATCCACGTGATGGAGCACGGCCTCTTGATGCTGCAGGGTGGGGGCATCTACCGCCTGAACGAGAAGTGGTACCCCGTGCAGGCTGGGGACTTCATCTACATGGCCCCCTACTGCCCGCAGTGGTTCGGCGCGCTGGGCAAGACCCCGGCCAAGTACCTGCTCTACAAGGACTGGAACCGGCACCCGCTGGAGTGAATCGTTGCTAGGGGACTTATGGACATTCGCATCGACATTGACCGCCTGAGCCGGGAACTCGAGACCCTGGCTTCCTTCACCGACAGCCTGCCGCCTTCCGTGACGCGGGTGCTCTACACCCCCACCGACCTCGCCGCCCGCGAGTACCTCAAGGGCCTGTGCCGCGAGGCGGGGCTCGAGGTGCGCGAGGACCCGCTGGGCAACACCTTCGCCTGCTGGATTGGGGAAGACCCCCAGGCGGGTGCGGTGGGCACCGGCTCGCACATCGACGCCATCCCGCATGCGGGCCGCTACGACGGCACGGTGGGGGTGCTGGGGGGCCTCGAGGCCCTGCGGGCGCTCAAGTCAGCGGGGTTCCGGCCCAAGCGCTCGCTCGAGCTGCTGATCTTCACCTCTGAGGAACCCACCCGCTTCGGCATCGGCTGCCTGGGGAGCCGGATGCTCTCGGGGGCCTTGAGTCCCGAGGCGGCCCGAAAACTGGAGGACAAGGACGGCAAGACCCTGGAGGAAGCTCGCTGGGAAGCGGGGTTCCTGGGAGAGCTGGAGGAAGTTCCGCTCCCCAAGGGCTACTACAGCGCCTTCGTGGAACTGCACATCGAGCAGGGGCCCATCCTCGAGCGCCAGCAGATCCCGCTGGGGGTGGTCACGGCCATCGCCGCTCCCGCCAGCCTGCGCCTGATTATCGAGGGTGAGGGCGGCCACGCCGGGGCGGTGTTGATGCACGAACGCCACGATGCCTTCCTGGCCGCTGCCGAGATCGCCCTAGCCGCCGAAGCCGCCGCCAGGGCCACCGGCGCGCCCGACACCGTGGCCACCAGCGGGGTCTGCGAGGTCTTCCCCGGCGCCATCAACAGCGTGCCCAGCCTGGTCCGACTCGAGCTCGACATCCGCGACATTGACCTGCTGCGCCGCGATGGGGTGGTGAACGCGGTGTACAAAGCCTGCGAGGCCCAGCGCAAGAAGCGCGGGGTGCACATCGGACTCGAGGTGCTCAACGCCGATCCTCCGGCCCACTCCAGCCCCAAGGTGGTCGAAGCCCTTGACCGGGCCTGCGCGGCCTACGGCCTGAACTACCTGACCATGGTCAGCCGGGCCTATCACGACTCGCTGTTCATGGCCCGCATCGCCCCCACCGCCATGCTCTTCATCCCCTGCAAAAACGGTTGGAGCCACCGCCCCGACGAGTACGCCGCCCCCGAGCACATCGAGCAGGGCGTGCGGGTGCTGGCCCACGCGCTGGCAGAGTTGGCAGGAAGCTAAAGGCTCGTGGCTCGTGGCTCGTGGTGAAGGGAACACTTCCCCGCTGTCGTCGAGGGTCTAGGGTCGAGGGCTAAGGCGTCTCGTGTACGACGTACGACGTAGGACGTAGGACACGCGTTTTGCGTTGGGCGTTCGACGTAGGACGTACGACCCCCGCCCTCAAACCTCCACGAACTTCCCGTCCTCCTGCAACACCTCCCCGTCGGCCAGGATGCGCCCGCCCTGGCGCAGGTCGAGCACCAGGTCCCAGTGCACTGCCGAGCGGTTGGTGCCGCCGGTTTCGGGGTAGCTGTTGCCCAGCGCCAGGTGGACGCTCCCGCCGATCTTCTCGTCGAAGAGCACGATGCCGGTGGGGTGCTGGATGCCGTAGTTGGTGCCGATGCCCAGCTCGCCCAGGAAGCGGGCGCCGGGGTCGGCCTCGAGCATCCCCAGCAGGTACTCCTCGCCCCGCTCGGCCCTGGCCTCCACCACCCGGCCCCGCTCGAAGCGCAGGTAAACCCCCTCCACCCGCTGGCCCGAGACCACGGCGGGCAGGTTGAAGCGTACCTCGCCCTCGGCGGAGTGCTCCCAGGGCCCGGTGAAGACCTCGCCGCTGGGCATGTTGCGCTTGCCGTCGGAGTTGATCCAGGTGCGGCCCTCCACCCAAAGGTGCAGGTCGGTGCCGGGGGCCTCGATGCGGATCTGGCTCACCTTTTCTAAACGTTTGATTAAGGCCGCCTGGAAGGCCGAGAGCTCGCGCCAGGCGGCCACCGGGTCGGGGTGCTGCAAAAACAGGGCTTGCTCGACCATTTCCCGGAATTTCGCGCTGCTCATCCCGGCCTGCTGGGCGTAGCCGGGGGTGGGGTAGAGGGTCAGGCTCCAGCGTTTCTTCAGCCGCAGTTCGCTCAAGGGGCGCCAGGCCTTCTGCCAGCGCGAGAGCACCGTGCTGGGCACGTCGGAGAGCTCGAGCGGGTTCTCCAGGCTCTGGATGCGCAAGGAGGCGTCGGCCTGCTCCATGAGGGCCCGGCGGATAGGGGGGATGCGCTCGAGCCACTCCCCGCCCTTGAGCAGAAAATCGCGCTGCTGGCCGGGGTATTCCAGCAGGATCAGCGGATAGGCGCCGCGCTCGAGCAACAGCGGGTTGAGGGCCTGCAACAGGGGCAGGGCGGGGGTCTGGGCCTCGATGAGCACGTTCTGGCCGGGCCGGGCCTCGAGGCAGTAGTCGGCCAGGAGTTGGGCAAAAGCTCGTTCCACGGCCCCAGGCTAACATTCACCGGCCCCTTGTCAGGGGTGGGTTATCATAAACGGGAAATGAACGATCCTCAAATCACGCCTTTGGCCCGTCGCCTGGCTGAAGAAAACGGCATCAACTGGCGTAGCCTCGCGGGCAGCGGCCCCGATGGGACCATCGTCGAACGCGACATCCTGGCCTATCTGGCCAAGGTGATGGCCGGTGAGATCACCCTTCCCCCCGCTCC
>NZ_QWLA01000072.1 GCF_003574095.1 Calidithermus roseus
AGCTGATCTCGAGCTTGCCCTTCTTCTCCCCACTGAAGCGCACCTTGAAGCCCAATTGGCGGCTCAGGGTCCGGGCGATCTCCACGTAGGCTTCGGATCGCTGGCAGCCGCATGTCGGTGGGGCCGAGCTGAGCCTTGAGGTTGCCGTCCTGGAAGCGCACCAGCGAGTGCACGTAGGACTGCGGGTGGATGAGCACCCTGATCTTCTCCAGCCCAAGCTGGAAGAGCTGGAGGGCCTCGAGCACCTCCAGACCCTTGTTGAACAGCGTCGAGGAATCGATGGTGACCTTGGGCCCCATCTTCCAGCGGGGGTGCTGGAGGGCCATCTGGGGGGTGACGCTTCTCAAGTCGGCGGGTTCGCGCAAGAAGGGCCCGCCCGAGGCGGTGAGGATGAGTTCGGCCACGCCGGGCAGGGATTCGCCCACCAGGCTCTGGTAGAGCGCGGAGTGCTCGGAGTCCACGGGCAGGATTTCGGCCCCGCTTTGCCCGGCCTCGGCCCACAGCAGCGGCCCCGCTGCCACCATGCTCTCCTTGTTGGCCAGCGCCACGCGCCGCCCGGCCCGCACTGCCGCCCGCACGCCCGGCAGACCCGCCAGGCCGGGGATGGCGGCCACTACCACGTCGGCAGGGTGAACCGCGACCTCCTCGATAGAAGCGATCTTGAGCTTGGGAAAACGCCCGCGCAGCTCGGTGTGCAGCACCTCGTCGGCGGCTACGATTTCTGGCTGGAACTCCTCGATCTGGGCGAGGAGGGCCTCGAGGTTACGCCCTGCCACGAGCCCCACCACCCGGTAGCCCCGCCAGCGGCACACGTCCAGGGTCTGGGTGCCAATGGACCCGGTGGAGCCCAGCACAACCACACGCTTGGGAGAAGAAGCTTCGGGCATCGGCCCAAAGTCTACCCTAAAGCCGGGCTGGCTGACCGTCGGAGAGGTTGCAGTTGGCTGACCGAGATTTTGCTCTCCCTTCAGAACCTACCCCACGAAGATCCGCAACAGGAAGTACGTCAGGGGCACGCTGAAGAGCAGGCTGTCCATGCGGTCGAGTAGGCCGCCGTGGCCGGGCAGGAAAGAGCCGGAGTCCTTGACGCCGCAGTAGCGCTTGAGCATGGACTCCGTGAGGTCGCCAAGCTGGGCCGCCAGCGACAGCAGCAGGCTCACGGCCAGCAGCTCGAGCCAGCGGAAGGGCACGGCTGCGTTGGCCACAGCCGCGACCAACAGCAACCCGATGAAGCCCGCGACGATTCCCCCGATTGAGCCCTCCACCGTCTTGCCGGGGCTGATGCTGGGGGCCAGCTTGTGCTTGCCGAAGCGCTTGCCTACGAAGTAGGCCCCCACGTCGGTGCTAAAGCTGGCGAAGATCGGCAGCAGCAGGGTCCAGAAACCCTGGATGGCATCGGGGGTGTAGCGCAGCAGCACCAGGTAGCCCAGCATGAAAGGCACGTAGAGGAAGGCCATCAGGCTGAAGGCAAAGCGGGGGATGTTGGCGCCGTAGAGCAGCTCATAGCTGAAAGCGCCGATGAGCACCAGCCCCAGCGCCACCTCGCGCCAGGGGATACCGGGGTAGATGCCGTGCAGCTGGGGCAGCGAGAACAGCAGCATCACCACCCCGCCCCAGCGCAGAAAATACATGTTGAGTTCGATGCCGCGCAGGCGCAGCATGTCGCGCAATTCGGCAGTAGCCAGCCACAAGATTCCGATCAGCACCGGAAGGATCAGCGGCAGCCCCACCCACATGATGAACAGCAGCAGGGCAAAGCCGATGATGGAGGAGAAGAAACGCGTAGCCAGTGAATCTCCTGCGATTTTGGCTCGTGGTTGCTCTTGCTGGGTGGGCTTTTCCATGAGAAAAAACCGAGGCCGGGAACTCAGGTGTGGCGATTTCACCGCCCGAGCGCGGTTGGCCGTTGGGTTATGCCTGCCGTTGGCCCCCTGCCCTGGGCTCGCTCAACTGCCGAGGATCTCGTGTTCCTTTTTCTGCACCGCTGAATCGGCTTTGTGCACGAACTCGTCGGTGATCTTCTGCACCTCGGCCTCGGCGCGCTTGAGGTCGTCTTCGGAGATGAGCTTCTCCTTTTCCAACTTCTTGATCTTGTCCAGCGCTTCCCGGCGGGCGTTGCGCATGGCCACCTTGGCCTCCTCGCCGAAGTGCTTGACCGACTTGACCAGGTCCTTGCGGCGCTCCTCGGTCAGGGGAGGGATCACGATGAAGATGGAATCGCCTTTGTTGTTGGGGTTGAGCCCCAGGTCGGAGTCGCGGATGGCCTTTTCGATCTCCTTGAGGACCTGGGGATCCCAGGCCTGGATGACCAGGGTGCGTGCGTCGGGTGCGGAGACGGTCCCGACTTGGTTGAGGGGCATGAGCGAACCGTAGTACTCGACTTTGATGTTGTTGAGCAGGGCGGGGTTGGCCCTGCCGGAGCGCATTCCGCTGAGGTGGTGCTCGAGGGCCTCGAGGGCCTTCTGCATGTGATTCCTGGCTTCAGCGTAAATGTCTTTTAGCATAGCGCCTCCTGAGAAGGGGGTTTGTCGGTACCCTCTAAGATTATCGTATCCGTGCTACGAAGGCAGCCCGGATCCTGCGGCTTTTTGCTTACCTGTGAACCAGCGTGCCGATGGGCTCGCCTCTGATGACGCCCTCGAGGCTCCCCTCCTTGAACATGTCGAAGACGATGATGGAGAGGCCCTGTTCCTGGCACAGGGTCATGGCGGTGCCGTCCATGACCTGCAAGCCTCTGACCAAGGCATCGTGGAAGGTGAGGGTGTCGTACTTCCTGGCCTGGGGATTCTTGCGCGGGTCGTCGTCGTAGACCCCGTCCACCTTGTTCTTGGCCATCAGCACCGCCTCCACGTTCATCTCCAGCCCCCTCAGCGCAGCGGCGGTGTCGGTGGTGACGAAGGGGTTGCCGGTGCCCCCGCCGAAGATCACCACCCGGCCCTTCTCCAGGTGCCGCAGCGCCCGGCGGCGGATATAGGGCTCGGCGACCTGCTGGATGGTCAGGGCGGTCTGCACGCGGGTGGGCACCCCTAAAAACTCGAGGGCATCCTGCAGGGCCAGGGCGTTCATGATGGTGCCCAGCATGCCGATGTAGTCGGCGGTGGCCCGGTCCATCCCTACCCCCTGCCGCGCCCCGCGCCACAGATTGCCCCCACCCACCACGATGGCGAGCTGGGTGCCCAGGGCGTGGGCCTTGGCGACTTCCTGGGCCAGGGTCTTGGTGGCGTCGGGCTGGATGCCAAAGCCGTTACCCGAGAGAAACTCGCCCGAAAGCTTGAGCAGTACGCGTTTGTATCTCATAACTCGAGAATCGAGGCTCAGAGGTCTTGAAGGAAAATCGAGGATCGAGCTTCCCGCGCTCGACCCTCGACCCTGGACATTGCTTACGCTCCTACCTCGAAGCGGCTGAAGCGCCGGACCACGATGTTCTCCCCGATCTTGGCGATGGCCGCCTTGATCAGGTCGCCCACCTTGATCTTTTCATCCTTGACGAAGGGCTGCTCTAAAAGCACCATCTCCTCGTAGAACTTCTTGAGGCGGCCCTCGGCGGCTTTCTCGGCGATGTGCTGGGGTTTACCCTCGCCCAGGAGCTGGGCGATGTAGATCTGCTTCTCTTTCTCGAGGTCTTCCGCCGGAACCTGTTCGACGCTCACGTAGCGGGGGTTGGCCATGGCGATGTGCATGGCGATGTCCTTGGCCAGGGCCTGGAACTCCTCGTTGCGGGCTACGAAGTCGGTTTCGGAGTTGAGTTCGACGATGACTCCCACCCGCTGGTTGTGGTGGATGTAGTAACCGATGATCCCGTCACGGGCTTCGCGATCGGCCTTCTTGGCCGCCTTCAACGCTCCACGCTCGCGCAGCAGGGTGGTGGCTTTTTCCATGTCCCAGCCGGCGTCTTCCAGAGCCTTCTTGACGTCGCTCATGCCCGCGCCGGTTTGCTCGCGTAGTTTTTTGATCTGCTCGAGTTGGCTCATACCTATCTACGTATCCTTCGAATATCAGAGATCGAGGGTCTTTGGTTCTGGACTCTCGACACCCGACCCTCGGCCTTCTAAGCCTGGGCTTCCTCGCCCGCGACCTCCTCGGCCCCGGCGGGCACGGAGGCTGGGGCAGCAGGACGTCCCCCGCCGCGGGTCTCCACGATCAGGTCGGTGACGCGGGAGAGGATGAGCTGAATGGCCCGGATGGCGTCGTCGTTGCCGGGGATGATGTAGTCGACGAGGTCGGGGTCGGAGTCGGTGTCGGCCAGGGCCACGATGGGGATGCCCAGCTTGCGGGCTTCCTTGACCGCGATGGCCTCCTTGGAGGGGTCGATGACGAAGAGGGCGTCGGGCAGGCGCTTGAGGTGCCGGAAGCCGCCCAGGTACTTCTGAAGTCGGTCGAGTTCGTGCTTGAGGCGCACCTGCTCGGTCTTGACGCGCTCGTTGATCTCCTCGGAGGCGAAGAGCTCCTCGAGTTCAGCTAGGCGGCCCACCCGGCTGGCGATGGTTTTGTAGTTGGTGAGCATCCCGCCCAGCCAGCGCACGTTCACGTAGGGCATCCCACAGCGCTCGGCCTCCAGGGCCACGATCTCCTGAGCCTGCTTCTTGGTGCCCACGAAGAGGATGGTCCCCCCGCGCATGGAGAGGTCCTGGATGTAGCTGAAGGTGCGCTCGATCTCCACCATCGTCTTCTGTAGGTCGATGATGAAGATGCCGTTGCGCTCGGCGTATATGTAGCGCTTCATCTTGGGGTTCCAGCGCTTGGTTTCGTGACCGAAGTGAACCCCGGCTTCGAGCAGTTCCTTGATGCTAATGTTGAAGGGCATAAGCCTCCGTACGGGAGAGGTTGGAGCAGCGTTTGGATTTGTGGCCTGGGCCTTTGGCGCGGGGACCTCTCCCTGCCCCGTGCCGCCGTCGGCACACCTGGCCGATTATAGGTGAAGAAGACGGTTTGCGGAAGTGGGGAAGGGCTGCTATACTTCCAAACCGGTCAGGCGTTAGGCGTCCGACCTTCTTTAGGGGGTGTAGCTCAGCGGGAGAGCAGCGCCTTTGCAAGGCGAAGGTCGGGGGTTCAAATCCCTCCACCTCCACCACGATGACCGGGGCTCGAGCCCCGGTCGCTTTTTTGGTAGCCTCCGTTTGGCATGAAGACTTACCCTGCGAATACGCCGGTCTGGGACGACCTGGCCTGGCCCGGCCTGCCTGCTTTGGAGGGCGACCTCGAGACCGGCGTCTGCGTGGTGGGGCTCGGGGGGTCGGGACTGTCGGCCCTGCGGGAGTTGCTCGAGCTGGGTCAGCAGGCGGTGGGCATAGACGCCGGCCCGGTGGCCGGGGGCGCTGCCGGGCGAAACGGCGGGTTCCTGCTGGCCGGGCTCGCCCGGTTCTACCACGAGAGCGTGGCGCAGTTGGGGCGTGAGCGGGCCAGGGCCATCTACCAGGCCACCCTCGAGCAATTGGAGCGCATGCGCCGGGAAACCCCCGAGGCCATCCGGCAGGTGGGGAGCCTGCGCATCGCCGGGAGCGAGAAGGAGTACCGCGACTGCCTGGAGCATCTCCAGGCGCTGCGGGCGGACGGTTTCCCCGCCGAGCCCTACGACGGGCCCGAGGGTCGGGGAATCCTCATCCCTTCGGACGGGGTCTTCAACCCGCTCCTGCGTTGCCGCCTGCTGGCGCAGGGGCTGCTGCGGGACGGGGTGCCGCTGTTCGAGCACACCCCCGCCCTCGAGATCGGCAGCGGCGTGGTGCGAACGCCTGGGGGAAGCATCCGCTGTGAGAGGGTGATCGTGGCGGTGGACGGGGGGCTCGAGCGCCTCTTCCCCGAACTGACCGGGCGGGTACGCACCGCCCGCCTGCAGATGCTGGCGACAGCCCCCGCCCCCGAAGTCAGCTTTCCCCGTCCGGTCTACTACCGCTGGGGTTACGAGTACTGGCAGCAACTCCCCGATGGCCGCATCGCGCTGGGGGGGTTCCGCGACCAGGGCGGGGAGGCGGAGTGGACCTACGAGGCCGAACCCGCTGAGGAGGTGCAGGGCCGGCTCGAGCGCTTCCTGCGCGAGCGCCTGGGGGTGCGGGCCGAGATCACCCACCGCTGGGCGGCTTTGGTGGCCTATACCGACACCGGCTGGCCCATCCTCGAGGAGGTGCGCCCGAAGGTATGGGCGATCGGGGCCTACAGCGGGACCGGGAACGTGGTGGGGGCCATTTGGGGTCGGCAGGTGGCGCGGCTGGCGGTGGGCGCGCTTGAGGCTGGGCTGCCGTTACCAAAAAAGTGAGCGGGTTGAGCAAACCTGGATGGAATGGGGTATGCTGGGCTGAACTATGAGTGAACCGAGCTTCGATGAGCGGGAGCTCATCCTGGAATTATTCCCCGGAACAGACCCGGATTTGCTCCCGCCCGGTGAGGTGCTTTATTACCGCGACGAAGACGGCAAGGTCCACATCGCCGAGGAGCCCCTGGAAATGGTACTCGAGCCGCTCGAGGCTACCCCTTCCACGGCTCCGGTGCTCTGTGAGGCCTGCCTGCGCCAGATGTCACGGGCTTCGGTGCAGTTCTTCCGTTTCAGCGTAGGGCCCTCGGGCCGGCGCTGGCGTTACCTGACGCTGTGCCGGGACACTGCCCAGTGCAACGGGCTGGCCGAGCCCCGCCGATTGAGGGAATTGCTGCGCCGGAGTATAATCTCTGACGGTTAGGGATTGACAAGTCCCTCTCAGATTCCAGCCCCAGGCTATGGCCGGGGCTTCGCTTAAGTGCCATGTAAGGACCACGGGCGGGTGAGCGCCCATATGAGTGAACGAGGAGAACACATGCCGCGTGAAGTACAACTTACCCGTGACGGATACGAGCGCCTGCTGCGGGAACTCGAGCAGGAGCGTGAGCGCCTGAGCGAGGCTACCCGCATCCTTCAGGAATTGATGGAGTCCTCGGACGACTACGACGACTCGGGCCTGGAGGATGCCAAGCGGGAGAAGGCCCGCATCGAAGCCCGCATCAGTACCCTGGAGGACACCCTCTCGCGGGCGGCCATCCTCGAGGGGTCGGCGAGCAAGGGTGACCTCGTGACGCTGGGAGCGGTAGTCAACCTCGAGGACGACCACGGTGGCAAGCTGCAGGTTCGGGTGGTCTCGCCCGCCGAGGCCAGCGTGCTCGAGGTGCCCATGAAGATCTCCGATGAGTCGCCCATGGGTAAGGCCCTGCTGGGTCGCAAGAAGGGGGAGAAGCTGTTGCTGGACACTCCCAAGGGTAAACGCGAGTTCAAGATCGTTTCCGTGGAGGCTTGAACCAGCGACCCGACCCAGACCTTCGCCGACGCCGAACGCGGAAACCGAGTAGAATCGGGAGCGTTTGGCGTTTTCTTTCGTGAGGAACTATGCCTGAGTGGAGCGAACAGACCCAGCAGAGATTGAAGAACCTCGAGGCCCTGGTCGAGGCAGGCTTCGAGCCTTTTCCCTACCGCTTTGACAAGACCCACGACGCCGCGCAGATCCGCGCGGCCCACGAGGGAGCGCAGCCTCAGCAGGAGTGGCCCGAGGAGCACGTGAGGGTGGCGGGCCGGCTGATGACCCTGCGCGAGATGGGCAAGGTCATCTTCGCCCACCTTCAGGATGGCTCGGGTCGCATCCAGCTCTACTTCTCCAAGGGTGACACCGAGCGCTTCGAACTGCTGAAGAAACTCGACGTGGGCGACATCGTGGGGGTGGAGGGTCACGTGTTCACCACCAAGACCGGCGAGATCACCGTCAAGGTGAAGCACTGGACGCCCCTGGTCAAGGCGTTGCACCCCCTGCCCGACAAGTGGCACGGCATCAAGGACGTGGAGGTGCGCTACCGCCAGCGCTACCTCGATCTCATCCAGAACCCCGAGGTGCGCGAAGTCTTCAAGACCCGCACCCAGATTGTCCGCCTGATCCGGCGCTTCTTCGAGGAGCGGGGGTTCCTCGAGGTCGAAGGCCCCACCCTGCACGAGGTGGCCGGCGGCACCGAGGCCAGGCCCTTCAAGACCTACCACAACGCCCTGGGGCACGAGTTCAACCTGCGCATCGCCCTCGAGCTGCACCTCAAGCGCCTCTTGGTAGGCGGCTTCGAGAAGGTCTTCGAGATCGGGCGCAACTACCGCAACGAGGGCATCAGCCCCAAGCACAACCCCGAGTTCACCATGCTCGAGGCCTACTGGGCCTACGCCGACTACCACGACATGAGCCAGCTGGTAGAGGAGCTGGTCTACTCGGTGGTGATGGCCGTCAAGGGTAGCCCCAGGGTGCGCTACGGCCAGCACGAAATCGACTTCTCGCGCCCCTTCGCCCGCGTTGACTTCGTGGGTTCTTTGAAGGAGAAGGCCGGGCTGGACTTCGACCCCACCGACCTCTCCCGCTTGCGGGAGTGGGCCGACACCCACCACCCCGAACTGCGCAAGGTTCCCGACTATGGCCTGCTCGACAAGCTCTTCGGGATCTACGTCGAACCTACCCTGATCAACCCCACCTTCGTGATGGACGTGCCGTTGGCCATCAGCCCTCTGGTCAAGAAGCACCGTCAGCGCCCCGGCCTGACCGAGCGCACCGACTTGTTCGTGGCTGGTTTCGAGATCGCGCCCATCTACTCTGAGCTCAACGACGCCATCGAGCAGCGCGAGCGCTTCATGCGGCAGCTCGAGCAGCGGGCGGCGGGCGACGAGGAGATCCCCGAACCCGACGAGGACTTCCTGCTGGCCCTGGAATACGGCATGCCCCCGGCGGGCGGCATGGGCTTCGGCATCGACCGCTTCACCATGGTGCTCACCGACCAGCACAGCATCCGCGACGTGCTGCTGTTCCCCTTGCTCAAACCGCGCAAGGCTGGCCCCGTGGAGGCCGAGACCCTTCCCGCCGAGGTCGAGTGATGCAACCGCTGCAAGCTGCCTACCTGAGTCTGCTGGTAGGCTGTGCGGTCTTCGCCCTGAAATGGGCGGCTTACCGGCTTACGGGTTCGGTGGCCCTGCTGTCGGATGCGCTGGAGTCCATCGTCAACATCGTGGCGGCGCTGGCGGCGCTGTGGGCGGTGGGCCTTTCTCGGCGTCCCGCCGACGCAAACCACCCCTACGGCCACAGCAAGGCCGAGTACTTCTCGGCGGTGCTCGAGGGGGTTCTGATTGTACTGGCCGCCTTCACCATCGTGCGGGAGGCCTGGCCCCGGCTGCTGGTCCCCACCGCGCCCCAGACGGTGGGGGTGGGCTTGCTCATCTCCTTGCTGGCTTCGGGGCTGAACCTGGTCCTGGCGGCTTTCCTCGTGCGCAGCGGCAAGCTGGCCCGCTCTCCAGCCCTGGTTGCCGATGGGCAGCACGTGCTTAGTGACGTGATTACCTCACTGGGTGTTTTGATGGGGATCGGGTTGGCCTGGCTGACGGGCTTCTGGCTGCTCGATCCCCTGCTGGCCATTGTGGTCGCCGGCAACATCCTGTGGGTGGGTTGGAAGCTGGTGCGGGACTCGGTGGGGGGGTTGATGGACGAGAGCCTGAAGCCGGAGGAACTCCAGCAGATCCGCCGCGCCCTGCACCAGGCCGTACAGGGGTTGGTGCTGGAGGACAAGGTCATCGAGATCCACGACCTCAAGACCCGCCGGGCCGGACCCAGCACCTTTGCCGAGCTCCACCTGGTGGTGCCGGGTGAGATGTCGGTGGCCGAGGCCCACGAAATTTGCGACCGGCTCGAGGAGACCCTGCGCCAGCTTCTGCCCGGCGCCCGGCTCACCGTTCACGTGGAGCCGGAGTTCAAGGCCAAGCACACCACGTTCACGATCGGCTGAGTTGTACGTCCTGGGTTGAACGCCAAGCGCGAGTAGCTATCGACCCTCGACCTCACGTGTACTTCAGCTCGAGCACCCGGTAGATCTGAGCGCCCCGGCGTCCGGGGATCTCCACGTGGTCGCCGGGCTTCTTGCCCAGCAGGGCCTTACCCATGGGCGACTCATCGGAGATCTTGCCGCTGAACACGTCGGCCTCTGCGCTGCCGACGATGGTTAGGCTCATGCGCTGGCCGGTCTCGGTCTCGAGTTCCACTGTGACGCCCACCCCGACCTCCTCGGGGGTGCCGTTGCCGGCTTCCACCACCACCACCCGGCTCAGAATGTCCTCGATTTCGGCGATGCGGCTGTTGTTGTCCCACATGGCTCGCCTGGCTTCATCGTATCCGGCATTCTCGCGCAGGTCGCCCTCGGCGAGGGCGGCCCCCATCTCGTCGGCGATCTGGGCGAGTTTGGTGGTCTTGCGATGGGTCAGTTCTTCCTGTAACCGCTTTACCCCCTCAGCGGTCATGTATACGGGTTTCTTGGTCATGCTTCCTCCAAAAGATGCTTTCGGACACCAGGTCGCGCCTTTAAAATGCGCGACCACAGCAAAAAAGCATCACCAGCCTCACGCCGTCTGGGGCTGGTATTGATGAGATTATAGCGCGGAAAGCGGGCCTTGAGGTGTGGAAAGTGGGGGATACCGATACAATAGGCCCATGCAGATGCGATCCCGACGCTTGCGGTCTGGGCTGTGCCCTTCCCGAGCCTCTCGAGGGCGAGGGTATGGGCGGTGGCTCGCTGTGGGGCTACTTTGTGTGGCCTCTGTCGGCTGGGCCCAGACCCTCAGTGCTCCGCCTTCGGGTCGGACCGGCTCTGCCCTGGAAATCTCAGCAGAGAGCCTGCCCGATGGGCTTTACACCCTGCAAGTCACCTCTCCGTCGGGCAACGAGTCTTTTCCCGTGGAGACCTCCCGCGGCGCGTTTAAGCTGTCTTACACCCCCAAGGTGCCCGGAACCTACCAGTTCCGACTGGTCCTGCCCGACCGCACCCTCGAGGCCAGCAGCAGCGTTCAGGCTGTGGCCCAGGCTCCAACGCTCAGCAGTGATGGCCTGCGGGTGGGCAACTGGAAACTGCCCCTGCCCGGAGACTGGAGCGAGCCGCTGGTGGTGGCCAACCGAGCCTACCTCTTCCGGGGGCCGTTGGTGCTCGAGATCGACCTGAGCAACCCCAGGGTTTCCAATCGCTACTACCCGCCTGCCGAGGTCCAGGCCCTCGAGGCTCCCGCCCCCGGAGAGAACATGCCGAGCGTGCTGCTCGAGGGTGGGCGGCGGCTGAAGCTCGATGATCTGGGGGGGCGGCCCTACGAAGGGCGCTGGGAGAGCTTGCAGGTTATCCGCGAGTTTGACCAACTCCTCGAAAGCAGCGGCAGCCGCAACCTGGACCACAGCCCCACCGAAGGCCGGCCCTACTGGTACTATCTGGCCCAGCCACCCAGCCGCCTCAGCGCCCAGGACCTCAAGGCCTTTGGCCGCGACCTCCTGCGCCGGGGGCACCGCCCCGAGCTCCCGTGGGGCCAGGGGGTGATGCTGTGGCTATCCCCCTGGCTCGAGCAGATGCGGGCTGCGCGCGCTCAGAGCATCGAAGCCAGCTTGATGTGGTCGGATACCCTGCTGGAGTACCTGCCGCAGTTCCCCGGTGGGCGGCAGGCGCTTTTCCAGCAGGCGGTCTGGCTGGAAAACCAGGGCCGCCCTGACCTCGCCCTGCGCTACCGTGTCGCCCTGCGCACCCTGCAATCGTGGGATGTGCCGGTGCGCTCGAGTTCGATGCTGGTGCTGGCTGGGGTGAGTGCGGGGCTGTTCTCGCTGGTGGGGCTGTACCTGATGCTGGCCTACCTGCCCGCGCAGCAGCGCAACCTGGCTTCGGTGGGGGGGTGGTTGGGGGGGTGGTTCACCAACCCCTTGCTGCGCCTCAGGCACACTGCGCTGGCCTATGCCACCGTTCCCGAGCGCGCCGTGCTGCTGGTGCTGCTGCTGTTGCTCGGGGGGGCGGTGGTGGTGTTTGGCTTCGTCCGGCGCACCGAAATTCTCCTCGCCGACGACGCGCTCAGCCGGGGGACTTTGCGCTCGGAGGCCGCACAGAACCTGCTGCGCGGCCTGATTGATGTCCCTGCCAGCCGGGGGCTGCTGGCCTATGCCCTGGCCCAGAGCGACCCCGCCGAATCGCAGCGGCTTTACCGGGCGGCTTCGAGCTGGCCAGTCGTGTTGCTGGGGCGCAGGGATCCCGAATCCCTCAGCCGGGCCTACTGGGCTGCGCCGCACTACTCCGCCGTGCAGGACGTGCTGGGCTTTGGTGCCGATCCCTGGTCGCAGGCCTATCGCGATGCCGGGGTGGCCAGGGAGGGAGTGCCGACGGTGCGTCTGATGTGGCTGGTGGTGACCCAGGCCGGGCTCGAGGACCTGCGCCGGGACTTTCTGCGCACCTGGAGCGACATCCGCATCGTTGCGAATCCCGTGGTGGCCTGGGCTAGCGGTATCGTGCTGCTGGTGCTGCTGCTGTTTACCCTGCTGAGCTTTTTCCTGCCCCGCCCCCGTGGGGCCGCCGGTTACCCTAACTGGCGCTATGGGGTGCAGCTTGTGTTTTTAGGCAGCCCGCTGTACAGCCAAGGTTGGGGTGTGTTGCTGGCCGGCTTTGGCCTGTACTGCCTGTGGCTTTACCGAGCAGGCCAGGCGGCGGCCCTTTACGGGGTCGCCGTGGCCGTGGTCGTTCATTTGGTGATGTGGCTGTTGGCCCGTCCGCGCCGAGGTGCAATGTGATCTGTCCCCCCATACCCACCCCTTTCGACCGCCAAGGCAATCTCGATGCCGAAGCTTTCCGTGATCTGGCGCAGATGCTCGAGCCCCACGTGGACGGCATTCTGTTCTATGGCTCCAACGGTGAGGGCGTTCACCTTACCCGCGCCGAGCGGGAAAAGGGCCTGGCGGTTCAGAATCCCCGCAAGCCCCCGCTGGTAGGGCTGATGGAGGAGACTCTGGCGCAGGGCCTCGAAGCCCTCGAGCAGGCCCAGATCGTGCGGCCCAGGGCCGTGCTGGTCACGCCTCCGCGCTATTACGCGGCCAGCCTGGGCAATGGGGGGCTCGAGGCCTACTTCAGTGGCCTGGCCGACGCTGGAAAGCAGGTCTGGCTCTACCACGTGCCGCAGAACACCAAGGCCGAAATGCCCCTGAACGTGGTGGCCAACCTCAGCCGCCACCCCAACATCAGCGGCCTCAAGGACTCCAGCGGTGAGCTGGCCCGCCTGGCTTTCTACCAGTCCCAGAGCCTGGACCTCGAGTACTTCACCGGCCACGCCCCCACCTTCCTGGGTGCTTTAGCCCTGGGGGCCAGCGGTGGGATCCTGGCGGCCTCCAACCTGGCTCCCCTGGCCTTCCGCAAGCTCGAGGAGGCCTGGCGATCGGGCAATATGGTCACGGCCAACCTGCTGCAAACCCGCCTGGAGCCGCTGGGCCGGGTGCTGGGACAGGGGGGCTTCGTGCTGCTGAAGCAGGCCATGCGCTACCTGGGCCTGCCTGCGGGCTATCCCCGCCCACCCTACCCCGCTGAAAGCCCCTTGTGGCCGGTGTTCAAGGGAATTCTAGAAGACCTCAAGGCCGAGGGATGGCTGGTCACGGGTGACTGATGGTTGGAGGAATGCCCATGAGGAGAAGCTGGCCGCTGATCGTCCTGATGCTCGCGCTGGTGGGCTGTGTGCCCCAGGTGGTGCGCCCGCAGCCACCCGCCATCGAGTTGCTCGAGTTCCGTCTGCTGCGCCTGGACCCCTTCGCCGGCAGCGCCGACTTCGACCTGCGCCTCAAGCTTACCAATCCCAATACCGTTACCCTGCCCATCCTCGACAGCACCCTCACCGCCGAGCTGGCCGGGGCCGGCTTTGCCATGACGCTGGGCGCGCTCGACCTCCCGGCGGGCGGCAGCCGCGAGACTCTGGCCCGCCTGCGGGTTCCGGTGGTGGAGGGGGCCCGCTCGCTGGGCGTTTTGCTGAGCGGCCAGCCCACCCGCTTGCGGGTTTCGGGCGAGGTGCGGGTCTCGGTGGGGTCGGTGGCGGTGCCCCTGGGGCCCCTGACCTTTGTTGACCGCACGGTGCAGGTCAGCCTCAACTTCCAGCTTCCTACCCTCCGCCTGGTAGACCTGCGGCTGGAGGGGGGTAGTTTGAGGATTGGGCTCGAGGTCTCCAACCCCAACCTCATCGGCTTTAGCCTCGAGGGTCCCGTGCGGGTGCTCATCGGGGGCAGCCGGGTGGCCGAGGTCAGCCTGGATATGCGCCTGCCCCCCGGCGCCCGCGAGCGCAGCGACGCAGCGGTACGCCTGAGTGGCTTTCCCGGCCTGGGCAGCGTGCAGGTGCAGGTCGACCTCAAGGCCCGCGTCCCCGGCATCTGGGAGCGGGACGTTCGCCAGGTGCTCGAGGGGGTTTTGCGCTGAGCTAGCCTAGAAGGCTACTCCTCGCCCGCTTCGGCTAGGTCTTCAGGCCCGAAGGCGAAAGGGAGCAGGTCGGCCATGCGGTAGACCTGCTCCTGGCCGTTTTGGTCCAGGCAATGCACCTTGACTTCGGGCCCGGCGAACTCGCTCAGCACCTGGCGGCAGCCGCCACAGGGGGTAGGGGCGCTCCGGGCCATTACCCAGACCTCGGCGATTCGGCGCTCACCCCCGGCGACCATTGCGCCCACCGCGATCTGCTCGGCGCAGCGGGACATGGGGTAGGCCGCGTTTTCCACGTTGACCCCGAAGAACAGCCGCCCGCTGGCGCTTTTGACGATGGCCGCGACGGGGTAGCGCGAATAGGGGGCGTAGGCTTTTTGCAGCAGGGCGCGTAGCTGATTGGC
This sequence comes from Calidithermus roseus, assembly GCF_003574095.1. GTDB lineage: Bacteria > Deinococcota > Deinococci > Deinococcales > Thermaceae > Calidithermus > Calidithermus roseus. The sequence goes on from NZ_QWLA01000072.1 coordinate 14,613, forward strand.
GATGGTGTCCATTATTCGGTGGCCTCGGGCAGGGCTGGGGTTTCCTCAGGTTGTTGAGGCAGGACGAGCACCTTGTCCACCCGGTTGCCATCCATGTCCATGACCTCAAAGCGCAGGTTGTGCCAGGTGAAGTGTTCGCCCGCCTTGGGGATGTGCTCGAGTCGGTTGACCACGAAGCCACCCAGGGTGCGGTACTCGTCCTCCTCGGGTAACTCGTCGAGCTCGAAGAGCTTCTTGAGTTCCTCCACCGGCAAGGCTCCGTCGAGCAAGTAGCTGCCGTCCTCGCGGGCTACCACCCAGGGCTCCTCTTCGTCCTCGTCGCCGCCGGGCAGGTCGCCCACGATGGCCTCGAGGATGTCGTGCAGCGTGACTAGGCCCTGCAGGTTGCCGTACTCATCGACCACCAGCGCCATATGGGTGCGTTCGCGCTTGAACTGCTCGAGCAGCTCGAGGCCACTGAAGCCATCGGGCACGACCAGGGGTTTTTGCATGCGCTCGCGGATGGTTTCCTTGGTCAAGTTGCCATCGAGCAGGTCGCGCGCCCGGATGATCCCCACCACCTTGTCCAGGCTCCCCTCGGCGACCGGGAAGCGGGCGTGAGGGTTTTCCATGATGAGTCGCCGGATGGCCTCTATGGGCTCTTCGAGGTCGATCCAGACGATATCGTGGCGAGGGGTCATGAACGAGACCGCCTGGCGGTCGGCCAGCCCCAGGGCGCTGGTGACGATCTCCTGCTCGGCCTCCTCGAAGACCCCGGCCTTGGTGCCCTCGTCGATGAGCACCTTGATCTCCTCTTCGGTCACGGTCGTTTCAGAGGCGCCACGGATGCCGAACACACGCAAGACGGCATCGGTGGAAACGCTCAACAGCCACACCAGCGGCTTGCTGAGCGTTTCCACGAATCGCATGGGGTAGGCCACGATGGTCGAGATGCGTTCGGGGTTGCGCATCGCCAGGCGCTTGGGCACCAGCTCGCCCAGGACCAGCGAGAGGTAGCTGATGAACAGCACCACCAAAATGAAGGCGATCTCCTGTTTGTAGGGGGCCAGGAAAGACACCCGCCCCACCACGGGCTCGAGGTTCTTGGCCACGGTGCTGCCGCCGTAAGCGCCGGCGATCGTGCCGATGAGGGTGATGCCCACCTGCACCGTCGAGAGCAGGCGGCTGGGGTGCTCTAAGAGCTCGAGCGCGGCTTTGGCTCCAGCGTTGCCATCCTCGGCTTGCTGCTGTAAGCGGGCCTTGCGGGCTGAAACCAGCGCCAGCTCAGACATGGCGAAAACCCCATTGAAGAGGGTCAGGACCAGGAGGATTAGGATTTCCATAGGGTGCTCGGCTTAAGGGCTGAGCAGGCCACGTTGGGAATTGGGTAGTGCGAAAGCCATCAGGGGTGCGTGCACGGAAGCAAGCCCCCGCGATGCGGCGAAAGAGGGGTGAGTCCTGCGGAGCGAAGCGGGTTGTGCAGGGAGGAATGCGGTGACAGCCCTACGACTGGAAGGGTTATCCATACCTAACGAATGCGATTCTAACACACTCCCTTAGCCCGCCTGTCAGAGACGGGGCCACATTTGGGGGAGGGCATCGGTCGCAGGAGACTGTCGCACGCTCAATTCCGAACGCCAGTACACAGCTACAGGCCCAGCCGTTGCCGCAAGGCCGGCAGGAGGAGCACCGCACCGATGGTGGCGGAGAGCACACTCGAGACCAGCACCGCGGCTGCGGCAGTGTCCTTGGCGGCTTTGGCCAGGGGGTGGTAGGTGGGGGAGGAGAGGTCCACCACGGCCTCGAGCGCGGTGTTGAGCAACTCGAGGGAGAGCACTACCAGTATCAGCAGCAGCACCTCCACCACTCCCACCCCCAGCCACAGCGACAGCCCCAGGGCCATAGCCCCGGCATAGCATTCCAGCCGGAAGTTGCGCTGGCTCTTCCAGGCATAGCGCAAGCCCGCGAAGGCGTAGGCGAAGGAGGCCCTAAGCCCCCTCATAGCTTTAGGATCTGCGCCTGGACGCGGTGGAACCCAGCCCATTCAGCCTCCGTGGTGTGGTCGTGTCCCAGCAGGTGCCACAACGAGTGAGCTGCGAGGATCAGCACTTCGTCCTCGAGGCCGTGCCCCTGCTGGTGAGCCTGCCGCGCGGCAGTGTCCAGGCTAATGATAATGTCCCCCAGGTGTGGAGGCACGAAGGGGTCGCCGGGCTCGAAGGTGGGGAAGGAGAGTACATCGGTGGGCTCATCCTCGCCCCAGTGTCGCTTTTTGAGCGAGCGAATCTCGCTGTCGTCGGTCAGCACGACGGTGAGGGCGTGATCGCCGTAGCCGAGTTCTCGCATCAGAGAGCCCAGAGCTTTGCGCAGGCGCGGGCGCAGGCCCTTAGGTGGCTTGATTTTGGCGATCAGGTCGATGTGAGGCATTGGGGTTTACGAGGACTCGGGGTTGTGTTCGCTCAGCTCGTAAGCCTTGACGATGCGGGCGACGAGGGGATGGCGCACCACGTCCGACTCGCGGAAGTAGATCATGGCGATGCCCTCGATGTCCTTGAGGATCCTCATGGCCTCGATCAGCCCGCTTTTCTGGGCCTTGGGCAGGTCGATCTGGGTTACGTCGCCGGTGATGACGACCCGCGAATTGAAGCCCATGCGGGTCAGGAACATCTTCATCTGCTCGGGCGTGGTGTTCTGAGCCTCGTCGAGGATGATGAAGGCATCGTTGAGCGTTCTGCCACGCATAAAAGCCAGCGGCGCCACTTCGATCACCCCCGACTGCAGGTAGTGCTCGAAGCGCTCGGCGTCGATCATGTCGAAGAGCGCGTCGTAGAGCGGGCGCAGGTAGGGGTCGATCTTGGCCTGGAGGTCGCCGGGCAGATAGCCCAGCTTCTCCCCAGCTTCGACGGCGGGGCGGGTGAGGATGATGCGCTTGATCTTTTTGGCCTTGAAGAAGGCCACAGCCAGCGCCACGGCCAGGTAAGTCTTTCCCGTGCCCGCCGGGCCGATGCCGAAGGTGATGTCGTTGTGGACGATGGCCTCGACATAGCGGGTCTGACCGGCGGTCTTGGGTTTGAGCCGACCCGGCAGGTTGATCTCGCCCATGTCCTGGGGCGTGGTGCTCTGGGTCAGGGTACCCCCGCCTTGGGCCAGCGAGACGGCCTGCTCGAGGGTGTTCTGGTCGATCTCGGCTCCCTGGCGCACCAGTGCGACCAGATCCCGGATAACCCGCTCGCCGAACTCGACCTCCTCGGGGCTGCCCTGGATCCGGATTTCCTGGCCTCGGGCGACAATCTGGGCCGACAGGAGCCGGCGCAGGTGTTTGAGGTGGCGGTCACCCTGGCCCATCAGGGTCATGGCTTCGTGTGCCGATTGCAGGGGAATGAGAACCTCTTTGACGCTCTGTGGCAAAGCTTCACCGCTCCTTTACCAGGCCCCTGGCGGCGAGCCTGGGGTTGCGCTTGTTGAGGTAAGCCCGGCCCTTGGATTCCTTGAGGATCTCGCTCCACACGATCCCGTTCAAGATCGCCTGGCTGTCGGTGCCAAAGGCGGGCAGCTTTTTCAGGGCCCTGGGTTGCTGGGCGGGCTCCTGGGGGCTGGGCCTCGCTGCTTTGGGCAGGGCCTCGGGCTGGGCCTGGCTGAGCCGGCGCTCGAGCTCGCTCAGCTTGCGCCGCACCTGCTCCTCCTCGGCCCTGACGTGCTCTTCGTGGACGCTTTTGCGCTGGGGCCGGGGTTGGGG
>NZ_QWLA01000073.1 GCF_003574095.1 Calidithermus roseus
GGGGGAGGCCGAGACGGGGCTGCACCAGGCCATGAGCCTGCGCTTCATGCTGGGCGGGGTGGACAGCGAGCGGCTGTGCGCTTTCCTGGCCCGCCACGGCCAGCCGCAGGAGAGCCCGCGCTTCATGCACTTCTGGATGGTGTGGGGCAGGAAGAGCGGCCTCGAGCCCCTCTTCCGACAGGGGGTCGAGGAGGGGCTCTTGCTCGAGCGCGACGGCGACTACTTCCAGGGCTTCAGCGTGCCGGGGCAGCCGGGCGTGATCTCCTTCAACTGCCCGCGCCTGGCTGCCGAACTCAACGACGGGGCCGACGCCTGGACGCTGAGCCGGGCCCAGATCGACGGCAAGGAGGCCATCGAGCGCCTGGTGCGCTTCCTGCGGCGTCATTTCGAGGGCTGCGAGCGCGCCTTCATTAGCTCTTACGCGCCCATGGTCGGGGTGCGCGAGACCCGGCGCATCGTGGGGGAGTACGTGCTGACGCTGGAGGACATCCTCTACTGCAAGACCTTCCCCGACGCCATCTGCCGCAACCACTACCCCGTGGACATCCACACCCCGCGTGGCCAGAAGCTCTACCACGAGCGCTCGGGCGACCTGCCCTACTTCAAACCCGACGCCTTCCACGAGATCCCCTACCGCAGCCTGATCCCGCTGGGGCTTTCCAACGTGCTGGTGCCGGGCCGCTGCGCCAGCGCCACCTTCGAGGCCCAGAGCGCCATCCGGGTGCAGCAGAACTGCCACTCGATGGGCGAGGCCGCGGGAGTAGCGGCGGCGTGGTGCGCGGCGCGGGACGTGGGGGTGCGCGAGATCGACGGGGTGGAGCTGCGCGAGGCCCTGCGGCGGCAGGGGGCCAACCTGTGAGGTACGACCCCGACCGGCGCCACCGGCACTCGATCCGGCTGAAGGGGTTCGATTATTCCTCGGTGGGAGCCTATTTTGTGACGGTCTGCGTCCAGGGTCGAATGGGTCTGTTTGGCGAGTTGGTTGACGGGGAGATGCATCTGAGCCCGGCGGGGGAGATGGTGCTCGAGGTGTGGAATCAGATGCCCGAGCATTACCCCGGTGTGGGGACGGACGCCTTCGTAGTGATGCCTAACCACATCCACGGCATCATTGTTTTGAAAAACGTAGCCCCCCGTGGCCGCCCTGATCCCCGTGGCCGCGCTGGGGTGGGAGGGCAGGCACAGGGGCCTGCCCCTACAGGGTTGACGCTGCCGGATGTGGTACACCGGTTCAAAACCCTCACCACCAGCCGGTACGTCCGCGGGGTCAAGGAGTTGGGATGGCCTCCCTTCGATAAACGTCTGTGGCAGCGCAACTATTACGAACGGGTCATCCGCGACGAAGACGAACTGCGAGCCATTCGCGAATACATCGTCCATAACCCTTTGGGCCAGGACGCCGACGAGGAGAACCCCTACCGATGAAGCGCGTGCTGCTGCTGCCCTGCGACACCCGCCCCCCCACCCTCGAGCTGCCCCACCAGCTCGCGCGGGTGGCGGGGGTGGAGATGCTCTCGCCCCCCCTGGAACTGCTCAACCACCTCAACCGGCCCGGCGACACCGCCAGGATCGCTGAGTGGCTGCGCGAGCACGCCCCCGCCGCCGACGCGGCCCTCGTCACCCTCGAGACCCTCACCTTAGGCGGCATGATCCCGGCCCGCCGGGTCTCGGACTCGCTCGAGGCGGCGCTGGGGCGGCTCGAGGTGCTGCGCGAGGTCAAGCGGGAAAACCCCCGGCTGCGTCTGCTGGCCTACGGCGTGATCGTGCGGGTGGCCCACGACGACGACCCACTGGAGGAGAAGCCCTACTACGGCGAGTGGGGCGCCGCGCTGCGCCGGGTTTCGGAGTGGGTGGACCGGGTGGAGCGTGGGGCCGACCCCGGCGAACTCGAGGAGGCCCACCAGGCGGTGCCCGCCGAGGTGCTGGAGGACTGGCTTTCCACCCGCGAGCGCAACCACGCCCTGCACCAGGCGGCCATCGACCTGCTGCAGGAGGGGGTGCTCGAGCACCTGTGCCTCACCCTCGACGATACCACCCCCTACGGGTTGGCCGCGCGCGACCGGCGGCGGCTCGAGGCCCGTCTGGACGCGCTCTCCCTGTGGGACCGCGCCGACGTGTACCCCGGCGCCGACGAGGTGGCGGCGGTGCTGCTGGCGCGGGCCTTGGTCAACGACTCGGGCCGCAGGCCCCGGGTCTGGGTGCGCTACCCCTCGGTCCTGGCCCCCCACAGCGTGATGCTCTACGAGGACCGCGTGCTGGGCGAGCTGGTCAAGGCGCACCTGCGGGCGGCGGGCTGTGTGGCGGCCTCTGTGCCCGAGGATGCCGACCTGATCCTGGCCGTCAACGCTCCCTCCCACCGCCAGGCCCACCGCCAGCCCGACCTCGAGGTAGTGGACACCGCCAACCGCCACCTGCCCGAGTTCGTCGAGCGCATCGCCGAGGACCTGGCCGCAGGCCGCCGGGTCGCCGTGGCCGACGTGGCCTACGCCAACGGAGCCGAGGAGCGCTTCACCCGGCTGCTGCTCGGCGCCGTGGACGTGACCCGTCTCGCCGGGTACGCCGCCTGGAACACGGCGGGGAACACGCTGGGCAGCGCCATCGCCTCGGGGGTCTGTGCCCTGCACGGGAGTGACCCCGTGGCCCTGGCCGAAGCCAACCTCTCGAGGCTCGCCGACGACTGGCTCTACCAGGGCCGCGTGCGCGGCGAGGTGCGTGAGGCGCTCTCCAACCCCAGCCCCTTCGACCTGGGCGAGCTCGAGCCCCGCGCCGAGGCCGAGATTGAAGCCCGCATGGCCCCGCTGATCCAGGAGTTGTGGGCGCGGCATTTCGCCCCCCGGCTGCCGGGGGTGCGCCTCGAGCGCAAACCGGCCTCGCTGGCCTGGCCCCGCCTGTTCACGGGGGTTTTTCCCCTTAGACTCATTCGGGAGGACGGAGCATGACCCTGGCACTCGACATCGGGGGAACCAAGCTGGCGGCGGCGCGGGTGGAGGGGGGCCGGGTGCTGGAGCGGCTCGAGGCCCCCACCCCCACCCACGACCGCGGCCCCGAGGCGGTGACGCGGGCCGTGCTGGACCTGCTGCGCCCGCTTTTGCCGGGGGCAAAGGCCCTGGGCGTGGCCGCCACCGGAGGCGTGGCCGAGGGCAAGGTCACCGCGCTCAACGCCGACACCCTGCGAGGCTGGCACGGCTACGACCTGCGAGGGGCGCTGCGGGCGGCCACCGGGCTGCCCACGGCAGTGATCAACGACGCCGACGCGGCGGCCTGGGGCGAGGCCACCCATGGAGCCGGGCGGGGCGTGGAGAACTTCATCTTCGTGACCATCTCCACGGGGGTGGGCAGCGGGCTGGTGCTGGGCGGCCATCTCTACCTCAGCCGCCACGGTCTGCACGCCGAGATGGGCTACATGCGCGCGCCGAACGGCACGCCGCTCGAGCTCGTTGCCTCCGGCGGCGCCCTGGACCGCTGGGCCAGAGAGCGCGGCTGGGAGGGGGCGCGGGAGGTGGTCCGGCGGGCCGCCGCCGACCCCGCCGCCGAGGCCAAGCTGGCCGAGAGTGCTGCCCTGATCGCCGACAAGCTGGCCGACCTCAAGGTGATGCTGGGCCTCGAGCGCGCCGTGATCGGCGGGGGACTGGGGTTGTCGGCGGGCTACATCGAGCGGGTGCGGGCCGCGCTGGGCCGCCTGGACCCGCTGTACGGGCTCGAGGTCGTCCCTGCCGCCCTGGGCGCGGACGCGGGGTTGATCGGGGCGGCTGGCTGGGCCGAGAGGAGTCTCAATGACTGAGGTGGCACGGTCCTACATCGAACTGGCGCACGGCATCGAGCAGCATTTTCCCGGCTACATCGACGCCTATTTCGGGCCTGAGGACTGGAAGCCCAGGGCGAAGCTGCCACTGGCGGAACTCTCACGGCAGGCCGAGGAGCTCTTCCGAGCGGTGGAGTGCCTCGAGCCCTCCCAGCGCCGCACCTGGCTAAAGGCACAGGTCGCGGCCATGCAGACCACGCTGGTGCTGTTGCAGGGCGAGCGCCTGCCCTACCGCGAGGAGGTGCGGCGGCTCTACGACGTCGAAGCCCTGGCCGTGCCCGAGGTCCGCTTCGAGGAAGCTATGACCAACCTCGAGGCCCTGCTGCCGGGTCAGGGAGATCTCAACGGGCGCCTCGAGGCCTTTCGTCGGCGCTTCGTGGTGCCGCCGGAGCGGGTGGGAGAGGTACTGGAGATGGTGCTCGAGCGCCTGGGCGAGCAGGTGCGCGGGCGCTACGGGCTGCCGGAGGGCGAGTCCTTCACGGTGGAGCTGGTCAAGAACCAGCCCTGGGGGGCCTACAACTGGTACCTGGGGGCTTACCGCTCGCGCATCGAGCTCAACACCGACCTACCCACCTACCTCCACGCCCTGCCCGACACCATGGCCCACGAGGGCTACCCCGGCCACCACACCGAGCACGTGCTCAAGGAACAGCGCCTCTACGGCGAAAAGGGTCACGCCGAAGCCTCGATCTTCCTCATCAACTCCCCGGAGTGCGTCATCGCCGAGGGCATCGCGGTCAGGGCTTGCGAGATGGTGCTTGGCGAGGAGGAGCAGGGGGAGTGGCTGCTCGAGCTGGCCCAGCACCTGGGCCTGGGGGTGGGCCGGCCCGAGGTCGAGGCCATGCAGGCCGTGATGCGCCAGCAGCGGGTGCTCAAGTACGTCTCGGGCAACGCGGCGCTGCTCTTCCACGAGGAGAAGCGGCCCGAGGCCGAGGTGCTGGGCTACATCGAACACTACGCCCTCGCCACCCCCGAGCGCGCCCGCAAGAGCCTCGAGTTCATCGCCAACCCCACCTGGCGCTCCTACGTCTTCACCTACACCGCCGGGGGCGACCTGCTGGACGAACTGTTTCGGACGCGAGCCAAGGCTGAGGGCTGGTTCCGCCGCCTGCTCGAGGAGCCCGCCACGCCCGGCATGGTGCGAGCCTGGACTGCCGGGAAGGAGGGCCATGAAGCCTGATAGCCTGAGGTTGCGATCATGAGCGAATTAAGAGGCATTTTAGTCACTCCCGAGGGCACCCAGCCGGGCCTGCTGCGTTTTGAGGAACGCATCGAAGCCTTCCAGGCCCTCCCAGAGGCTCCCCAGCGCTACCTGCTGCCCGGCTGTATCGACCTGCACGTGCACGGTGGGGGCGGAGCCGACTCGATGGATGGCGAGGCCGCCGTGCGGCAACTGGCTCGCTTCCACGCGCGAAACGGCACCACCGCGCTGCTGGCCACCACCGTGACCGCCCCCCTCGCCGACCTCGAGGCGGCGCTGGCGGGGATCAGGGCGGTGGTCGAGCGGCCCGAGCCGGGCGAGGCTCGGGTGCTGGGGGTGCACCTCGAGGGCCCCTTCATCAACCCCCATAAGCTCGGAGCCCAGCCGCCCTACGCCATCCCCCCCGACCTGAAGCTCATGCGCTACTGGATGAGCCTGGCGCCCATCAAGGTGGTCACGCTGGCCCCCGAACTGCCGGGCGCGCTCGAGCTCATCCGCTTCCTGAGCGAACAGGGAGTACGGGTGCAGATCGGGCACACCCTGGCCCGCTACGATCAGGCCCTCCAGGCGCTGGAGGTGGGGGTGGCCTCCTTCACCCACTGCTTCAACGCCATGACCCCCCTGCACCACCGCGAGCCCGGCGTGGCGGGGCTGGCGCTGGAGCGGGCCCGCTGGGCCGAGTTCATCACCGATGGGCTGCACGTCCATCCTGCCACGGTGCGGGCGGCCTGGAAGGCCATCCCCGAGCCTTATGTGGTCACCGATGCGGTGGCCGCCGCCGGGATGCCCGAGGGGCCTTACCACATGGGGCGGCACCGGGTGATCAAGCGCGGCAACGGGGTCTACCTCGAGGACGGCAAAACCCTGGCTGGGAGCGTGCTTACCACCCAGCGGGCCATTCGCAATCTGGTGGATTGGGGCTATAGCCTCTGCGAGGCAGTGCGGGCTACCTCCGCCATCCCCGCCGCCTACCTGGACCTCGCCGAGCGGGGTCACCTGCGGGTGGGGGCCTATGCCGATATCCTCGTACTCAACGCTAATCTGGAGGTCGAAGAAGTCTATGTCCAAGGCCAACGAATCCAAGATGTACCGCGAGGCGCTCCAGGCGCCCACCGCAGTTGAACGCCTGCTGCGCGAGAACCGGGGCGAGGCCGAGTCGCTGGCGGGCTACCTGCGGCGCAACCCACCCCCCTTTGCCCTCACCGTCGCCCGGGGCAGCTCCGACCACGCCGCGCTCTACGGCAAGTACCTCGTCGAGAGCCTGTTGGGCGTGGTGGTCTCGAGCGCCATCCCCTCGGTGACCACGGTCTACGGGGCCAGCCTCTCCCTCAACAAAGCCCTGCTGATCGCGGTGTCGCAGTCGGGCGAGAGCCCGGATTTGCTCGAGGTCACCCGCCAGGCTCGCCGCGCCGGGGCCCTCACCGTGGCCTTCGTCAACAAGGAGGCCTCCCCGCTGGCCCAGATGGCGGAGGTGGTGTTCCCGCTGTGGGCCGCAGAGGAAGAGGCGGTGGCCGCGACCAAGAGCTACCTGGCGACCCTGGCCGCCCTGACCCAGCTCGTGGCCTACTGGGCCGATGACAGGGGCCTCAAGGACGCCCTGGCCATGCTCCCCGAGGCGATGTACAAAGCCGCCGAGGCCGACTGGAGCGCGGGGCTCGAGCCCTTGGCTGAGTGCGACAACGCCCTGGTGGTGGGGCGGGGCTACGCCTTCGCCGTCGCCAACGAACTCGCGCTCAAGCTCAAGGAGACCGGCGCCCTGCACGCCGAGGCCATGTCCGGCGCGGAACTGCTGCACGGCCCGGTGGCCCTGGTGGAGCCGGGCTTTCCCTTGCTGGTGCTGGTTCCCCGCGACAGGCCCATGCCCAGTATGGTTGCCTTGCTGGAAAACCTACGCCCCAAGGGCGGCCACCTGCTGGTAGCCTCCTCCGAGAGCGAAGCCCTCGAGCTCGCCCACACCCCCCTCCCGCTGCCCACCCGTCTGCATCCCGTGCTGGACAGCATCCTGATAGCCCAGGCCTTCTACCCCTTCGCCGCCCACCTTTCCTTCGCCCGCGGCTTCAACCCCGACGCCCCGCGCAACCTCTCCAAGGTGACGCGCACGCGTTGAGGGCGGGGTCCTGCGCCCGGCCATCAGGCTCATTGCAGCCCCGTATTCCGGTGGACGTTTGCGTACAGCCATGCTGTGGCCCGGGGTTAAAAAAACACAACGGGCTTCTCGCCCGCTGACAAAAACAATCATAACACCTCATGCGAATATGTAAAGTGATATGCACAAAATGGGCCCTGGAACGGGGAACTCACCGACTAGCATTCAGGTATTCGCGTAGCTTACGGGCATAGGGCAGGCGCTCTTCGGGCGCGGTGTCCCGGCGGTAGGGGGAGAGCATGTACAGCTCGTCGTTTTCCCAGCGGGGGAAGACGTGCAGGTGGTAGTGCCAGACCTCCTGGAAGCCGGCGGGCTCGTTGTGCTGGCGGGTGGAGATGCCGTCGCAGCCGTAGGTGGCTTTCATGGCTAGGGCGATTTCCCTCGAGGCGGCGTGGACGGCGAAGCCGTACTCGAGGGGCAGGTCGTAGAGGTTTTCGTAGTGGGGGTTGGGCACGATGAGCACGTGGCCAGGGTTGTTGGGCCACCAGCTCAGCGCGATGAAGGCCGTGACCTTGTCGTTGTGGAGCACGACGTCCTCAGGCTGGCTGCGGGCGCGGCGCCCGCCGCGCACCAGCTCGCAGAAGGGGCAGAAGTAGCCGGGGGGTTCGTGGTTGTACACCGCTAAGCCTTCCCCTCCGCCACCGCCCGGCGGAAGGCGTCCAGCGCGTCGTGCACGGCTGTAGGGGGCAGGACTCCCATCACGACGTCGGTGCCGCCGCCCCGCGCGCCCAGGGGTTGCAGCACCTCTTTGAAGAAGGCAGGCAGGGGGGTGGGGTGCTCGAGGTGCTTGACCAGCACGAAGCGGGCCTTGACCTCGCCGGGGGCCACCAGCAGGGCCAGGGTGCCGGGCCACTCGGCCAGGCGCTTGCCCACGGCCTCGAGGATCACCGCGGGGACCAGCGTGGCGATCTTGTGGCCTGGGTGCTCGGCCAGCAGGTCGCGCATGTAGCGCTCGGCCAGCTCGTCGCGCAGGGCGGCGTTCTCACCCTTGAGCTTGTAAAACTCCTCGCGCAGGTTGGCGATGGGCTTTTCAACCTCGAGGCCCTGGGTGCTGAAGCGCTCCCCCAGCCGGGAGAGCACGGCGTGCTCCTGAGAGAACAGCTCCAGCGCCTCCCACCCCGCGCTGAAGTAGACCCGCGTGCCGCCCTTGTAGCGCTCAAACTTGAGCACCTTGATGGGTCCGGCCTCGCCCGTGCGCCAGAGGTGGGTTCCGCCGCAGGCCACCATGTCCCAGCCCTCGATCTCGACGATGCGGATTTGGCCTGAGACCTTGGGGGCGCGGCGCAGGGGGTACTGCTCGAGCTCGTCCTCCTCGATGAAGAAGCTGCGGGTGGGGGTGTTGGCGTAGACCGCCCAGTTGGCCAGGGCTTCGGCCTGCTGCACCACCTTCGCCTCGGGCTCGGCGGCGAAGTCCAGGGTGCAGACGGGGCTGTTCATGTTGACGGCCTGGACCTCCCAGCCCCCCGCCCGCAGGAAGGCCTGGCAGAGGACGTGCTCGGCGGTGTGGCGCTGCATGTGGCGGTAGCGGCGCGACCAGTCGATCTGGCCCCTCACCTCGCTGCCCTCGAGCAGGGGAGCCTCGAGCACGTGGACGATGTCGCCCTTGGCCTTGCCCTCCTCGAGCACCTCCAGCACCCGCACCCCGCCCAGCGTCCCGGTGTCGCAGGGCTGGCCCCCGGCGTTGGGGTAGAAGAGGGTGCGCTCCAGCACGGCGAAATGCTTCTTGCCCTCGCTCCAGGCCCGCAGCACGCGGGCGCTGAACTCACTCTCGTAGGGGTGTTCCCAGTAAAGGCGCACGAATTCAGTCTAAAGGCTTTGGTTGGAGGGCTTACCTACAGACCTCGAGCTTTGGCCGATCATAGGGTATCCGTCTGGGTTGAACGCTGCGTACGGGAAGTCAGAGGTGCTCATGAGACGCACGGATTGGATGTGGGGAATAGGGGTGGGGCTGGGGCTTGGCCTGGTGGGGTTTGGTCTACGGGGCCTGGGAGTGGCGTACCCCCTGGAGGGCCTCTTCGCCCAGATCACCCACTGGCTGGGCACCCCGGCCATGTTCAACCTGGTGCACAGCCTCTTTGGCTACGGCGAACTGGCCAAGAACCTGGCCTTCGCGGGAGCGGCCCTGGCCTGGCTGCTGGTCCATCCCTTCTTGTGGTGGGCGGCGCGGCGCCGGCTTCCGCTGGGCCTGCTGCTGACCTTGGGGGTCTACGCGGCCAGCGCCTTTGTCCTGCCCGGTGGGTGGGTCGCTGCCGGGCTCTACGCGGCGGTTTTCGCCGGGGTGATCCTGGCCGTTCGACGCGGCTCCAACCCCGTTGTGGCCTCCAGCGCTGACCCAGCCCGTCGCGAGAGCCTCAAGACGCTGGGGGTGCTGGCAGTGGGTCTGGCGCTGTGGGGAGAGGTCAGGGCCCAGGCAAGGATCGTGTGGGAGAAGATCGCGGGGCTGTGGCCCGAGCTGATCGGCCAGTCCCGGCTCTACCAGGTCTCCAAGAACCCCGCCTTCCTCGACCCCAACCTCCTGGGCAGGCCCTACCGGCTCGAGGTCAGTGGGCTGGTGAACAGGCCCTTCAGCCTGGGGCTCGAGGAGATCAAGGCCCTGCCCAGCGTGGACCTCATCCACACCATGACCTGCATCTCCAACCCCATCGGCGGCGACCTGATCGGCTGTGTCAAGTGGCGTGGGGTTCCCCTCAAGACCCTACTGGAGAGGGCTGATGTGAAGGCGGAGGCCAAATTCATCGTCTGGGAAGCGGCGGATCGCTATACCGAATCCATTGCGCTGGCCGAGGTGCCCCCCGAGGCCATGCTGGCCTACGCCGCCGAGAACCCTGAGAGTGGTGAGTTCGAGGACCTCGAGCCCAGGCACGGCTACCCCACCCGCATCCTGCTGCCAGGGCGCTACGGTATGAAGCAGCCCAAGTGGCTCAGCAAAATCACCCTCTCCGACAGGGAAGTCACTGGCTACTGGGCCCAGCGCGGCTGGAGCAAGAGCGCGGTGATCCGCACCATGAGCCGCATCGACACGCCCCGGCAAAACGCCCGGCTCAAAGCGGGCGAAGAGCTCATCGTCGCGGGCATCGCCTACACGGGCGGACGGCCCCTCGAGCGCGTCGAGGTCTCGCTCGACGGGGGCAAGACCTGGCAGAAGGCCCAGCTCAGGCCCCCCCGCGCCAGGTACGCCTGGCAGCAGTGGGCCCTGCCCTGGAGGCCCCAGAAGGGCGACTACACCCTTCAGGTGCGGGCGGTGGAGGCAGGTGAGCGCCTCCAGGACGCCACGGTGCGCGAGCCATTGCCCGATGGGGCCACGGGGTACCACACCCTCAGGGTGCGGGTGGGGTAGAAAAGGCGTTTGGCCTTTCGTCTCAAGCTGCTCAGCTAGGTGATTGTGGGGAAAGCCAGCCCTCCGCGGCGGGTCGGCGGAGGTCTTGAGAAAGAGCGGCGAGGCGGGTGATGCTCTGGTCGAGCTCGTCGAGCACGATGAGCAGATCGAGGTGGGCCAGGGTAGTGGCCCTGGACTCCACCCGGCCCCGCTCGAGGCGGCTGAGGTGGGAGCGGCGCAGCTCGAGCAAGTAGCGCTCCATGTGCTCGCGCTCGGAGATGACCTGCTCGGCGAGGTGCTCGCTGCGGGTCGCCAAGGCGGCCAGCGAGAGACGCAGCCGCCCCAGCACCCGCTCGGCGGCCTCGGCCAGCTCGGTGCGCCCCTCCTCGGAGAACTCCAGGTTCTGCGCGTACAGCTTGTCCTGCTTGCGCAGCATCCGGCGCACCTGGTCGCCCATGTGCTCGATCTCGCTGGCGGCCATGATCAGCACCAGCGGGGAGTAGCCAGGGTGGCGGGCCGAGAGGTCGCTGAGGTAGAGCACGATGGCCCTGGCCAGCTGGTCCACCTTTTCCTCGCGCCGAGCCACGTCGGCAGCGTCCCCGCTTCCCTGGGCCAGGATTCTGACCGTCTCGGAGAGCATCTGCGTGAGCTGGTCTCCGATGCGCCCGACTTCGCGCAGGGCCAGGCTCGAGGCCAACTCGCGCGAGTCGAGGGCTTCCGGCGAGAGGTACTTGGGGCTGATCTCCTGCCCCGCGTCGGGGACTGCCTGCCGCATGAGGCGCTCGAGGGGAGCCAGAAAAGGCAGCACCAGGGCCGAAGCCAGGAGGTGATAGAGGAGATGTCCCACGGCCAGCGCCCCCGATGGCCCAGAGGGCAGGCTCAGGCCCAGCACGTCGGCGATTTGCGTGCTCGAAGCCGCATAAGCCCGTACCCAGACCAAGAAGGGCAGCGAGACCAGCACCTTCCAGCCCAGGTGCGCCAGGGCGATCCGCCGGGCCAGGGGGGTGTTTTTCCAATTGGTGAGGACCAGGATCATCCCCGAACCGGCTCCCCCACCCAGAGCCAGGGCTAAGGCGGCCTCGAGGCTGAACACTCCCGACCCCGCCAGGGCCAGGGCCAAGGCCGCGGCAGCGTTGGCCGAGCCCAGACCGGCGGCCAGGGCGAAACCCAGCAGCCATAAGCCCGCCGGGGAAGCCTCCAGGCTGCGGCTCACCAGGCTGAAGAACTCGCTTCGGGTCAGGGGGAGCAGGCCCTGGACCATCAGGCTGATCCCCAAGAGCAGCATCCCCAGCCCCAGGAGGGCCTCGCCCAAGGCCTTGCTTCGCCGGTGCAGCGTGATCACGAAGCCCAGCCCGATCGCCGGCAGGGCTAGGGCACCGAGGGGGGTGGTGGCGAGGATCAGGGCCACCGTGGCCCCGGCCTTGGCGGCCAGGCCCAGCACCAGCGCTGGGGCGAAGCCGGCGATTCCCACTACGGCCAGACCGATCGCGGAAAGCCCCAGGGCCGAGCTGTTGAGGGAGATGGCCCCCACCAGGACCCCAGCCAGCCAGGCCCGCAGCGGACCCGCAGTGGCCCAGGTCAGAACCTTGCGGGCTGGGCTGCCCACCACGACGGCCAGGGCCTGGGAAAAGATAACCAGACCCCGCACCAGCAGAGCCAGACCGCCCAGGGCCTCGAGCATCAGCCCACTCTCCCGGCAGCTTCCTGGATTGGATGCAGGAAAAGCTGGAGCATGGTGGTAAACATAAACATATTACACGATCTCCGCGGGATTCCCCGTCGAGAACGCAGCCTGAGCGCCCCTTGACAATTCCCTGGCCAGGCTTAATGATTCGGCCAAGGAGGAAAATATGGCTGGTGTGGCGCGGGTCTTCCGCATGATTCTTGTTGCGGTCCTCTGTCTGTTCGGCTTTGCCTTCGCCCAACCGAGGGTGGTCAACGTTTTGTGCAGCCCCGACCTGGCCTGGTGCGAGGCCCTGGGCCCCGCCTTCAAGCAGGCCACCGGCATCGACCTGCGCTTCGTGCGCCTGAGTTCGGGGGAGGGCCTGGCCCGGCTGCGCGCGGAGGCCTCGAGGCCGCAGTTCGACGTCTGGTTTGGCGGTACCGGCGACCCCCACCTCATCGCCTTCAAGGAAGGGCTCACCGAGTTCTACAAGCCCTCCTCCTGGAACGACATCCGCGACGACCTGCGCCGGGCGGTGGGCGAGACCTACATCCCCCTCTACACCGGGGCTATTGGCTTCGTGGTCAACTCCCAGGTTCTGCAGCGGCGCAACCTGCCCGAGCCCAGGCGCTGGACCGACCTGGCCGACCCGCGTTACAAGGGCCTCATCGCCATGCCCGACCCCAACACCTCGGGTACCGGCTACACCATCCTGGCCACCCTGGTCCAGATCTACGGCGAGGAGGAGGCCTTCAAGCTGCTGGCCAAGATCCACCGCAACATCGCCCAGTACACCCGCTCGGGCTCGGCTCCGGGCCAGCTGGCCGGGCGCGGCGACGTGGCCATTGCCGTGCAGTTCGCCCACGACGGCGTGAAATTCGCGCTGGAAGGCTTTCCCCTCAAGATTTACTTCCCGCTCGAGGGCACCGGCTACGAGATCGGCGGCCTGAGCCTGATCAAGGGCGCCCCCAACCGCGAGGCGGCCATCCGCTTCATCGAGTGGGCGCTGACCCCTCAGGCGCAGGCCATCGCTGCCAAAGTTGGCTCGTTGCAGATCCAGTCCAACAAGAAGACCCCGGTGCCGCCGAACTCGCCCAAGCTGGCCTCGATCACCCTGATCAAGTACGACTTCGCCAGGTACGGCTCCACCGAAGTGCGTGACCGCATCGTGGGCCGCTGGACCAAGGAGGTCTTCCCACAGCCCAGGTAGCCCCAAAAGCTGAAGAAGAGCTCATGGCCACCCTGCGCCGCCCCCACGCTCCGCCATCCACGACCCGCGGACCCCTGCTCCTGGCCTTGCTGGCCTGGGGGGTGCTCCCCTGGCAGGCTGGTTCTGGCTGGCCGCTGGCCCTGCAGGCTGGGCCCTGGGCCTGGGCTGTGGGGCTGACGCAAGTCCTGGCCCTGGCCCTGGCCATCGCTCCGGGAGCCCGGAGGGCGCGGGCGGTGCGGGTGGCGGCGGTGACGGCCACGGCCTTCATTCTGTTGGCGGGCGGACTGGCGCTGGCCGGCTGGACGTTGGGCCCTGGCATGGTGGTGGTGGGCTTCGCCCTGGTCTTCGCCTTGGGTTACGCTCTGGCCGAGGCCGGGCGCTTCCGCGACCCGCTGCTGGGGGCGCTGATCCTGAGTTCGGCCCTCCTGATCTTCCTCTTCATCATCTACCCATTGCTGGGGATGGCGCGCGCGGTGACGCTCGAGCGCCTGCTGGGCGTGCTGCGCGATTCGCGCTTCCTGATGCTGGAAAACCCCTTCACCCCGCAGCCTGAGACCCTGCGCGCGCTGCTGGTGGCCGTGGTGGTCGCGCTGGTGGGGGCCAGGCTGGACCGGGCCCGCCGCCTGCGCGGCCTTCTGGTCGGCCTCGCGGTGGGAGTGGCCCTGGGGGTGGCCCTCTTCGGGCGGGGGGCGCTGGCCTCGAGCCTGCTGGTGGCCGGCGTGGTGGCCCCGCTCTCGACCCTGCTGGGCCTAGCCTTCGCCATCCTGCAGCAGCGCACCCGCCTGCGCTGGCTGCAGCCGCTGCTGGGCGGGCTGGCGCTGCTGCCCCTCATCACCCCCCCCTTCGTGCTGGCCTTTGCACTGATCCTGATGTTCGGGCGCAACGGCTTCGTCTCGGCTAACCTGCTGGGCCTCGACAGCAACTTCCTCTTCGGGCCGGTGGGCCTGATCACCGCGCAGGTGCTGGCCTTCGCCCCTGTGGCCTTTCTGGTGCTGCGCGGCAGCGTGCAGGGGCTCAACGCCTCGCTCGAGGAAGCTGCCTGGAGCCTGGGATCGAGCCGTTGGCGGGTCTTCCGCACCGTGACCTGGCCGCTTCTGCGCCCAGGGCTGGCCAACGCCCTGCTGCTGGCGGTGATCGAGTCGCTCTCTGACTTTGGCAACCCGCTGATCCTGGGCGGGGACCGCAACTACCTGGCCACCGAGGTCTTCATCGCCTTCACCGGACGCTACGACCCGGTCGAGGCGGCGGTGTACGGGCTGGTGTTGCTGGGGCTGGTGCTGCTGGTCTTCTGGTTGCAGTACCGCTGGCTGGGCCAGACCTCCTTCGTGACCACCACCGGCAAGCCCAGCGGGGGCCGGCCACTGTCGCTGCCGGGGGCCCTCGAGGTCGCCCTCACCGCGTTGCTGGCTGTGTGGGGGCTGCTGGTGGTGAGCCTCTATGGCTCGGTGATCGTGGGTTCCTTCGTGCAGCTATGGGGCTTCAACTACACCCCTACCCTCAAGCACTACCAGGACTTCCTCGTCCTGGGCCTGCCCGTTTTCGCCAACACCTTCAAGATCGCGCTGATCGCGGCCATCCCCACCGCCATCCTTGGCTTCGTGCTGGCCTATCTGGTCTTCCGGCAGGAGTTCGCGGGCAAGCGGCTGCTGGAGTTCTCGGCGTTGCTCTCCTTCGCCATGCCGGGTACGGTCATGGGCGTGGGGTACGTGCTGGCCTTCAACGCTGAGCCCTGGGTGCTCACCGGTACCACGGTGATCATCATCCTGGCGCTGATCTTCCGCGAGGTGCCGGTGGGCATCCGCGCCGGGGTGGCCGGCCTCGCCCAGATCGAGCCGGCCCTCGAGGAAGCCTCGGCCACCTTGGGCAGCTCCACGGGCCGCACCTTGAGCCGCGTGGTGCTGCCCCTGCTGCTGCCGGCCTTCATCGGCGGCCTGGCCTTCGCCTTCGTACGGGGGATGACCGCGGTGAGCCAGATCATCTTCCTGGTGGGTCCGGGGAACCTGCTGGCCACGGTGCTGCTGCTGGGCTGGGTGGAGCAGGGGCAGATGGGTCGCGCCGCGGCCATGAGCACGGTGATGATCCTGAGCCTGCTGGCGGTGGTGCTGCTGCTGTTCCCCCTCACCCGCCGCTTTGACGTGCGCCTTGGGGGAGGGGTGTGATGAGCGTCGCCTTGCGGCTGGAAGGACTGAGCAAGCGCTTCGGCCAGACCTTGGCCGTCGACCGACTCGAGCTCGAGGTGCCCCCAGGCACCTTCCTCACTTTGCTGGGCCCCTCGGGTTGCGGCAAGACCACCACGCTGCGCATGGTGGCGGGCCTCGAGCAGCCCAGCAGTGGCCGCATCCTGCTGGGCGGGCGCGACATCACCGAGTTGCCCGCTCACCAGCGCGGCCTGGGCATGGTCTTCCAGAGCTACGCCCTCTTCCCGCACATGTCGGTCTTCGAGAACGTGGCCTATGGGCTGCGCAACCAGCGCCTGCTGGCAGCCGAGATCCGCCGCCGGGTCGAAGCGGCCCTGGAGCGAGTGGGCCTGGGGGGCCTGGGCGACCGAGCCCCGCACACCCTCTCCGGGGGCCAGCAGCAGCGGGTGGCCGTGGCCCGCGCCCTGGTCCTCGAGCCCCCCCTGCTGCTCTTCGACGAGCCGCTGTCCAACCTCGACGCCAAGCTGCGCCGCTCGGTGCGCGCCGAGTTGCGCGCCCTGCAACAGGAGCTGGGCATCACCGCGCTCTACGTCACCCACGACCAAGAGGAGGCGTTGGCCCTCTCCGACCGCATCGCGGTGATGAACGCCGGGCGCTTGCAGCAGGTGGGCACCCCCGAGGCCATCTACCGCTACCCGGCCAACCCCTTCGTGGCCGGTTTCATCGGCATGACCACGCTGCTGCAGGGCGAGGCCCAGCCCAACGGCCAGGGTGTGCGGGTGCGCTTGGGCTCGGTCGTGCTCGAGGCCTACACCCCTGAGCCCTTCACCGGGCCAGCCGTGCTGGCCCTGCGCCCGGAGGACGTGCGCGTGGGTGAGGGCGAGCTCTCCGCCGTCGTCCGCCGGGTAGCCTACCTGGGCGAGCGCTTCGAGGTCTACCTGGAGAGCCCCTGGGGCGAGGTCCTGGCCTACGTGCCCTCCGAGGTGCGCCCGCGGGCCGGCGAGGCCGTGCCCTTCCGGGTAGCCTGGGCCACCGCCTATCCGGCCTGAAGCTCAGCGCGTGCGGCGGTAGGTGATCACGCACTGTCCAGGCGGGCAACTGGCGAGTTGCAGCACCAGGGTGTTGCGGTCGGGGAAGCGGTAGTAGTAGGTCTCGCCGTCGGGGTAGCGGATGGGGTTGCAGCCCAGTGGTCCGCAGAACTCCTTGGGGTAGACGTTGCGCTGGTCAATGTCGAGGCGCAAGACGCCCTGTTGCACCACGCGGTAGCGGCCGGGGATGTACACGTAGCCCCCCGCCTGGGTGCGCGTCTCCTGGGAGTAGTTGCCGTTGGGTTGGAAGACCATCTGTACGTAGGTCGGCCCGAAGTTGGGGTCGTTATAGCGGGCTTCCCACACCCCTACGAAGGCGTTGTTCTGGGCCAGGCCCAGTGCCAGGATGCCAAGGAAAAACGCTGTCATAACCCGTGCCATAGGCTTCCCCCGGAGTTGTTCGGCGTTGCCTTACTCTAGCCCTAACCACTCGAGCCATTCGGGCACGGTTCCAGGGAGCTTCGAGGGTGAGGCGCCTTGGCTTCGCCCCCCGAGATTGGCGGTAAGCTATTCCCCGTGAGCGCGCTTTACCGCCAGGCCCGACCCTCCACCTTCGACGAGATGGTGGGGCAGGAGCACGTCAAGGAAGTGCTCCTCAACGCGCTGCGTTCGGGACGGCTGGCCCAGGCTTACCTGTTTTCCGGCCCCCGTGGGGTGGGCAAGACCACCAGCGCCCGCCTCATCGCCCAGGCCGTCAACTGCACCGGCCCTGATCTCAAGCCCTGCGGAGTGTGTGAGGGCTGCCGCCTGGTGCGCGAGGGGCGGCACCCGGACGTGCTCGAGATCGACGCCGCCAGCAACAACTCGGTCGAGGACGTGCGCGAGCTGCGCGAGAAAATCCTGCTGGCCCCGCTTTTGGGCAGCCGCAAGGTGGTGATCCTCGACGAGGCCCACATGATGTCCAAGAGTGCCTTCAACGCCCTGCTGAAGACGCTGGAGGAGCCTCCCGAGCACGTGATCTTCATCTTCGCCACCACCGAGCCCGAGCGCATGCCCCCCACCATCCTCTCGCGCACGCAGCACTTCCGCTTCCGGCGGCTCTCCGAAGGGGAAATCGCCGAGAAGCTCGCTCGCATCGTGCACAGCCTGGGCCGCGAGGCCGAGCCCGCCGCCCTGCGGCTGGTGGCCCGTATGGCCGACGGGGCCATGCGCGACGGGGAGAGCCTGCTCGACCGGCTGCTGACGCTGGAGGGCACCCTCACCCTGCCCCAGACCGAGGCCGCCCTGGGCCTGCCCCCGCAGGAGGCCCTATTCGCCGTGGCCGAGGCGCTGGACGCCGGGCGCATTCGGGAGGCCCTCGAGCGCACCCAGGGCCTCTACACCCAGGGCTTCGCCGCCCGCACCCTGGCCCAGGGCCTGATGGAGGCCCTGCGGGCGGGGCTCTATGCCCGGCTGGGGCTGGGCACGGGGCCGCAGCTCAGCGCCTCCGAGGAGCGCCTGGTCGCGGCCATGACCGCACTCGACGAGGCCCACGAACGCCTGGCCAAGCGCTCGGACGCCCTGGCCCTCGAGCTGGCCCTGCTGGCAGCCTACCAGGCCCTGCACGCCGTTGCCGCTACCCCAGCCGGGGTTCAGTCCCCGCAGCCGGTCCATTTGAGCGGGGCTGGCTCCGCCCGCGACCGCCTTGATCAACTCGGCGAACTCGGCGGGGGTGTTCTCCTTGTAGGCGCTCTCGGCCTTGATCACCTCGCCGCTCCCGGC
>NZ_QWLA01000074.1 GCF_003574095.1 Calidithermus roseus
CGCGAGAGGGGTGCCGTCGAGGGCTTGCAGGCTCAGCCCCACGCCCTGGGGCAGGGTGGCGGCCAGGGTATAGCTGTCGGGGCTATTTCCGGCGTTCTCGAGGCTGTGGACGAAGCACAGCGGGCGGGTCCCCTCGGCCTCGTGGGTGGAGAAGGCCTTCGCCCGCCTGCGAGAGCGCGCGCGGGTCGACCGCGCCCGTGCCACGCCCCACAAGCTGCGCCACGCCTACTCCACCGCACTCGTCGAGGCGGGGGTGGCCCTGGACGCGGTCAAGGACCTGCTGGGCCACGCCTCCATCAGCACCACCCAGATCTACCTGCACGCCACCCCCGGACGCCTGGCCGAGGCCGCACGCAAGCTGCCGCGCCTGCCGTAGCCCCCGCGCCCCCGTGGCCCCGTGGCCCCACGGTCTGACGGCCCGACGTCGCCCCCCCTCCGCCAGCACCTTACGGAAGGCCACCAGGAGCATGCCGCTGTTGTAGGTGTGTCGCAGGGGTCTTCGGAGCAGACCTCAGCCAGGCAGGCGAAGCGGCCACGGTCGCTCACCGCCGCTACCCACAGCAGCGGGTAGATCTCGGGGTTTGGGTAGCCACGGGACCAGGACGGTGGGTAAACCGGGCGGATCCCGCGGGGGATGTCCGGATCTGGCCCGAACCCCGCCGGCCCGCGGGGGCTTAGGCCTCCAGGGTATCCGGATCGGGACACTCCGGCAGCTGGTGCCGTGCCGCGGCGTAGGCCTCCCCGAGCGCGCCGAGGTCGTGCAGCGCCTTGGTACAGAAGGCCGCGCGGAGCGGCTGCAGGGCCTCCTCGAGCCGCCCCCAACCCGGCGGCAGTGTTCCGACCCCGGCCAGCCTGACCCGGGTCAGGAGCAGGTCAACCCACACGAGTACCCCCCGGGCGCGGGAGAAGGCGCTGTGGTCCTTGGCCCGGATCCAGGGCCTGCCCAGGGTCCGCCGCGCCTTCTTGACTAGGGGCTGCGGCCCGCGACCCGGGCTTGCCGTACTCGTGGGTCCACCCTGACTCGATGACCCCGCGGCCTGCGGGCACGGCCATCGTCACGTTGATCTGCTGGATGACTCCCCAGGACGCCTCGTACCACAGGCGCCAGCGACCGTCCTGCTGCTGCCAGACCGCGACATCGACCCCGTCGACCTCGCCGGGCGCCGTGAAGGGCTCCTCGAGCCCCCCTCACCCACGGTAGCCTCGACGGCCTCGGCCAGGATCACCTCACCGCCGCTGCGCAGCCGGCAGCCCAGCAGCACCTGGGAGCCGGGCTCGAGTGCCTCCGGCTCCAGCCGCACCGTGACACGCCGTACCGAGGTCAGGGTGCGGTCGGTGGCCTCGCTCGCCGGCTCCAGGTTGGCCGGGTCGAGCGGCACCCGCACCGTCTCGGCCTTCACCATGGGCTTCCCCTGGTCGTCTACCCCTGTGGCGTCGAGGAATTCCAGGTCGCCCAGGCGCCCGGCGTCGCGGTCGCGGAAGTCGAGCCCGGTCTCGGAGCTCAGCACCTCCAGGACCCTCCGCAGACCTTGCCAACCTAGGCCGGCCTCCCTGCACAGCCGCATCTTATCCGTGCAGGTTAGGGCCCCCGTGGCCGTGATCGCCTCCGGCACGTAGCTCAAGCGGACCTCCCCCCGGCTGGCATCGCCCACGCAGCCCAGCAGGGCTACTGGGCGCCAGCGGTAAGCGCGGCGGGCTCCCTCCGGGGTCGCCGCCAGCACCAGCCCCCCGTACAGGGGGTCCGGGGTGGGCAGACCGGCCGCAGCGCAGGCGGCCTGAAGGTTCTCGCCAGCCCGGAGGCGCTGGGTCAGCCGCACCAGGCGGGGGTCTCCCTCGACATCCGCCTTTCCCCACCGGCCAGTGAGGGCATGGGGCGCCGGGACGACGTGGCCGTACGCCAGGCGGGGGGCTGGCTGCGGCGCAGACTTCAGGGCCAGCACCCACAGCGTGAGCGTGCAGGTCGCTTCCCCGGAAAGGCGGCTCATGTACGGGCTGGTGCGAAGGGCGTCGAGGGCGTGGTCCTGATCCATGGCCCCCACTATCCGGGAACCGGGTGGTGGGGTTCAAGGTCCGGCGGTCGGGGTCCGGGGGCAGGCGGCCGTTCCGGGAAGCACGCCTGCCCTGGACCCCCGGTGCCAGCAGGGAGAGGGACCGGGCGCGGAGGGGTTCTGACGCCTGAGGGAGGCCTTGAAAGGCTCCACCTCATGCTGCACGACCATGAGCCTGCGGGGGCCGGCGGTGTTAACGGGGGCAGTCAGGGCTCACGCTGGCGCCCGGCCTCCTGGTCGCCAGTGGGCCGGGTCAGTCTCGGGGCGCCGACCCCCGCGGAAGCCATCGATGCAGCCAGGGGACGAATCCGCGCCCTCTGGCTCCGGGCGCACAGCCCCTTTGCGGGAAGGGGCCACCCCCAGCCGTAGGTCGCGGCCACATAGCTCGGGGCCCGGGGTATGGGCGTATTGGGGTTCAGACTACGCGATGCGCACCAGCCACGTCTCTCGGCACAGCGCCTCTAGTTGGGCAACCACAGCTCTCGCATGCTGTTCGCCAAAGCGCAACCCGATCTCCACGTTCCAGCGGAGCCCGGGATCGGTTAGGTTCGCGCTGCCAAGCACTCCCCACCTCCGATCCGCCACCACGATCTTGGCGTGTAACAAGCCCTTCTCCATCTGAGCACTGTAGATAGCCAGCGTTCCCTGTACGCGCAGCGCCTCTTGCTGCAGCCGGGCCAGCGCCCTAGCCTGGGGACTGCCCGGCTCGAGGGCGTCGTGGGTGATGATTGAGATGGCAGTCCCACGCCAGAGTGCCCTCAGAAGCTCGTCGCCGAGGTGAGCCATGCCCTGCTGTTCCAGGTAAGGGCTTACCAGCCACAGGTGTTGCTCGGCACTGGCGATAGCTTCCAGGATGGCTGCTGCGTAGCTACTCTCCCGGTTGGGGAGTGTCCAGAGAAGGTCGCTGTGATCCGCATAGCCCCCCAGGAACGCGGCCAGCCCCTGGGCCTGCAACCGCCCGCCCTCTAAGGCACCGTGACGCTGCAGGGCATCGTAGAGCCAAAGATATCCTCCCTCCCCTAAAAGGCTATCCGCCCACAGCAGGTCGTTGGCTGCGACCGGCTGGCCCAACCGACTCCAGAGTGCTGCCCCCAACAGGCGTAGGGTTTCGGAGGACCAAGTCATGGCTCCCAGAACCCTCGCAGCTGGCCGTACACCGGGTGGCTCCCTCCGTACAGCACCAGGCGGCTCAGACGGTGGTTGAAGTCGATGCAGTTGTGCTCGAGGTGGGTGCAGCCTACACAACTACCCCCTTCCTCGGCGCACAGCGGGTCGTAGATGCAGTTACGGCCGTCTTGGTGGACCTCCTGCAGCCAGTAGGGCAGCTGCTGTTCGAAGAGGGTGGTCAACCCGCCGATCTTGCTGGCCGCGTAGCGGTTGGCATAGAGGATCAAGCCCAGCGTCTCGGGCAGCAGATACTCCCCGATACTCTCCGGGGCGAAGCCACTCCAGACGATGTGCTGCATCATGAGGTGGGAAATGGTATGAAGCAGTGTGTACACCAGGGTGGGCGCCTCATCCTGTGAGGCGTGGAAAGCCCCGCCCCGCAGGCCAAGGCGCCAGAGCTCAGCCCAAGCTTCAGCGCCCTGGGATTCCTTTGGTGCTAAACCGTTGCGCACCAGCCAACGCAGTACGGACGTGGGGTCTAGCTGGAACCAGATGGCTTCAGTTTCAGTGGGCACGCAGTAGATGGGAGTCTTTCCGTCAACCGCAGGAAAGGCCCGCAGCATACTGCGCTGGGGATCGCGGGAAACCCGCGTGTATCCTATTGCAGCCAGTGCGATACGGAAGTTGCTGATCAGCCGGACATTGCCGAACCCCAGCAGCCCCCTCACCTGCTCAAATTCCTGCAAGTAGGACCCGGTATCGAACCCGCCCAGGGTGCTCCATCGGGCCGCTGCCATCGTGGGGGTGGTGAGCTCGGAGGTGTCTTCTAGAATGGCGTGCTCCACCAGGTGACGGCTCGGCGGCCCGATGATGGCACCTGCAGTGAGGCGACTCACCTCGGAAAGCGCCTGTGAGGAAGGGTCGTCCTTCATCAGAGCCTCCATGGCCCGTGCCCGCTCTGGCGCCACCTGTCGTAGCTCCTCGAGGAGTTGCTGGACTTCGGGGCTGGGTTGCTTTTTGGCCAAGACCTCCCGCACCTTGCCCGGCAGGAGACCCCACAGCTTGGCCAGCAACAACCCCTCACTCGATTTCTCTAGGCTGATGAGCAGGCTCTCCTGCTCCTTGTCGAAATTGAGGAACGGCAGCACGTGTGCGAGGTGGTTGGTTGGTTCCTTGGCCTCCACCTGACGCTGGAACTTTTCATCGGGCTTTGCTTTGCTGTACCCGCAATCGCAGGGCCACATCCGCAACCCGCCAAGCTCTTTACTCGAAGTCAGGGAGTACCAACGGGCATCGCGGGTACGTCCTGGGTTGAATAACCGGAGATCGTGGCCGCGGTACCTCGAGTCATACTCATCGGGGAAAGAAAGCTCTTGCAGCGCGCCGCAGTTGTGGACCTGGACTACCGTCATCCGCCCCAGCGGACCTTGGCAGCGCGGACACACTCCGGGGCGAGCCCTCCTCCGCTTGAGGCTGATCAGCTTCGCGGTATAGCCGCAGCGCGCGCAACTGAAGCTGCTGGGGAAGGGCTCCATCAGCACGCGGCTTGGCCGCCCTATCGCAAAAGCAGCAGGATTCAGCCGGTTGGTGGGATAACCCTGATGGAAGGCCCTACCGTCGAACTCCCAGCGCCTCACGTAGTCGTCAACAAGATTCAACAGCGCCCGCTGGTTGACGTCTACCTGGGGATCCAGCTCCACGCTTATTACCCGGCTCATGCCGAAGTCCTCATGTTCGGCCAGCGCCCCGGGCAAAAAGTTGTACAGGATTTGTGTCCTACCCCGTTCCATCAGCCCCCCCCCGCGTGAACCACTTTGCATCCTCGACCGAGTAGCTTGCTGCCAGGTTGACCAGAACCCCTTCCTCAACGTCGCGGAGGCTGGTCATCGGGTGGATGGCCTTCGTCAGGTACCGTTCCTGGCTGCTCGAAAGCGTGACCTGCAATCGGTCTAGCTCCTCCTCCAACACGACCGCCATGGCTTGCTCGAGGTCGAGCGGATAGACCCCTGCCCCCAGGCAGTAGGCTTCCTTAAGCTCCCTCAGCACCTGCAGCCGCTGCTGCGACAGGTATTGGCGGGCACCCTCCCGCTCCCACAGCCTGTTCACACCGGAGCGACTCCGCCCGAGGAGCACCGAAGCCAGCACCCCGGGTAGGGTGCGGTGCAGGGCGAATCGGGCGAAGCGGTTGATGGCCACTGGGTGCACCATGCGCTCGAGGTTGTCGTGGTACTCCACGAAGCGGCTATACACGCTGGAAGCGCGCAGATTATAACTGGCCAGGATGACCACCACCAGGCCCACGTGTTGCCGCCCGGCCCGGCTTGAGGCCTGGATGTACTCCTCAACGGTGCCCGGCAGGCGGTCCAGGGTCATGAGGTTGATGCGCTCGAGGTCCACCCCGTGGCTGATCATGTTGGTGGCCACTAGCGCATCGAGGAAGCTTTCCGACCCAAACGGAGGCGGGTTCTCGATCAGGCTCACCACCTGGGCGATATGGGCTGGGGTGGACTTGTTGTGGGTGTATTCCACACGGAAGAGCTGCCCCGATTCCAAGGTGTCCTTGATCCGGCTGCCGTTGGCCCGGCTGCCCACGTAGGCCAGCGAGGTGGAGTAGAGCTGGATCAAAGCGCTGGCCTCATCCGGGCTCAAGGTACGGCCTACCACGGCGCTCAGCTCGTAAGGGTTGCTGGCGAGACGCTTGATCTCGTCCAGAAGGATGCGGTGCACCAAGGCCGAGCTCTCGGCGGGGTGGGGGCGGCTCCAGAACGCGAGGAAGACCCGCGCGATCTTTTCTTGCCCCTCATCCCGCGCCACCTCGCTGTAGAACGTGCGGTAGCGGTCCATCCCGCGACCGGGGAAGCGCACCGCGTGCCGGACCCCGTAGAGGTGCCTGAGCTGGTGCTCGTAGCCGGCGATGGTCGCCGTGGCGGCCAGCACTTTGGCGGGCTTGGGCTCGAGGGAGCGGATCGTCGTCTCGTAGTGCCCGGCGAAGGCCCCCAGCTCCTCTTGTAACAGGTGGAGCTCGTCCTGGATGTGCAGGCTTGGCCCAGGGTCGTAGGTGTTTACGGTCTGCAGTTGCCGGCTGTTTACGGAGCAGTTCTTCACCAGGCACTTGTCCAGGAAGTACCCATGCTGCGGGCAGCGCCTGCGCACCTGCCAGAGCATGCTCAGCGCGGGCTGATAGGCCAGCGCCGCCATTTTGTCCACCGTGCCCACCACCACCGTACTCTGGTGCCGCAGCACCTCGGCGTCGCTCACGTCCAGTGGAAGCTGGTATCCGCACTGCCGGCAGCGGTGCTCGAAGCACAACCGGGCAGCCTGGGGATGCACTTCCACCGTGTCAAGCCCCCCGCAGGCTGGACAGTTGGGCACCAGGCGCAGTTTCTCCCGCTCGCCCGGCTGGCTCCAGCGCTGCAACTCGGCGTCGTCGAGCTGGTTGGGCGAGTTTCCCCTGCCCGCGAGGTAGCCCAGCCGGAATGGGTCCCCCTCGAGGCCCAGCGCCAACCGCTCCTGCTCCGCCCCGTGAAGCACGCGCATGGCTCGCTGCAACTGCTGCATCGAGAGCATCCGCAGGGGGAAGCGCAGCCAGGCGGTGACCCCCAGCCTCTTGCCCCGCAGGCGGTCGTAGAGCATGGCCGTGCACACTAAACCCAGGTACGCCTCGGTCTTGCCGCCGCCGGTGGGGAACCACAGCACCACCGCCCGGTCCAGGTCGTCGGCCCACTCGTAGCGCTCCCCAGCCCACTCGCCTGCCGTCTTCCCCTCGCGCAGCGCGAGGGCGGGCAGCTGGCTGACGATGAAGACGATCTGAAACAGCCGCCAACTGGGGTAAGGGGAGATGCAGGCGAAGACCCGGTTCATGGCGGTGAAGGCCTGCTCGAGTCGGGCGTCGGCCCGGAGGGCGGCCAATCCGGCGGCGAAGCGGTGGATCTCCTCGCGGAACTGCCGCAGGTCCGCCCGAGCCGCCTCGGCGAACTCGCCGGTATACCCTCTGCGGTCCAGTTCCCGCTCCCAGGATTGGGCGTAAGCCCGCATGGCTTCGTGGATGCCCTGGAGCACCTCGAGAGGGCGTTGGGCCAGATCCTGAAAGGGGGCCGGGGGCTCAGAGCGCGTGGTCATGCGTTTCTGGCGGGATATAGCCAGGCAGCGGGTGGTCAAGCAGTTGCCCTCCCGCAGCGCTCCGCAGTTCCTTCCGACTACCCACACGTCGCGGTCAAACTGGTAATCCTCGGCCACAGGGAGGATCTCCACCGGGACCAGCGTGCCCTGCACGCGCACCCGCAACCGCACGTCCGCGATGATCCGGTAGTTGTTCTCGGTGGGGTTGTCGCCCTGGGGGGTCTCGTTGCGCAGGTATACCGTGACGCGCTTGCGGTCCCCATAGTGCCGGGCCACCACTTGCAGGCGCACCTTAAGGGGGGGGATGTCGAGCGGCCTGTTTTCCAAGGCTCCTTGCAACCACTTGGTGAAAGCCTCTGCTGAGGTTGTGGCGCTCGCGGGTACCGAGGGCCTGCGGTCGATCACGCGCCACGCATCGGCTCGCGCTGCCAGAGACTGGGTTGCTTTGTCCAGCAACTGCTGTATGTGCCCGCGGTCATCCCCGTCCGCGAGCGGGAGCTCCAGTGGGCCAAAGGATAGGTCGCAGCGCTCAATGACCTCGACCAGGGTACCCTCTCCGCCTCCGCTCGCTTCGCCAGCGACGGACTGCTGCTCGGCCAGCGTGGGCAGCCGCCGAACGTAGAAGGCAAGCTGACCCTCGACCTCGATGCTTCCCGGCTCTCCGTCGCGCACCATGAACTCCAGCCCCAGGCTGCTGGGCTGCTTATAGGTATCAGCGTTTGGGTCATAAGGGGCCAGCACGCCCAGCTGGCATACGTCCACCGGCTGCCGTGCCACATGACGTCTCGGGTCACGTCCCGCCAGGCGGTGCTCCAGCACCCGCGTCAGGTGATCCACCAGCTTGATCTCGTCGTTGTAGCTGATCTGGCTCATGAGCGTCGAACTACCCTCCTCACATCCACCGCGCTGAGCAACTCTTCCAGGGATATCCCCTGCTGCCTCGCTTCCCGCAACGACCCCTCGTACCCGCTGCCGCTGACGATGCTCTCCAGCACTCGGTGCAGCAGCCGGCCCAATTGGCGATGCCTCGTGCGGTGATTCTCGATGGCCTGCCACAGCTGGGGGCGCTTTAGGGTCTCGGGGAGCCCCATGATACCGGTCAGAAGCAGGAAGTCATCGTACTGCTGGGGGGCAAGGGTCTGCCCCTGGGTAAACCAGCTTCGTACCGTTGTGGGGTCACGTTCCAGGCCGCGACGTGCCAGCTCGCGGTGCAACTCCGCCAGGTTGGGATACTGCGCTTGCAGGGCTCGCTTGGCCGCTTCCCACAATTCCAAGTACAGCCGTTCCTCCACCCGTACCAGCGGCTGCAAGGCTTCGCTGATGCGCTCGAAAAGGTCATCGTATACGCCGTCGACGAAGATGATCATCCGGTCGCCGGGTTGTAGCTGTTGCGCGGGCTTTTCCGCGTGGCCTTGCCCGGGCACGAACAGAGGGACCAACCGGGTCCTGGGCAGGTAGAGGATCAGCCCGCCCTCCAGTTCCACCTCCATCTCCTCGGCTGTCGGGCCGCGGTTCCCGCCGGCCCGCGGGTTTGCCTGATACTCTGCCAAGGCGTGCAGATCAAGCTGCGGTACCTCCTCCGTCAGGACATTTAGGGGCTGGACCAGCGCTGTCCGTAGGGAAAAATCCAACCTGGCGGCGGGGAAGTCTGGCGGAGAAGGGGGCTTCAGGCCCAGGGAATGCAGGACCTGGCCGCGCGCCGTTACCAGACGTTCCAGCCAACGCTGACGCTGTTCGTAGAGATAGCTCTCGATGCGTGCCTCGAAAGGGTAGGCTAGGACCGCTATCTTGGCCGATCCCAGGTCCAAGTAGCGCTGGCTGGCGCTGCGGTAGCCAAGCAGCAACCGTTCCTCCGGTCCCAACCCCTGTGCTGCCCGGCGTTCCTCCTCGTTGGACCACAGCACCTCGGCAGAGCCTCCGAAGCCTATGAACAGCTGCCGAGGACTGACGGCCATGCATAGGCTCTGCAGTAGGGTTGCCTCAGCCCGGGTGGTGGCTACCACCCAACAGGATCGCCGCTCCGCGTTGCGCTGCTCCAGCCACTCCACGAGAGCGAAAAACTTAGGTGGCAGATCGCGCTGGTGCAGGGCTTCGTAGGCTTCGCTCAGTCGATCGAGCACCCGTCGCCACAGCAGGCGCTGCACTGGATGGGAGGGGGCTTCCGGCTCGAGGGAGGCCAGGCGGTCGCGCAGGGTGGGTCGTCCCCCGTCCTTGCGCAGGCTCTCAAGTCGGTACAGCGGCACGCTGAGCGTGCGCAGCTGGTGGAACAAGCCCCAGGCCTGCCGGAGGGGGAAAAACCCTTCGAAGGTCGCCTGGGCCTCGGCCAGCTGCTGGTAAGCCGCCCAAAGAACCTCGTCTAGCTCGGCGTCTTCAATCACCTCTACCCAGCGGTGGGGCAGCGATGGGGTTAGGGGCTCGGGGCGTTCGCGCCCATCGAACTCCCGGGCCACCCATGCTTTGGCCGTCTCGTCCCATAGCACAGCCGACGCGCCCAGTCGAGTCAGCCTGGCCTCATCGAGTGGCGGGGTAACGGCTAGGTAGTGGCTGAAGGGAAGGTCCTCCAGGCAAGCCAAGGCCCGGGGATCGGTGGCATCGACGACTACGGCGGCGAAGGGGTGCTCGAGCGGCCAGCCGGGGTTGGCGAGGTAGATCGCCGGCCGGCTGCCCGGCGGATGGTAGCGGGAGAGGGTGCGGATCTCCCAGAAGCGCTCCAGACTGTCCCCCGCCTCTCCCAGGCGGAACTCGCGCAAGCTTTCTCGCAACTGGCCTACCTGGCGGGTGACGATAAGCAGGTTGCCTTTCAAGTATGGGGAGTAGTACTTCTCCCGGTGGAAAAAATCGGCGACCAACAGGCCTACCGCCAGGGCTTGGGGTAGGGGGCTCGGGCGGGCGGAGTCCATCAGGATCAGGCGCCGGCTCCGCTCCCAGGCGCGCCGCCCCAGCACGCTGGATAACCGGGCATAGATGTCGAAGCCCCGCGGGTAGATACGGCGCAGGAGGGCATCGTCAATCAGATTGTCCCGGGCAATCCCCCACATCAGCAAATCGAAGGCTCTACTCCAAGGGCCGCGCACTGGGCAACATAGCTTTCAGCCAAGGGTTGTCCCTTTAGGGTCTCACCCAGCGCCAAAGCTACCGCGAACAGGTTTTTGGCAACGGGATCTTCCTGACACCAGACCGCTTCCGCCCCTCCTCCGTATCCCGGTTCGAGCTCCAGGATCGCGTCGTAGAGCTGGGCCTGCGTACCGCGCTTGGAGTGGTCATTGGCGCTTTCCGCGAGCACCACCGCGGCAGCGCGCAAACGCAGCCCGTTTGCGCGCAGGGCACTGGCCAGGGCTTCCCAGGCCCTGAGTTCACGGTTGTGGTAGCTCAAAATGATCCGGCCTCCCCTGCGCAGGCTGCGTAGTGACTCCTTGAAGATCGCCTCGAGTCGCTCAGCGTAGCCTGCGGCGCTGATGCCGCGCACTGGATTCGGCACCGCCTCTCGCTCCTCGTCGACGGACATCGGCTGGTATTGACCCAGCCAGAAGTGAAACAGCCGGGCCATTTCCCCGTACTGCACGTCGTCAAAGTAGGGAGGATCCGTGAGTACCAAGTCCACGACCCTTCGCTTTAGGGCCTGTCGTTCGCTGCTACCCGCGACCAGCCGGACACGCCCCTTGTTCTCCAGCCCCTGGTACCAGTCGGCGGCTCGGTAAGCAGCCTCGAGGCGTCGTCTGAGCACACCTCGGCCGACGCTCGCCAGCGGGTTGGCCTCGAAGGCAACGGGCGGGATGGCGTAGCGGTGATTGGCCACACCCTCGATGCCCTTGCAGTAGAGCCGGTCCCAGCGGGCCAGCAGGGCGCCCATTTCCCCAAGTCCCAGCACCGCCAGGGCCAGGCGGTTGCGCACCCCGGCAGGCATCCGGCGCTCCCTCAGGTAGTCAAGCCCCTCCAGGATCACCGCCGCTTGAGCCTCGCTGTACACGTCCCCCCAGTACTGTAACCCGCTTCTGTGCAGCCGCCGGGTCTCCAGCCCGGCCTTGATGGAATGTCTCAGCTGGGGAAAGCTGCTGCTGGCTGGAATAAAGGCTACCGGGTCGCCCTCCACGGCCGGGCGCACCAGTACCCGGCCGTTTTCCTCCTCCAGTACGAGCGGTGCTGTCCAGCCAGCCGTTGAGACGGCGCTGACCGCACCGCAGTGGGGGCAAGCCTCCTTGCCCGCCGGGGTGACAGGGGGCTCATAGCCACAAGCGCAGTGGGCCTCGAGGGAGACATTACCGCATCGGCGACAGCCGTGATACGCCTCGTTCCCGTTGCGCCGCACCTTGCTCAGCACCCCTTCCGGATAGAGCGGAAAGGTGGCCTCGCATCCCAGGCAGCGCACGACCCTCACCCGCAGGATGCCCGCCAACTCCCGGCCATCCCCCCGCTGGTAATACCGGCGGAGTGGGTCGAGGTGACGCAGCAGGCGCTCCCCCTCTACGCGCAGCCGCTCAGGATCGGCTTGGCTCAGGGCCGTCTGCAGGCCGAACACCGGCCATGGGTACAGGTCCTGCGCATACGCGGACAGGCCTGAAGCTGCAGCCTCGAGGGCCACCGTTCCGCCGCCGCTGAAGGGGTCCGCTACGTAGCGGACCCCTTGAGATCGAGCAGCCTCGAGCAAAGCCCGGATCAGGCTATGGGGGCGCCGGGCCCACCACCGAAACACCGAGATGGCCGGGTTGTGGTGCTCCCTTCGGCGAGTCTCCTGCTCCACCCAGGCGCTGAGCGCTGGCCAATCAATTGCGGTGATGATGCTTGCCACCCGGCCACCTCAGCAAATTGGGAAAGCAGCGGGTGGTACGTAAGTCCGGAACGGGCTACCACCCCCCGCCGCTTGTCTACCTGCTGCCCCGTTTATACCCTTTGCCAAGGTGCAGATACGGATTTTGAAGTGCGTGTGGATGAGCGGGCAAGACCGAATTCCGCCTTCGTCGGCTCCACGCAGTTGCGCCGCCTTCGACCGGAGGATAGGGCTCCGTAGCCTCACAACTGCCATTTCCAGGAAACGAGATGCCAGAAATAGCGGCATGATTATGGAAACTTTATCACGATTCCTACTTGGTATGGGTTTTTTGCCACCGTGGGCAGATCCGGTCGCCATTTAGCGGTCGAGGGTTGATGGAGGCATAGGCTTGCCAGGAGCCTTAGCCTTGATGAGCGACCCGCGTTATCGGAACTGGCGTTATCCGCTGTAGGGGATGACGGCTTTAGTGCTTGTGGCCTTCGTGCGTCGGGTAGACTCCCTGCGCGGCGCGGACCGCTTTGCCCAGGCCAAACCCTCTGTCCACAGGGCTCTGGGCCCACGCAGCACCTTAGGGAGCACTGCCACCGCCGAATTCATCCGCCGTGCGGCTGCACCAGCCGTAGTGCCTACGCTCGGCCCAGCAGTGGGGCCACCGCCGCGACCACCAGCCACACCCCCAGCAGGCCTATGACTGCCCCGGCAAGGCGTAGGGCCGTGCTAGGGCGCCGCACCCCCCCTGACAGCCGCCAAACGCCCCTAAGCAGAGCATCCCAGCAGCGGGCATACCCCCGCCTACCAGTCCCGCCCGGGCCAGCTCAGAGGCCCAGCGGAGGCGCCCGCCGGGGTGCTGAGTGTGAGGGCCACGCCCCCCAAAGCCAGGCCTACCCTCAGCCCACCGAGCAGTACCAGCGGGCTCGCCAGCGCCGTGCGGAGCCAACGCCCATTGCGACGCAGCTCCCGCCGCACCATGGCGCGTGCTGCGCCAAGGCCACGTTGCAGCCCGCCCAGGGCCGCAACTACGGCCGCCCAGGCCGCGGCCTGCGCGAAACTCGGTGGAGCCCCGCCCTTCGAGAGACCCGCAGGGGGCCCGGCCGGGCCCCCTGCGCTCGAGATCCCTGTGCCTTTGACATCCTCCCCGGCCTGAAGGCCGGAGATTCCTACGGCGCTCGGGCGTGGCATGAGCCGCTCCTGAGTCGCTTCGGCGGGTTCCTGGGCCGAGTGCGCTTGCCGCTGCTCGTTTCTCCACAGGCGTTACTTCCGGCATGCCCTGCCGTAGACCAGCGTGGTTATTGCTGGTGGAGGTATTATAGGACGGCTGCGTCGTCCGCGCTATCCTTCCCCGCCCTGAACGGCGGGGCTTGCCGCGCACCAGGTCAGACCTTCAGCGGCATCACCACCGCCTGGTAGCCGTCGGGCTCGGCGGCCTCCACGCGGGTCGGGCGGGCGGCGCCCGCCGGCTCCAGCCGCACCCGGCCCTCCAGGGGGGCCAGCGCCTCGAGCAGGTACCGCGCGTTGTAGCTGACGCTGAAGGGGGTACGCCCCGCGACCTTCGCGGGGAGCTCCTCCTCCGAGCGGCCCCACTCGCCCGTGGCCGCCAGGTGCAGGCCCTGCGCGAGGAAGGTCAGGTCCACGCGGTGCGCCTCCTTCCCCAGCACCGGCCGCAGCCGCTGCAGGCTGTGGCGCAACGCCTCGGCCTCGAGCTCCGCCGCCGCCTCCCACTCGCGGGGGATCACCCGCTCGTAGTCGGGGAAGTCGCCATTCCCCAGCCGCAGCGCCATGCGGGCGCGGGCGCCCTCGAGGGTGAGCGTGCCGTCGGTCACGCCCCAGGCCAGCTCGGCCTCCTCGTCCTTGAACACCCGCAGCGCGTCGTCCACCGCCTCGCGCGGCAGCAGCAGGCGCGGCCCTGGGGTGAGGGGCGGGCCCTGCAGGGCCAGGCGGTAGCCGTCCGAGGCCACCGCGCGCAGCGCGGCCCCGCCCGCCGCCAGCTCCAGCAGCACGCAGCGGAAGGCGTAGCCCCCGCCGGAGGACGCGGTGGCGTAGCGCACCCGGCCCAGCGCGCCCAGCAGCGCCGGGGCGCTCAGCCTGCCCGAGGTCGGGCCGAAGGCGGCGTCGGGGTAGCCCGTGGGGTCGCTCACGCTCAGGCGGCCCTCGAAGGGGCCCGAGCGCAGCTCGAGGCCCTGCCCCTCCTCCAGCCGCAGCGCCACCTCCTCGCCCGGGGCCGAGTGGGCCAGCCGGGCCAGCACCCCCGCGGGCACCAGCGTCCTCCCCCGGCCCTCGACCCGCGCCGCCAGGCGCAGCTCGAGGTCGTGGGCGCCGTCGCTGCCCAGCAGCCGCAGGCCCTCCTCGCCCGCCTGCACCATCACCAGCGCGCGGAGGGGCGACTGGGGCGCCCGGGGCACCACCCGCTCGATGAGCCCCACCGCTTCCTTGAAAGCCTTGGTTTCCACAGTTGCTTGCATGCTGCCTCCTATCAATAAAAATTGTACCAAAATATCCGAGCGCGGGACGTGAAGGGCGGCGTGGACCACGCCGCCCGCTCGGAATTGAGCCTCCGGGCTTACGCGGGCAGGCCGCAGGCCAGGTGGGCGGCCCAC
Source organism: Calidithermus roseus (assembly GCF_003574095.1). GTDB lineage: Bacteria > Deinococcota > Deinococci > Deinococcales > Thermaceae > Calidithermus > Calidithermus roseus. The sequence continues at coordinate 14,637 of NZ_QWLA01000074.1, forward strand.
TCCTGCACCCGCCCGGCCAGTGAAGCCGCACCCGCGGCCCGGCGATGCCGGTACTCATGCGTGCGCAGCGTGACGCGGATGCGCGCGTTCGCGGGGCGCTCGAGGGGGAAGACGTAAGCGCTCTGCCCCACTGCCCCACCTCACAGCGCCACCAGCCGGGCCGCGGCCACCGCGGCCTCCAGGCTGGGGTAGCCCCGGCGCTGCAGGGCCTTGAGGGGGGTCTCCTCCTCGCCCAGGGGGCCCAGGCCCAGCGCCCCCTGCGGGGTGAGGGCCACCAGCCCCTCGCCGTAGGCCAGGTAGACCAGGCTCTCCCCTACCCAGGCCACGGGCTGCTGCATCGTGGGCGCCCGGCCCGCGCAGCCCACCGCCCGCGCCAGCAGCTTCGTGAGGTCGTCCCTGGCGGTGGCGGGGACCCACTGCGCCAGCAGCGCCAGCGCGGCCACGTCGCGGGGGTGCGCCCTCAGGAAGGCTGCCACCGCCTGCACCTCGAGGTCGCTGGCCGACCACAGCCGCCGCCAGCGCCCCCCGGTGCAGGGCCGCAGGCCCTCCCGATAGGGGATCGTCCCCTCCTCCAGCCACTGCCCGCTGCGCGGGCCCACCACCACCTTGTAGCGCTCGGACAGCGCGAGCACACGCTGCACCGGGGGGCAGACCCCCAGCCGCTCCTTGGCCCACAGATCGCTGAGGGGCCCGACCGGGCCCAGGTAGGGGCGCAGCTCCTCGAGCGGCGCACCCCCCACCTCCAGCGTGCGCCCCTTCAGCAGCAGCCAGCGCAGCCGTCCGCGCCGGAGGACTAGGGCGCCGGGGACCTCCTCCACCTCGTCCTGCACCTCGCAGCGGAAGAGCGGGTCGAGCGACCAGACCGCCAGGCGCTTGACGAGCTCGCGCACGGCGTTGCTCCGGGCCGGGGCGCCCTGCGCTTCGGCGGCCCAGGGCGTGAAGGGCTCCTGCCGCAGGGGCTCGGCCAGTTGCGGCGGGCAGTCGGCCGGCAGGAGGGCGTGGTGGGAGGGGAAGCTGTGGAGCAGCTCCCCACGGTGGTACAGCAGGATCGAAGCACCCTCCAGCAGGCCCCACTCGCCCCAGGTGTAGACCTGCCGCAGCGGCATGCCGGCGGGCAGCACGGCGTGCGGCCAGCGGGCCCAGAGCCAGCGGCGCTGGAGCAGGTCCCACTCCCAGCCCTCGTGCTCGGGGCTGACCTCGCACGGCAGCGAGGGGAAGGGCTGGTAGGGCCGCTCGCTCTGCCGCCACCAGCGCAGGCGGGCGCGCAGCTGCGCGGGCAGCTCGGCAGGCACGGGGTGCCGGTCCAGCCACTCCAGCAAGGCCTCGTCGGGCCGCTCCTCGCCCGGGCCCCACACCCTCTTCCCGTGCAGCCAGAGTTCGTCGTTGAGCGGGTCGAATCGCAACATCCCATACCTCCTATCCCCCGCATCTTAGCCCGCCGATGCTAGATATTGCTATGTATTAACTAAGTAGGAAGTCTGGGCAAGACTCGTCTCAGTTGAATATATTAAGATATTATATTTTTCGATGGGAGGTTATATGCAGATGGACATGACCGTGATCGGGCTCGACCCCCACCCCCGCGGAGCCTTCGGGGTGCTTATCGCCGGCGGCCGGGTGCAGCCGGCGCACTTTGTGCGCGAGCCGCGGCAGCCGGGGGAGTTCTCGCTGGAGGCGCTGGAGCGGCTGGCGCAGGGGGCGGTGGTGGGCTTGGAGCTGATTGGCCCCATTCTGGGCGAGCCGGGCAAGGACCGACCGCGGCTAGAGGCTACCCGACGCATGGGGCAGGAGCTCGAGCGGCGGCTGAGGGACGTGACCAAGGTGTGGACCTACCCCGGCCGCTGGCCTACGCGGCGCCCCGACCCCCGCCGGGGCGAGGGGGCCTGGATGCACCGCCTCACCGGGCGTAGCTACAGCCCGCCCACTGAGACCGTGGCCTACCTGTACGCCCTCTGGGGCGCGGCGTTGCCGGAAGAGCTTTCGCAGCACCATTGGGACGCGCTGGGGGTCGCCACCCTGGCCGCGCGCGAGGCCGGGTGGCTGCCCCCACCCTAAGCAGGCACAGGCGCGACCGGCGGGGCTCCTGGTGGGAGCCCCGCCCCGTTGTCGCAGGGTTCGAAGCTGCACTCGTGCGCCTCGGCCCAACCCAGGACAGCCAGGCAGGCCCACAGCGGCCCCACCCCCAGCAGCGCGCCGTCGCGGCGGCGCACCGCCACCACCACCTCCGCCAGGCCCAGCCGCTCGAGCTGCTCGGCGGGGGGTAGGTGGGCCACCGCCCTCCAGCGCTCGGGCCCCAGCCCCACGCACGGGCCGAGGGTCCGCTCGAGGTCGCTCCACAGGCTACCGTACAGGCTACCGTGCCGTCGCTTCATGGTCCTTTAGTATATCAATGGTATGATAATTTTGGATAGGAGGAATCCATGGTAAACCAAGTTAAGCTCATCGGCGCCGTGGTGCGCAGCGAACTGCGCAACATCGGCAAGAACCTCACCCCCCTGCTCGAGGTCACCCTGGCCGGGGTGGACGAGGTGGGCGAGAAGCGCTTCGCCTGGTACCACCAGGTGAGCTACCTGGGCAAGCGCGCCGAGCGCCTGGCGGAGCTGCTGGCCCCCGGCGCGGGGGCGGTGGCGGTGGGCCAGCTGGAGTACCGCAGCTGGGAGGGCCCCGACGGGGAGAAGCGCAGCCGGGTGGAGGTCAAGGCCGCCGCGCTGGAGGTCTTCACCCCGCCCCTGGAGCACCTCGACGCCGACTCCGCCGACAACCCGCGCCTGTGCGAGGGGGCGGTGAACCGGGTGACGCTGGTGGGCAACCTCACCCGCGACCCCGAGCAGGGCGAGCGGGGCCCGGTGAAGGCGGGCCTCGCCGTCACCGAGTGGGTGCCCGGCCGCGGGGGGAAGGAGGGCCACGAGAAGGCCCACTTCTTCGACCTGGTGGCCTGGAACGGGGCGGGGGGCACGCTCAAGGAGTGCGGCAAGGGCTGCCCGCTGCTGGTGGAGGGCCGCCTGGTCGGGGAGAGCTGGGAGGCTCCTGACGGGCAGCGCCGCTACGCCACGCGCGTGGAGGTGGCCCGGGTGATCCCGCTGCTGCGCCCCGCAGGCGGCCCGGCCGCTTAGCCCCGCAGGACCAGACGGAAGAACCCCCCGGCTCTTGCCGGGGGGAGTTCTTGTGCTATATTGGGGCTGGTTCATGCGGGTTCGCCCGATGATCCGTGTCAGGAGGCCGCCCCCGGCTGGGGGCGGCGCTCCTTTGCTCAGTCGGCCCCGCGCCCGGCGGAGGCCCCGGGCGCGGGGCCAGCGACCAGATCTACGCCGCCGACCTGGCCTACCTGCAGGGGGTGCGGCTGCACTGGGCCCAGCCCCTGCTGC
>NZ_QWLA01000075.1 GCF_003574095.1 Calidithermus roseus
GGGCAGGGGCTGCTGGGGTGGGTGTGGGCATCGCCCTGCAAAAGCTGGAGTTGCGGGTGGGGCTGGTGGATCGCTACGGCGTGGGGGCTTCCTTCCGCCGCTGGCCCAGGGAAACCCGCTTCATCACCCCCTCCTTTACCTCCAACGCCTTCAACCTCCCCGACCTCAACGCCCTCACGCCCGACACCTCCCCGGCCTACAGCCTAGGTAAGGAGCACCTCTCGGGCGTCGATTACGCCCGCTACCTGGCCGCGCTGGTCAAACACTACGAGTTGCCGGTGGCCTCCAGGACGAATGTCCAGCGGGTCGAAGCCCTGGAGGAGGGTTTCCGGGTGCACACCAGCCAGGGCCCCATCGAGGCCCGCTTCGTGGTGTGGGCCGTGGGAGAGTTCCAGTTTCCCAGGGCTGCGCTCAAGGGGGCCAGACATGGCCTTCACTACGGCCAGGTGCGCTCCTGGGCCGAACTCGAGGGCAAGGAGCACCTGGTCATCGGGGGCTATGAGTCGGGGATCGACGCAGCCTACAACCTGGCGATGGCGGGCAAGAAAGTGGTGGTCGTCGATCCTGCCGCCCCCTGGGAGTCGAGCACCGGCGAGCCGAGTGTGGACCTCTCCCCCTACACCCACGAGCGTCTCGAGGCCGCCCTACAGACTGGGCGCCTCAAGCTGTCACGGCTGAAGGTGGAGGGGATCAGAGCGGTCAACGGCCACTTCGAGGTCATGCACGGCGAAGGGAGTTTCAGGGTGGCCCACCCGCCCATCCTGGCAACGGGCTTCGGCGGCGGCATGGAGAAGGTGAAGGATTTGTTCGCCTTCGAGGGCCTCAAGCCCCTGTTGAGCGAGCAGGACGAGTCTACCCTCACGCCAGGGCTCTTCCTCTGCGGCCCCAAGGTCAGCCACCTCAACACGGCCTTCTGCTTCATCTACAAGTTCCGGGCCCGCTTCCCCGTCGTGGCTCAAGCGATCGCCCAACGCATGGGGCTCGATGCCCAGGCCCTCGAGGTCTACCGCAAGCGGGGCATGTGGGCCGATGACCTGGCGGCTTGCTGCACCAGCCGCTGCGCGTGTTGAGGCCCGGCCTGGGGCTCTCGCTGCTTTTCATCGAGCCCTCAAACTGCGGTATAAGCTAACGGAGTGATCCGTGCCCTGGCCCTGCTCCTGCTCCTGCCGGTCCTGGCCCAATCCAGCCCCGCCCCGCAGCCGGGCGAGGTGAGCGAGTCGAGCTACCTCGAGGGCCGCATCGAGGCCTTGGCCGGGGGCAAGGCCGTAGTGCGCCTGCGCGACGGAAGCGTAGTGAGCGCCGACCTGCCCGTAGAGGAAATCGGCCCTGGGGCGAGCGCTCCCAGGCTGCCCAACTGGGTACGGGTGGGAACGCAGGTGGTGCTCTACCGCACTACCGTGACCAACTCCCAGGGCCAGCAGCAGACCTTCATCACCGTCACCGAGCCCTTGCGGATTCCCTATCTGCTGATCTTGCTGGGCATTTTCTGTGTCTCGGCACTGGCCTTTGGTCGGGGGCGGGGCTTACGGGGGCTGTTGGGCACTGCCATCAGCCTGCTGGCCCTGGTCTTCTACGTCGTGCCGCAGATCAACGCGGGGGCAAACCCCCTGCTGGTGACCTTTGTCGGGGCGTTCGGCATCCTGGTTTTCTCGATTTACCTCGTCCACGGGGTCAACCGCAAGACCACGGCTGCCCTGCTCGGTACGTCCCTGGCAACGCTGCTGGCGCTGGCGCTGGCCGGGGTGTTCACGCGGCTGCTGGGTTTCACCGGCCTGGTTTCCGAGGAAGCGTTCTATGCCTACCGCAGCATCCAGGGCCTCGACCTGGTCTCGCTTTACCTGGCGAGCGTAGTGATCGGGGCGCTGGGGGCCATGAACGACGTGACCGTGACCCAGGCGGCGGTGGTGCAGGCCTTGCTCCAGGCCAACCCCCGCTACGGGGTGAAGGAACTCTACCGCCGGGCCATGTCGGTGGGCTTCGACCACATCGGCTCGCTGGTGAACACGCTGGTGCTGGCCTACAGCGCCGGACTGCTGCCCGCCATGCTGCTGATCCAGCAGAGCGCAACCCCGGTGCGCTACTTGCTCAACCTCGAGGTCTTCGCCGCCGAGATCGTGAGCATGCTGGTAGGTTCCAGCGGCCTGATCCTGGCCGTTCCCCTCACCACCCTGATCGCCGCCTACCTGCTGCGCGGCCTGGGGGCCTACGCCCACGTCGAGCGCCGCTGGCCCGGCCCCGTCGAGCGCAGGCTGGGCAGGCGGGATACGTCATGGGTTTTGCCGAAGGAAGACCGAGAGGACAGGTAGGGGGTCTCACCCGGCTTCACCTGCAGGCTGCCTTGATCAACAGGGCTGCTGTATAATCATCGACATTCGGAAGAGTATATGGCTCACGCTCCATAGGGCGTGTTATCAACTTCCCGTTGAGCCTCGTGCCGAGCACGGTTTCAAACCCCTTCTGCCCTTGCTCGAGGGTCGCTGAGGATGTGCTGTTGGGCAGCAGTTAGCAAACCTCAGTCAGCCTGGCAGGGCCAGGGGGTGGAGGGGAGCGCCACAAAGGGTGGAGGAGGGAAGCATGAAACGAAGCAACGTGACGGTTAGTGCTGCGGTGCTGTTGGTTGGGATCGCCTCGGGCGTCTTGCTGGCGCAGCAGCAAGCACCCCAGCCCTTCTTTGTCGGAAATCCCCTCGGCCTGCCGATCATTCCGGCTGCCGATGGCACCTTCGCGCCGATGTCCTCGAACGTGAAGGTGTACGGCGCCATCTACTCTGCCGAAAGCTGTTCCTACGACGCTACCCGCGGCCTCATCGTCGTACCCAACCGCGGCGTGCCGCAGAGCGTGCAAACCAACAACGCCTGGGTGTCGTTCATCAACCACGACGGATCCGTTCACACGGCGCGGTGGATCGGCATTCAAACCCCTGAGCAGCGGGCCAACCTGACCCCACCGCTCATCCTGAATGAGCCCTTTGGCAGCGACATCGCGGGGGGGATGCTCTACGTGGCCGACCGTGACGGCGGAACGGGCCCCAATGACCCGTCCATAGCGGTCATTCGTCGCTTCGACATGAGGAACGGTATGCCGTCCGGTGAGATCAAGGTGAGCCGTTCCACCGGGTTTAACGACATTGAAGTGGCCGATGACGGCACCATCTACGCGACCCAGACCGGCGTAGGCGGCCAGAACCCGGATCCGACAACCTGGCAGGTGTGGAAGATAACCCCCGACGGCAACGCCTCGATTTTGGTCCAAGGCGCTCCGCTGCGCCAGCCCAACGGCATCGCCTTTGACCCGCAGGGCAACATCGTCGTAGTCAACATCGGCGATAACGCAGTGCTGACCTTTTCTCCGACCGGCCAGTTGCTGAGGACCGAGAACGCCGCGCAGGCAGGCAGCGACGGTCTGGTGATCATGCCGGATGGTACCAAGTACGTCAGCAGCGTCACACAAGGCGGCGTTTCCCGCATCCGTCCTGGCAGTCCCGCCGAACTCATCGCCCAGAACATCCCCAACCCCGCGTCCATGTGCTACGACTCCGGGGCCAACCAACTGGTGATCCCCATGAACCTCAACAACGGGCTGGCCTTCATACGGCTGAATTAGGCAGGGGTTGGCTGGAATTCAACCCGTTTCTGGCCGCTTCGCTTGCGCCGGCTGCCTTTAGCGCTAAACTGTCGAGGTGCACGTTTTTCGCCTGAAGGGAGACTTCGACACCCTCGATGCATACACGCCGCTGCTCTTCGACCTTGGGGCCAGGGGCCTCGAGGAGAAGCCCGGCGAGGTCTGGGCCTACTTCCCCGAGCGCCTCGAGCTGCCCCTGCCGGGGGAGTGGCTCGAGCTGCCCGACACCGACTGGCTCGAGGCCTGGCGGCGCGATCTGAAGCCGGTGAAGGCGGGGCCCTTCGTGGTGCTGGCCCCCTGGCACGAGTGGACGGGGGACGAGCAGCGCATCGTGCTCGAGCCCGGCATGGCCTTCGGCACCGGCCACCACGAGACCACCCGCATGGCCCTCGAAGCCCTGGCCCAGCACGTGCAGCCGGGAATGCGCGTGCTAGACCTGGGGACCGGCTCGGGCATCCTGGCGATAGCCGCCGCCAAGCTGGGTGCTGAGGCCGAAGGGGTAGACATCGACGCCGCAGTGATCCCCCACGCCCTGGAGAACGCCCGTATCAACGGCGTGAGCCCTCGCTTGGCCGAGGGCACGCTCGAGGGGGTCTCCGGGCCATATGCGATCCTCGTCGCCAACCTCTACGCCGAACTGCACGGCTGGCTGGCTCCCGGCTATGCCAGGGCGCTGGAGCCCGGCGGTAAACTGATTCTCACCGGCATCCTGGCTGAGCGTGAACCCATCGTGCGAGAGGCCCTCGAGGCCGAGGGGTTCACCCCCCAGCAGCGCCGCCAGGAAGGTGAATGGGTGCTGCTGGTTTACCAGAGGTGAGCCGGATACTTTATGCGCCCCCACCGTGCCCTGGTTCCGCACCTGAGCCCCGAGATCGAACTGCGGGGGCGCGAGGCCCATCACCTGCTCGAGGTCCTGCGGGCCAAGCCGGGCGACCTGGTCACGGTGTTCGACGGAAAGGGCCTGGAAGGCCGGGCGGTGGTCGAGTCGGTGGAGGCAGGCATCTTGCGGCTGCGGCTCGAGCAAAGCTGGGAAGCCAGCCGCGAGGTTGGGGTTCCGGTCGAACTCTACGTGGCCTTGCTCAAAGGCGACGCCCTGGCCGACGTGGTGCGGGCAGCTACCGAGCTGGGCGTGACCCGCATCATCCCCACCATCAGCACGCACTCGGTCGCCAAGGAGATGGGGGGAAACAAGCTCGAGCGCCTGCGCCGGGTGGCGGCGGAGGCAGCCAAGCAGTCGGGGCGCACGGTGGTTCCGGTAGTGGCCGAGCCCGTCCCCCTCAGGCAGATCCCCGAGGTTGAGCAGGGCCTCGTGGCCCACGTGGGAGCCGAACTGCGGGTGAGGGAGGTGCTCGAGCCCGCCAAGCCCATCAGCCTGGCCACCGGACCAGAGGGAGGGTTCAGCCCCCAGGAGGTGGATTTTCTCGTCGGGCGGGGCTTCCGGCCCGTTACCCTTGGCCGCCGCATCCTGCGGGCCGAGACCGCGCCGCTGGCCCTGCTGGCGCTGGTGACGGCGGGAGAGGGGCTTTGACGGGACGCTCGGGGGGAATCAGCCCCCCCAGCGCAGCTTGGGCTTGCGGTTAGCCTGCACCTCGTCGAGGCGGCGCACCGGGGTCGAGTAAGGGGCGTGCTCGAGCCATTCTTTGTCCTTGCGGATGACCTCGCCCATGGCGCGGGCGAATTGCTCGAGGGTCTCTTTGCTCTCGGTCTCGGTGGGCTCGACCATCAGGGCTTCCTTGACGATGAGGGGAAAGTAGACCGTGGGGGGGTGGTAGCCCATCTCCAGCAGTCCCTTGGCCACGTCGAGGGTCTTGATGCCCTCGGGCGGCTGAGCCACGAACTCGTGCATGCAGATGCGGTCGTAGGGTACGCGGAAGCCCTCGGCTTTGAGCAACTCCTTCAGGTAGTTGGCGTTCAAAACGGCCAGTGCCGCGCTTTTCTTGATCCCCTCCGCACCCAGCATCTTGATGTAGGCATAAGCCCGCAGCAGCGCTCCGAAGTTGCCGAAGAAGCTCCTGACCTGGCCGATGCTCTGGGGACGGTCGTAGTCGAGGGCATAGGTTTCGCCCTGCTTGACCACTACGGGCACCGGCAGGAAGGGTGCTAGGCGGGCCTTGACCCCCACCGGCCCCGAACCGGGGCCGCCGCCACCGTGAGGGACGGTGAAGGTCTTGTGCAGGTTGAGGTGTACGACGTCGAAGCCCATGTCCCCGGGCCGGGCCATGCCCATGATGGCGTTGAGGTTGGCCCCGTCGTAGTACAGCAGCGCTCCCGCCTGGTGGGTCAGCCGGGCGATCTCGAGGATGCGTTCCTCGAAAAGCCCCAGGGTGTTGGGGTTGGTGAGCATGATGGCCGCGACGTGGGGGCCGAGTTCGGCTCTTAGGGCCTCGAGGTTGACCTCCCCGTCGGGTCCGGAGGGGATCTCCTTGACCTGATAGCCCGCCATGCTGGCGGTGGCCGGGTTGGAGCCGTGGGCTGAGTCGGGTACCAGCACCACCCGGCGCTGCTCGCCCTCGCCCCGGCTGGCGTGGTAAGCCCGGATGATCATGATCCCCGTCAGCTCGCCGTGGGCCCCGGCGGCAGGTTGCAGGGTCACCGCGTCCATGCCGGTGATCTCGCCCAGGTCGCGCTGGAGTTCGTACATCACCTGCAGCGCTCCCTGCGCAGTGGAGGGGTCCTGGTAGGGGTGCAGGTCGGCGAAGAGTTGCACGGCGGCTTCGTGCACCTTGGGGTTGTACTTCATGGTGCACGAGCCCAGGGGATAGAAGGCCACGTCGATGCCGATCTGGCGGCGCGAGAGGTTGGTGTAGTGGCGCACCAGCGTGAGCTCGTCGACCTCGGGTAGCTTAGGAGGTTCTGAGCGCAGGTTCTCGGCGCCCAGCAACGCCGCCAGGTCTACCTCCGGGGCCCTTGGCGGCAGCACGCCCCGCCGCCCCGGTCGGCTGTGTTCGAAGATCAGGGGGGAGTCCACGGTCACATCGGTGTCGGTGATCATGCCAGCACCTCGAGGGCGCGAATTGCCCGCCGAACGCCAAACGCCAGAGGCCAGAGGCCAGAAGTGGAGCCTCGAGGGCGCGAAACGCAAATCATCGCAAGACCTCCCGCAAAGCGGCCTCGAGCCCTTCCAGGTCGGCCTCGGTGTGCTGTTCGGTGCAGGCGAAGAGGGCCAGGTGAGTCAGATTCCCTTCGGGACGAGCAAGCTCGTGCGCCTGAGTCAGATTCCCTTTGGGCCCGTACTCGGCGGGAACCGGGGTGGCGGCGTGAATGCCGTAGGCCAGCAGGGCCCGGCGCACCTCCTCGGCGGGTTTGGGCAGTTCGAGCACGAACTCGTTGAAGAAGGGTGCGGGCGTGAGCAGCCGGACCCCTGGGATCGCGCTCAGCCGCTCGGCCAGGACGTGAGCGTTCGCGACCGAGCGCACCGCCACCTCGCGCAGGCCCTGCGGCCCCAAGGCAGCTAGGTAGACCGCGCCCATCAGCGCGGTGAGCTGGGCGTTGGTGGTGATGTTGGACTTGGCCTTGGCCCGGCGGATGTACTGCTCGCGGGCCTGCAGGGTCAGGATGTAGCCCCGCTTGCCCTCGACGTCGGTAGTCTCGGAGACCAGGCGACCCGGCAACTGGCGCACCAACTCGGAGCGCACCGCCATGAAGCCGAAGTGGGGACCGCCGTAGGCCATGGCGTTGCCTAGCGGCTGCCCCTCCCCCACCGCCACGTCGGCCCCGTAGCTTCCGGGGGCCTTGAGCACGGCCAGCGAGATGGGGTCCACCACTGCCACGAACAGCGCCCCGGCAGCGTGAGCGGCCTCGGCCAGGGGAGCCAGATTTTCCACCGTGCCCAGGAAGTTGGGGTTCTGGCCCACCACCGCCCCCACCCCCTCGGGCAGCTCGAGGGCGGTCCTGCCCTCCACGAGGGGCAGCGTCAGCACCTCGGCTCCCACCGCCTCGGCGTAGGTGCGCACCACCCGGCGGTACTCGGGGTGAACCCCCTGGGAGATGGCCACCCTCATCTTTCCGCTCTCGCGCAGGGCCAGCAACACCCCCTCGGCCAGGGCGCTCGAGCCGTCGTACATCGAGGCGTTGGACACCGGCAGGCCGGTGAGCTCGCTGATCATGGTCTGGTACTCGAAGATCGCCTGCAGCAACCCCTGGCTGGCCTCGGGTTGGTAGGGCGTGTAGGCTGTGAGGAACTCCGCCCGCGCTGCTAGTGCCGGGACCACGGCGGGTACGTAGTGGGGGCGAATTCCCCCACCCAGGAAGGAGGCGGCGGCGCTTTGGTTCTTCGCCGCGAGCTCACGTAAGTGCCGCATGAACTCGGCCTCGCTCAGGGGAGGGTCCAACTTCAGTTGGGGGTCGAGGATGGGCTGGGGCACGTCCTTGAAGAGTTCGAGCAGACTCTTCGCGCCGACGCGCTCGAGCATCGCCTGCACGTCCTGGGGGGTGTGGGGAGTGTAGTCCATAAAAAATCCCGCTGATGGCTTATAGCCGATAGCATGGGTCACCTGGGCCATCGGCTACGGGCAACTGGCCGCTATTGGCTCTCCGCGAACTCCCGGTAGGCCGAGGCTTCGAGCAGTTTCTCCACGTCGGCGGGGTTGTCGGGCCTGATGCGGAAAATCCAGCCACCACCGTAGGGCTCGGTGTTGAGCAACTCGGGCTGGTCGGTGAGGTCGGTGTTGACCTCGACGATCTCGCCCGAGACCGGAGCGTAGATGTCGGAGGCAGTCTTGACCGACTCCACCGCCGCCACCCCCTCGCCGGCGTCAACCTGCTCGCCCACCTCGGGCAGCTCGACGAACACCACGTCGCCCAGCGCATCCTGGGCATAGTCGCTGATCCCTACCGTGACGATGCCATCATCCTCCAGCAGCACCCACTCATGAGTCTTGGTATAGCGAAGGTTATCGGGATATTTCATGTAGCCTCCAAGCGTCAGGGTACGTGTACGTGAGTCAAGCAGTCTTATCCTAAAGGCGCGAACGGCAACTTGCTGACTTTTCCCGCATACAGTTTGCCACGGATTTCCACCTGCAGGGGAGTATCCAAGCCCTCGTAAGCCGCCTCGATGTAGGCCATGGCGATGCCCTTCTTGCTCAGAGGGGACAAGGTGCCCGAGGTCACCTGGCCAACCTCGCGGCCCTCGGCGAAGACCTTGTAGCCCTCTCTGGGAATGCCCTGCTCGAGCACCAACCCCACCAGACGCCTGTGGCAGGGCCGGCTGAGCATTGCAGCCTTGCCGTGAAACTCCTTGTGGGTCTTGACCACCCAGGCGAAGGGGGTACACAGCGGGCTGGTCTCGTCGGTGAACTCGTGGCCGTAGAGGGGGAAGCCGGCCTCGAGGCGCAGGGTATCCCGCGCTCCCAGGCCACAGGGGATGACCCCAACCTCCAGCAGCGCCTTCCACACCGCCTCGGCGTCGCCTGGAGCCACGAAGACCTCGAAGCCGTCTTCCCCGGTGTAACCGGTGCGGGCCAGGCGGGCAGCCTTCCCCGCGACCTTGGCCACGAAGGTGTCGTTCTTGCGGGTGGCGGAGAGGTCGGTGTCACACAGCGTTTGCAGCTTCTCGGCGGCTTTGGGCCCCTGCACTGCGATGAGGGCCCAGTTTTCCGAGGCGTTCTCGAGGTCTACGTCGAAGCTCCCGGCCAGCGCCTGGACGTGGGTCCAGTCTTTGTCGATGTTGGCCGCGTTGACCACCATCAGGTACTCCTGCTCGCCGGTGCGGTAGATGTAGATGTCGTCGACCAGCCCGCCCTGGGCATTGGGCAGCATGGAGTACTGCGCCCGGCCCACCTTGAGCTTGGAGACGTCGTTGGGGGTGAGGTACTGCAGGAAGTCCAGCGCCTGCGCCCCGCGGATCCAGAACTCGCCCATGTGGCTGACGTCGAACATCCCCGCCGCCTCGCGCACCGCCAGGTGCTCGGCGCTGATCGAGCTGTACTGGATAGGCATGTCGTACCCGGCGAAAGGGGCCATCTTTGCCCCCATCGCCCGGTGGGCCGCCGTGAGGGGTGTTGTCTTCACAGGGGTGATTATTCACCATCCGCACCGGTTGGTGCATTGTGGTTTTTTCGGCTCGAGCGACCCCTGAAGCTTAAGTCTGAAGGTGCTTCGCCATTCAAAGAGCATGGGAGCTTTTGGTTTCCTCTTAGCGCTCGGCTCGAGCCTAGCCCGCCGTGGCGACCCTCGAGAGCACCAGGCGGCTGACGGCCTTGAGGGTCTCGAAGACTCCAATGCCCGTTGCAGCCACGGCTTCGAACATGCTGTACTTCTTATCGGGGTCGATGACCATCTGCACCATCTCCACCGGCAGCGCGTCGGGGAGGTCGCGCTTGTTGGCCTGGAGCACGATAGGCACCTCGTCCATGGTCAGGCCGTACTCGGCGAGGTTCTCACGCAGGTTGCGGAAGGACTCGGCGTTGGCCCGCAGGCGGTTGGGGGCGGAGTCGGCCACGAAGACGATGCCATCGACACCCCGCAGAATGAGCTTGCGGCTGGCGTTGTAGAAGACCTGGCCCGGAACCGTGTAGAGGTGGAAGCGGGTCTTGAAACCCTTGACCTCCCCGAGGTCTACCGGCAGGAAGTCGAAGAACAGTGTGCGCTCGTCCTCGGTGGCCAGGGAGACCATGTCCCCGCGGCGGGTTTCGGGGATCTGGCCGAAGACCCACTTGAGGTTGGTGGTCTTGCCGGACATACCGGGGCCGTAGTAGACGATTTTGAAGTTGATCTCGCGGGCGGCAAAGTTGATCGTGCTCATGTCAATCGGTCCTCTAACGCTGGCGCCCTAGCTCCCAAACAACTCGTCCAGCAGTGCGTTGGCGCCATCGCGGTATTCGGTGTCGATGCCCATTCTATTCGGTGCGACGATGGCTTCGCGGGTCAGTTGCTCGAGGGTTTCACTGGCCTTCTTGGCCATGAGCTTGACCCGTCCGAGCGGCGCGGTGTTGTCGAAGAGGATGGTCAGCAGCGCCACCTCGCCAATCTCCTCGATGTAGAGGCCGTTTTGCTCGCCCTGATGGACAATTTCCTGGAAGCGCTGCTCGCCCAGCATCTTAGCGAGGGCCTGGGTGGCGGCGGCGTTGCCGGCGATGAGGGTCGCCAGCGAGTCGAGCGCGGGGGGGCGAGGGGCCCACAGGGCTTCCTTGTGTGCCAGCACGAAACCCTTGCGGTCCAGAAGCATCACGTAGCGGGCACCGCTCTCCCGCAGCAGCTCGTCGAGCGTCTTCATCACGCTCTGAAAGGTCGAGCCGTAGAGCGCTATTGCGGGCTCAATCATATCCAGGTAAGTTTAGCACCATGAAACTTCCCAACACGGTTATCCGTTACGCCCGGGAGACTTTGCGTGACCTGGTGGCGCTGCCCTCGGTCTCCGCCGAGGGGCGGGCCCTGCCCCAGGCCGCCCAGAAGGTAAAGGAACTGCTCGAGGAACTTGGCCTGCGGGCCGAGATTCACCCCACCCCCGGAGCCCCGGTGGTCTATGCCGAAGGGAGCGGGAAAGGTCCCATTCTGCTGTTCTACAACCACTACGACGTGCAGCCCGCCGACCCCCTGGAGCTGTGGGAGAGCGACCCCTTCACCATGACCGAGCGTAACGGCCACTGGTACGCGCGGGGGATCAGCGACGACAAGGGAGAGCTCGTCTCGCGGCTGGCGGCCCTGAAGTGGTTCATCGAGGAGCACGGGAGGCTGCCTTTTGGGGTCAAGTTCGTCATCGAGGGCGAGGAGGAGGTGGGCAGCCCCAACCTCGAGGCCTACGTGCGCGAGCACAAAGACCGCCTCAAAGCCGACGCGGTGATCTGGGAGTTCGGCAGCGTGGATACCGCCGGGCGGCCCCTGGTCTACTGCGGGCTCAAGGGCATCGTCGCCGTGGAGCTGCGCGTGCGCACCGCCGCCTATGACCTCCACTCCTCGCTGGGGGCGGTGGTGCAGAACCCCATCTACCGCCTCTCAGCAGCCCTGGCCAGCCTGCGCGACAACGACGGCCGGGTGCTCATCGAGGGCTTCTACGACCAGGTGCGCCCGCTGAGCGAGGCCGAGGAGCGGAGCCTCGAGGCCATCCCCGACGAGTCCGAGCAGGTCGCGGCACTCTACGGGGTCAAGGAGTTTCTGGGCAGAGCCAAGGGGGTGGAGTTCTACCGCCGCCTGGCCGCCGAGCCGGTGGTCAACATCAACGGCTTCCACTCCGGCTACGGTGGTCCCGGCTCCAAGACGGTGCTCCCCGCCGAGGCCTTCGCCAAGCTCGACTTCCGCCTCGTTCCCAACCAGGAGCCCTCCGAAGTGGTCGAACTGCTACGCCGCCACCTCGACAAACACGGCTTCAACGACGTGGAGGTAGTTACGCTCGAGGCCGGCGAGCACCCCGCCCGCAGCGACCTGGAAGCCACCTGGGTCAAGCAGACCGTCGAAGCCCTGCGCGAGACCTATGGCAGCGAGCCCATCGTGCACCTGAGTTCCGGGGGCAGCGGCCCGATGTACCCCTTCACCCACTACCTGGGGACCCCAGTGGTGAGCATCGGCATCAGCTACCCCGGCAGCCGGGTGCACAGCCCCAACGAAAACATTCGTATCGCCGACTTCGAGCGCGGGGTGGCCGCCATCAAGCGGGCGCTGGAGAAGTTCGCGGGGCTGTGAGCCAGAAGGCTTTCAGCCCCCAGCCGTCAGCGATCAGCGGAAGGCTCGTGGCGCGTGGTGGCCCCCTCCCCGCCCGCGGGGAGGGGGTATCCCCCCAGCTCCCCTTGCTAAGGAGGGTGACAAGGCGTCTTGCGTTTTGCGTAGGACGTACGACGTACGACCTGCGTTTTGCGTTCAGCTATCGGCTATCGGCGTTAGGCGTTTAACTCGCGCATTGTGCCCCACCCCCTGGCCCATCGCCCGATCGGGGGCCTACCCTTTGGCCTATGCGCTGGCTGGCTTTGCTGCTGCTGCTCGGAGCGGTTCAGGCCCAGGAGACCATCGCCGAGTTGCGGGCGCGCAGCTACGGCAAGGGCGAATTGATCATCGAACGCGCCCTGGGGCAAAACCGGGGCTTTACCCGCTACCTGGTGCGCTGGCCCTCGGAGGGCCTGACCCAGTACGGCTTCATGAACGTGCCAAGCGGCAGGGGCCCCTACCCGGTGGTGCTGGTGCTGCACGGCTACGTCAATCCTTACACTTACAACACCCTGGCCTACACCACCCGCTACGCCGACGCCATCGCCCGCATGGGCTACGTGGTCATCCATCCCAACTACCGGGGCCACCCCCCTTCACAGGGCAGCCCGGAGGGGGTCTTCCGCGTCAACTACGCCATCGACGTGCTCAACCTGGCGGCCATCGTGCGCAAGCAGAGCGGCAAGGGACCCCTCGCCAAGGCCGACGGGAGCCGGATGGGGCTGTGGGGCCACAGCATGGGCGGGGGCATCGCGCTGCGCGTCGCAGTCGTAGACCCGCAAATCCGCGCGGTGGTGCTCTACGGCTCGATGTCGGGCGACGAGCGCAAGAACGCCAGCCAGATCTACTACGTCTACTCGGGCCGCACTCGAGGCCTGGCCGAGCTCAACGCCCCCGACGAGCGCATCCGGGCCATCTCCCCCATCTACCACCTGCAAAACGCCCGCGCCACCTTCAGCGTGCACCACGGCACCGCCGACGAGCAGGTGCCCTACGCCTGGAGCGTGGAGTTGTGCCAGAAGCTAAAAGCGCTGGGGGAAAGCGTGGAGTGCTTCAGCTACGCTAAAGCAGGCCATCTCTTCCGGGGACGGAACGACCAGGTGTTTTTGCAACGTGTCCAGGCGTTTTTTGCCCGGATGCTACCATGAAAAACGTGGACTATCCCGAGCTGGCCTCAGTCATCGAGCGCATCCTGGCAGTGGTTCCAGCACAGCAGATCATCCTGTTCGGCTCGCGCGCGCGCAGCGAGGCCCGGCCCGACAGCGATTACGATCTGTTGGTGGTGGTACCGGAAGCCTTCAAGACCTTGCAAAACTACAAAGCCCTGTACCATGAACTCGGCCAGGTGAGGCGTGGATTTGGTGTAGATCTGATTCTGACCACTCCGGAAGACCTCGAGCGCTACCGCGAGGCCTGGATGACCGTTTACCCCCATGCGCTTAGGGAGGGGCGGATTGTGTATGCCGCGTGATTCCAGGGATCCATTAGCCTGGTTAGTGCGTGCTAAAGGTAACCTAGTCCG
The DNA here is from genome assembly GCF_003574095.1 of Calidithermus roseus. Lineage (GTDB taxonomy): Bacteria > Deinococcota > Deinococci > Deinococcales > Thermaceae > Calidithermus > Calidithermus roseus. The sequence continues at coordinate 13,781 of NZ_QWLA01000075.1, forward strand.
AGCTGAGGCGGGCCGCTTCAGCCCTGAAGTACTCTACGAAGACCTCTGCTTCGATGCCCAACAAGCGGTCGAGAAAGCCTTGAAAGCCCTCTTGGTAGCTCGCAAGCAGCCATTCCCCAAGACCCACGACATCAGTCTCCTGTTGCAACTCCTGGCCATTTCCGGTTTGGCCATACCTTCTTTCATCCAAGCTGCCGACACACTGACGCTGTACGCTGTCGCTACCCGCTATCCGGGCGACTACCCCGAGGTCGCTGAGGCCGACTACCTCGAGGCTCTACAGCTAGCCCAAAGGGTGGTTGCCTGGGTGGAGGCGCAGCTTTGAGAAGCCTCTACATCCACGTTCCCTTCTGTCCCACCATCTGCCCCTACTGCGATTTTCACGTGGTGCGGCGCTACGGCGGGGTCGTGGAGGCTTACCTAAAGCGCCTGGCCGAAGAAGCCGCCGCGCTGCACCAGCGCTTCCCCGGCCCGCTGGAGACTCTCTACTTCGGGGGCGGGACGCCGAGTTTCCTGCGCGGCCACGAGCTCGAGCGCCTCTTCGCCGCTCTCCCCTGGCGACTATCGCTCGGCGCGGAGGTGACGATGGAAGCCAACCCCGGAACCCTGAACCCCGAACGCCTAACCCTCCTCAAACACCTGGGGGTCAACCGGCTCTCCATTGGCGTGCAGAGCTTCCAGGACACGGTGCTCAAGACCCTGGGCCGCGCCCATGGGCGCAAGGGGGCCTTTCAGGCGGTGGAGATGAGCCTGGAAGCGGGGTTTCGCACCTCCATCGACCTGATCCTGGGCCTGCCCGGCCAGGACTTCGAGGCCGACCTGCGCGAAGCCGCCGCCATAGGGGTGGGGCACGTCTCGGCCTACACCCTGCAGATCGAGCCCGGCACCCCGTTCGAGATCCAGGGGATAAGGCTGGACGAGGACCTCGAAGCCGCCGCCTTCGAGATGGCCGAGCAAATCCTGGGTGAGGCTGGGCTCGAGCGCTACGAGGTCTCCAACTTCGCCCGGCCTGGCGAGGAGAGCCGCCACAACCAGGTCTACTGGCGGGGCGAGTTCTGGGGCGCGCTGGGGCCGGCAGCGGTGGGACACTACCCGAAAGATGTCGAGGCTCGAGGCTCGAGGCTCGAGGGCCACGAGGTCTACTCGGTTAGGGCCACCAACCCCCCGCTGCCGCGCTGGCTGGCAGGCGAAGCACCCTCGCTCGAGGTCATCAGCCCCCTCGAGTACGCCCGCGAGGCCCTGATGCTGGGGCTGCGGCTGCGCGAAGGAGTGGACATCACGCTCGTAGAAGGGCGTAGTGGGCTCGAGCTGTGGGCTCGTCTGAAAAAGACGGTACGGGAATTGGAGGAACGTGGGCTAATCTGGACACACCAGACGCACTTGGGGGCAACCCGCGTGGGGCTGCCCCTCCTGCACCGGCTAATCCTCCAGTTTTGGGAAGCGCTCAGGGCGTGACCCTGATCTGACCCCTCACCTCGCCGCCAGGAAAGTCGCCGGGGCCGGTGTTGGGCGGGGCCACGCCGTCGTTGGTATGGACGTTGACGTAGGCGTTGCCAGCTTCCATCGCGGCGATGAGGTCGCCGAGAGGGCGACCCGCCAGCGGCCCAACCAGGTTGGCGGCAGTGATGGTGCCTTCGGCCAGGACACCGTCAGTGCGACCCCCGCCCGGCGCCGCCGGGCCATACAGGAAGGCCACCACCGGGCCGTTTGCGCCTGCGGGGCCCAGGTGGATGTGCGACGCCACCACGTTTTCGATGTTGGCCACGATCAGCTTGTAGTGCAGTTCGCTGCCTTCGGCGCTGAGGCCAAAGAGCGCGTTACCCCTGGCGAGGCTATCGTCGGGGCCCTCGTAAAAACAGTGGCGACGTGAGCTTGGCGGGGTCGATGCACAAGAGCACCAGGCCGTGCTGGCCGCTGGAAGAAGGCTTCGGGCACCGCCAGAATCTGGCTGGGGGTCGAGCAGTGGATGAAGCCCTCGCGCTCCAGGCTCTGTGCCCGGTACTCCCCCTGCCCTAAAGCCCGCTCCCACTCGCGGCGGGTGGTGATGTGGAAGATGGTGCGGGTGAGCTTCATGGTCAGGCCACCAGGTAGAGCAGGTCGCTGACGACCCGCGCGTACTCCTCGGGCTTGAGCCCCTTCTTGGGGATGCGGAAACCCGGCGGGTGCTGGATGAGCTCGGGACGGGGGGTGAGCTCGCGCAGGGCCTTGGCGTCGTAGTCGAGGGGCCAGTGGTCGAAAACGACCATCAAATAGGTGAGGTCTTCGGTGATGGAGGCCACGCGCTTGCTCTCGGCCAGCAGGCGCAGGCGGGTGAGGGCCAAAAAGTTCTCGACCTCGGCGGGCGGCTCACCGTAGCGCTCGCGCAACTCCTTGCCGATGCGGGCTACTGCGGCCAGGCTCCGGCTCTCGGCCAAGCGACCGTAGTAGCGGCTGCGGGCTTCGGCGCTGGGGATGAACTCGGGGGTCAGGCGGGCCGAGACCTGCAGGTCGAGGGTGACGTGGCGCTCGGGTTCCTTGACCTCGCCCTTGAGCTTGCCGATGGCCTCGGCCAGGAGCTCGGTGTAGACCTCGATGGAGACGGCGCGGATATGGCCGTGCTGCTCGGGGCCCAGGAGGTTGCCCACCCCGCGAATCTCCATGTCCTTCTCGGCCAGCAGGTGGCCCGAGCCCAGGTCGGAGAGGTCGGCGATGGCCGCCAGACGGCGCTCGGCGGCTTCGGTGAGTCGGGGGGGGTGGAAGAGGTAGGCGTAGGCTTCCTTGTCGCGTCGCCCCACCCGGCCCCTTAGCTGGTAGAGCGCAGCCAGGCCCAACCGGTCGGCCCGCTCGATGACGATGGTGTTGGCCTCGGGGATGTCCAGGCCGCTTTCGATGATGGTGGTGGCCAAGAGCACGTCGAAGGCGCCCTCGGCGAAGGCCAGCATCACCTCCTCGATCTGACCCTCGGGCATCTGGCCGTGCACCACCCCGATGCGGGCCTCGGGGACCAGGGCCTCGAGGTAGCGCCGTCGCGCCTCGATGGTGGCGACCCGGTCGTGGACGTAGAAGACCTTGCCCTCGCGCTCGAGCTCGTTCATGAGCGCCTCGCGCACCAGGCCGGGGTCGTAGGGGGCCAGGTAGGTCTGGATGGGCTTGCGGCCCGGCGGCGGGGTCTGGATGCTCGACATGTCGCGCAGGCCCACCAGGGCGCTGTAGAGCGTGCGGGGGATGGGCGTGGCCGAGAGGTAGAGGGTGTCCACGGCTTCGCGCAGCTCGCGGATGCGCTCCTTCTGGGCCACCCCGAAGCGGTGCTCCTCGTCGACGATCAACAGGCCCAGGTCCTTGAACTTGAGGTCGGGTGAGAGCAGGGCATGAGTGCCTACCACGACGTCGATCTTTCCCTCGGCCAGGCCCTGTCTGACGGCACTGGCCTCGCCATCGGAGGTGAAGCGCGACAGCGCCGCCACCCGCACCGGCAGCCCGGCCAGGCGGCTCTTGAAGGTCTGGTAGTGCTGCTCGGCCAGCAAGGTGGTGGGCACCAGCATGGCCACCTGAGCCCCGTGGGCCACCACCCGCCACGCCGCCCGCAGCGCCACCTCGGTCTTGCCGAAGCCCACGTCACCGGAGATCAGGCGGTCCATGGGGTGGGGGCGCTCGAGGTCGCGCAGGGTCTCCTCGAGGGCTTTCTCCTGGTCGGGGGTGAGGGTGTGGGGGAAGTTCTGCTCGACGAGGG
>NZ_QWLA01000076.1 GCF_003574095.1 Calidithermus roseus
CGACGGCGCGGTGGAGTTCACCGCCAAGTACGAAAGGGGGAAGTTTCGGGGGCAGACCCGGCAATTCCGCAACGGGCGGCTCAGTTTCAGCCCAGGGGGCAAGCCCAAGACCCTCGAGGGGGAGTGGCTGGGCAAGGATGAGCGGGGGGAGGAAACTATTTACCGACTCACCGCTGTGTGGGTGCCCAGCCGTATCCCCCAGCCTCGGGCTTTAGCGACCTCGAGCTGGATAGTAGATGCGTGGAAGGCCAACATTGGCGCCAAAGGCATCCCCAAGACCTTCACTCCCGAGGTAGCCGAGGCCATCTTGTGGGCAGCCGGTGAGCTGGCGGTCAATCCCAACGATTTGGCCGCCTGTATAGCCTTTGAAAGCGGTAACTCCTTCTCGTCCAGCCAACCCCACCTGGGCGGCGGCAGTGCGGTGGGGCTGATCCAATTCACCTCCGATAGCATCCGGCGAATGCGCGCATGGCTGACCATTTGGGCATTTACTCGCGATCTAGGCGAGCAAATCCGTGCAGACATCCAGAAATACGGCTGGAAAGCGAACAAGCTCAGCCGGGAAAGTTTGATGAGCATGTCGATTCAGGAGCAGATTCGCTACGTGGTCTTGCACTTCAAATCCCACAAACTGCCACCAGGGGCTAACCTCGCCCAGATTTATAATACCGGATTCAAAAAGATAATCACCCAAACCAAAGACCTTCAGAGGCTATCTTTTTGAATCCTAGAGCACTCCCTTCGGTCGGGTCAGTTCGTCCCCATTCGGGAACGAACTGACCGAATCTGGTATAAAAGCATCATTGCCCCCTTCGCCCCCAATGATAGGGCGCTATATACAAAGCTGGCAAATCCTGCCCAATACGCCCAAAACCAAGGCTTAGACCTCGACAAGGATGGAGCGATCTCAAAAGAGGAAGCAGCGCGGAAGATTCACAACAACAACCATGTACTTCAATACTTCCTGCCCGTAGGCAACCACGAAATCCTCCAAGCGGCGCTGGATAGCCTGAGCGGCGATGACACCGAGAAGCGCGGGTATTACTGCCAGAAGTGGGTCAGGGAAGTGCTGGGAAAGACGAGCTACGATAAGCTATATAGGCCATACCGCAGAGAAACAGCTAAAGACGCGGGCCTTGCTTTCAAGGCCTCGCCATACTGGCATGAGTTTGACGCCTCTAAGCTTCAACCCGGAGACATCATCTATTGGCTCAAAGGGTCGTTCTACACCGAGAGCAACGGTCAGCGAAAAGAAGGAGGGCACGTCGGCATCTACATCGGTGGCGGAAAGGTAGCCAGTAACAACGTCATCGGTTGGAACAAGAGCGGTAAAAAGGACGCCAGAGGGTTACAGACCATCGAAGCGCTGGAGGACAAGGCCAATGGGGGCCCGCCCGATGGCTTTGTTCGCTTTTCGCCAAAGGATCTTGAACGCGAAGGGGAGGCCGATCAGTGAGAAAAGCCCTAATTCTAGCTCTCTGGGTCATCAGCTTAACAGGCCTTTGGGGCATGACCAAGCCCTTTATTCTCTCAAAGGTCGACTTCAGGAGTCAGCCTTTTATACCGCCCCCGTCCGGCTCCAAGGAGCAGCGCGCGGCTGAGGAGATACTCAAGAGGGACGGCTACTACCCCAGAGCGTCAGAATGGCTGCTCGGTTACATCGAGGGGTCTTTCACCCAGCCCAAGGTCAAGGAGAAGATCTTTGTGTACCACCAGGAGAAGCCCTCCTTCGGTGATGAAGTATCGCCTTATCAGGCGACTTATAGTAAAGCCATCTTGATCAGTAACTTTGATCTCGTTGACTCACCGCCAGGTGCGACCGTCGGGGTTAGCGCCATTCACTACACGACCGCGGGCCACTACATCGCCAACGTGGGGGACCTCAACGGGGATGGTCGGGACGAGATATTACGGGTGCACGAGCGCGTGGGGCTGACCCAGGAGGGCGGGGTGTTCTGGCTGGACGCGGACATCGTCAACTACAGCCGCGGTTCGGGCAAGCTATTCGGTTTGTTGGTTGAAGTGAAGTACGCGGAGCTACCCGAGGTGCTCGTCTCCGAGTGCCCTAGCTATCCGCAGATCCGGACGGCCCGCGTGGTTTCGAAAGTGCTGACTTTCGAGAGAAATGCCGTGGTCCTCAAGAGCTACACCGCGCCTTGTGTTGATATAACGGACCACCCGCCCCTGAACACCTTCAAGTTCATCGGGACCGAGCGGGTACAGCTCAAGAAGTTCCCCCCTCGGTGAGGCGTGCGCCTTGAAGGATTCCCCGGTGTGGAGCTTGGCAGGAGGTAGAGGATGGTCGAGAGTAAAGACAGGGCGGTGGGGTCCACCGCCCTCCTCAAAAGGGCGGAATCCCGCCGCCCCTTTCAAGTACCCAAAGCGCATGAACCCCAGGCTCGGTGCATAAGTGCAAGAAACGAACTGGTCATGTGTCTTAGGTCGTGCGCCGAACGCAAGGTGCTAAATGCGAGCCTTACACCCCGATATCCCGCTGGCGGAAGCGCAGCAGGCCCAGCGCCAGCAGCAGCAGGGTGACGCTCAGCAGGATGGCGGTGTAGCCCCAGTCGAAGCCGTTGCGCAGGGGCTCGTAGCCTGCTGCCAGATAGAAGGGGGAGAACTTCTGGCTTTCAGCCAGGTCTTTGCTCAGGGGAGTCAGGGCGTTCCAGAGGTAGGCCGCTACGGCCAGCAATGAGGCCAGGCCCAGCGCCATGGCCCGCCGCCCGTTCCAGGCCCCCAGGGCCAGCGCCAGCCCGCCGAACAGCAGCCCCAACAGGAAGCTGCCGCCCACCGCGGCGAGCTGGTGATCCAGGGGCAGGCTGACGTCAACTGCCTTCAACCCGAGCCAGATGCTCACGAACAGCAGCAGGCTCGAGAACAGCAGCGCCACCACCAGCACGCCAAGCTTTTCCAGGAAGAGCCGGGTGCGCCCTACGGGGTGAGCGGCGATCAGCTCGAGCTGCCCGCGCTCTTCCTCGCCCGCGATGGTCGCCGATCCGATCCCCACGCCCTGGATGATCAGGAGCAGCGGCACCATCAGCGCGAAGAGCCGTCCCTGCAGGAAGCCCTCAGGGGTGAACAGGTCAATCTGGTCGCTGACCCCGAAGGCCGCCAGCATCCCCTTGGGCATGGACTCTAGAAGCCGCTGCAACTCCTGACTGCTCTGCTGCATCGAGGGCAGGAACATCACCGAGATCAGGGAGAGGGCTGCTAGGCCCAGGCCAAAGCCCAGCAGGTTGCCCCGGCCCATGCGCAGGTTCTGTACGAGGATGTGCATAAAACTCCTTTTTATCGCCCATGCGCTTCAAGCGGCGCTGCGCGAGTCGTAGTAGGTGAGGAAGATCTCCTCGAGGCTGGGCTCTTGCGAGATGAAGTCGCGAACCCGGTGCTGAGCGGCGGCTTTGATCAGAGGGTCCAGGCTGCCCTGCACGGTGGCCTCGAGCCAGTCACCCTCGAAGCGCAGGTCCTTGAGGCCGGGCACCTGGGCCCACTCCTTGGGGTTGATCGCCTCGTCGAAGCGGATGCGCACCCGGCGCAGCGAGCGTTCGGCTAGCTCGCCAATGGCGCTCACCGCCACCAGCCTTCCCTCGCGGATGATGCCCACCCGGTCACACAGCGCTTGCACCTCGCCCATCACGTGGGAGGAGAGAAACACCGTGGCTCCTTGCCACTGAACCTCGCGTACCATTTTCTGGAACTCGATTTGCAAAAGCGGATCCAGCCCCGCGGTGGGCTCGTCGAGGATGAGCAACTCGGGACGGTGCATGAAAGCCTGCACCAGCCCGACCTTCTGCTTGTTGCCCTTGGAGAGGGTGCGCAGTTTGCGGCTGGGGTCGAGATCGAAGCGCTCGAGCAGCTGCTTGAGGTAGGCCGTGTCCAGCCTGTCTCGCAACCTGCCGAAGTAGCGGAACAGCTCCCAGCCGGTGAGGCCGTCGTAGAAGCTGAGCTCTCCGGGCAGGTAGCCAATGCGCTGGCGCAGCCTGGCGTTGCCCCGCACCGGCTGGCCCAGAACCCAGGCCTGGCCGCTGCTGGGCCGGATGAGATCCAGCAGCACGCGGATGGTGGTGGTCTTGCCCGCGCCGTTGGGGCCGAGGAAGCCGAAGACCTCGCCCGGATGGACCTCGAGATCGAGCTCCACTACTCCCCTTCTCTTGCCGTAATACTTGCTGAGTTTTTCCGTGCGAATCGCACTCATGCTGCTCTCCTCGCGAACGGCTGTTCGTTTTGCGTGTTTCCTGGCCTGTAATCTTCAAGCCGTCTGTCGCACGGCCTCGAGCCGCCGGATCAGCTCGCCGAGTTCCTGCTCGAAGAAGGCGTACAGATCGCGCATCTCCTCCAGTCGCAGCTTTCGCCCGGGCGGGGCGGTCTCCATGAGTTTCAAGCCCTTGTCGGCCAGGGCCCGGAAGGCGCTCAGGCTGGCCATGCGGGTTTTCATCAGGTCGGTCCAGGCGCCGGGGCGGATGCGGTAGAAGTCCTGCCGGCTGCCTCGCCTCGATACCCGCTCAATCAGGGAAAACTGCGTGAGCATGCGGGTCATGGTGCTGATGGAGGCTTTGCTCGCACCCAACTCCATAGCCAGTTGCGCCGCGCTCTGCTCCGGCGGATCGCAGACCATCAGCCAGCCCAGGATGCGCCCGGCGATGCGCGGCAAACCCACCGATTCGTACATCAGCGCGAACTCCTCGACGTATTGGTGCAGGGCGTCGGCCATGCGGCAAGTTTAGTACGTTCAATAATTTCAGTCAATACTGAACATAGCAAATGTCGAAATTTGACCCTGTCCACCCGTGCTATAACCGCGACTCGCTTGCCCGTCGGGATCTTGAGATCAGCAGGCGTTCGGCTTACGACCCGCCGGCTATCGACCATCGACGCCTTAGGGCTCACGGCTGAGGTCCAGGAATCGCCGGGTGAGTCGCTCGCGGTCGGGCTCGGGGAGATTCACGCGCTCGAGGCCGGCGTTCTCGAGGAGCTTGTTTTGGAGCTCGAGCGGGCTGGCTTCGGGCAGTTTTTGCCGCCACAGGGCCGCGGCTCCCGCGACCAGCGGCGCGGCGAAGGAGGTGCCGCGGTTGTTGTCGCACGGCTGGCCGTAGGCGTCGATGGCCTTGACCAGGCTGGCGGGGGCCAGGATGTCCACCCAGCTTCCGCGGTTGGAGTGGGTGGAAGGCTCAAAGTGTTCACCGTGCGCGACAGTGCGGGTAAGGCTGCTGTGCTAAGCACCCCACGGGGCCCCAGGGTGGAAAATCGATGGGAAGACATTCAGTTTGTCAGGACTGGAAGAAGGGGGTGGATTCTCCCCACCCCCTTGCTTCTCTTGCGCATTCGCGAGTCACCCTCGACTGCCGTGCCTGCCGTGACCGTCGGCTATCGGCGGCTTCTGTAAGGAGTCTCTTGTTTGCCCGGCAAATCCCCTAGCATCTGAGGGGGCTTGGCTTTACACTTCTTTTTGTGCTAGGACGCGGAGCGGTGCCAAGCCGTGCCCACGAGCCAGCGCAGGAGGCTACGAGCACCGTTGGAGAAACTCAAGCGCTACACCGCCAAGGATGCTGAAGAAACCTACCTGGTGCCCCATTGGGCCGCCGGGTTTTTTCGTGTGGGCGAAGACGGCCATCTCGAGGTCACCCCGGAGGGCAACGGCGGTCCGAGCGCTTCGCTGTACGAGATCGTCACCGACCTGCGCGACGAGGGGCGGCCTCTGCCGGTAATGCTACGCTTTCCCCAGATCCTCGAGGCCCGTGTGATCGAACTCAACGAGGCCTTCCGCCGGGCCATCCATAAGTACGGCTACCGCGGCAGCTACCAGGGCCTGTTTCCGGTCAAGGTCAACCAGCGGCGCATGGTGGTCGAGACCATCGCCCGGGCCGGAAAACCCTACCTCCACGGCCTCGAGGCCGGTTCCAAGGCCGAGCTGGCCCTGATCCTGGCTCAGGATTTGCACAAGGACGCGCTCATCGCCTGCAACGGCTTCAAGGACGACGACTTCATTCGGCTGGCCCTGATGGGCAAGAAGCTGGGCAAGAACGTCGTCATCACCCTGGAAAAGTTCGCCGAGCTGGGCCGGGTGATGCGCATCGCCAGGGAACTGGGCGTCGAGCCCTCCATCGGCATCCGCTACAAGCTCAAGACCAAGGGCAGCGGGCAGTGGGAGGAATCGGGCGGCGAGGCGGCCAAGTTTGGCCTGACCACCCCCGAGATCATGAAAACCGTGGACCTGTTGGCCGAAGCCGGGATGCTGGGCACCATCAGCATGCTGCACTCGCACATCGGCTCCCAGGTCACCGACATCCGTCGCATCAAGCAGGCCGTGCGCGAGATCGCCCAGACCTACGTGCAACTGCGCAAACTGGGGGCTCCGGTGCGCTACCTCAACCTCGGCGGTGGACTGGCGGTGGACTACGACGGCTCCAAGACCGCCTTCTACGCCTCGGCCAACTACTCCCTCTCCGAGTACGCCGAGGACCTGGTCTACGTCACCAAGGAAATCTGCGACGGTCACGGCGAACCCCACCCCACCCTGGTCACCGAGAGCGGGCGGGCCGTCACCGCCTATCACAGCGTGCTGGTGCTCGAGGTCATCGACACCATCAAGCCTCCCGGTGAGGACAAAGTCGAAGAGCCCGAGGACGTTCACCCCGTCGTCAAGGACATGTTCGACCTGGCGAGGAGCATCTCGGTCAAGAACTACCGCGAGGTCTACCACGACGCCTTCTCCAACAAGGACACCCTGCAGAACCTCTACGACCTGGGCCTGATCTCCCTGCGCGACCGGGCCCTGGCCGAAAGCCTCTTCTACCAGATCGCCCGCAAGACCCTCAAGTTCGCCCTCGAGCTCGACTACCCCGCCGACGAGCTGGAGGACTTGCAGAAAATGCTGGCCGACAAGCTGGTGTGCAACTTCTCGCTCTTCCAGAGCCTGCCGGATTCCTGGGCCATCAAGCAGCTTTTTCCCATCGTCCCCCTCTCGCGCCTCGACGAGCGCCCTACCCGCGAGGCCACGCTGGTAGACATCACCTGCGACTCCGACGGCAAGTTCGACCGCTTCATCGACCTGCACGACGTGCGCAACACCCTCCCTGTCCACGAGATCCGTCCGGGTGAGCCTTACTACCTGGGAGTGTTCCTCACCGGGGCCTATCAGGACGTGCTGGGCATGAGCCACAACCTCTTTGGCCGCATCGGCGAAGCCCACGTGCGGGTGGATGCCGACGGCTACGAGATCGAGCGCTTCGTGATGGGGGAGAAGGCCCGGCGGGTAATCGAGAAGATGGGCTACGAGGAGGGTGAGCTGGCCGAGGCGGTGGAGAAGCTGGTGCGCTCCTCCAGGCTGACCCCGGCGGAAAAAGGCGCCTTCATGGAGCAGTACGCCCGCGAGTTGGTGGGCTACACCTACCTCGAGGATTAAGGGCTGGAGGCTTGTGGATATCCCCCCTACCCTCTTGGGGGGTAGGGAAAGAGCGTTAGGCATCGGCTATCGACATTCTCCCGACATCTGGCCGAATGTTTCCTCGATGTGATCTATGCTGCGCTACCCTCATCGTCAGGCCATGAACCCCTCGCCCGTCGATCCCTCGGCCCTCGAGGCCAGCCGCCGCCGTACCGGCCTCTTGCTGTTACCCCTGGCGGCTATGGCTACGGCTACGGCCTGGCTGATGAGCTACGCCAACCACAGCCTCAACCCCGTGGATCGCTGGCTGCTGCCGCTGTTGACGCTCGAGGCGCTGCTGTTGTGGGGCTTGCTCTACCTACGCCGCCTCAGCGTGCGCGAGGTCGAGATGGGCACGGTGGTTGGGCTGGGGGCCTACCAGCTAGCCATGCAGGTCTATCTGGTGATCAGCGGAGAGGTTTACCGCGATGGCTTCGGGGCTACGTCGCTGTGGTACCCGCTGATGTTTCCCCTGATCTTTCTGATCCTGCCTCGAGAGCAGGCGCTGCGCTTCTCGGTGACCTACTACTTGCTGGGCCTGACGATTGGCTTAGTCGGGCTGGCGCTGGGGGCGAGCCCCAGCCTCAAGGCGCTCAACTCCTTCGTGCAGTTCTATGTTGTCTGTGTGGTCTATCTGGTGCTGCTCGACATCTATGCCCGCGTGCGTGAGCAGTATTTCCTCATGCGCCAGATGGCCCACACCGATCCCCTCACCGGGCTGGCCAACCGCCGTGCGGGGCGGGAATGCCTCGAGCACACCCTCAACCGGGCCGCGCCGGGCAGCGCGGCGGTGATCCTGGCCGACCTCGACCACTTCAAGGCGGTCAACGACCGCTACGGCCACTCCGTGGGCGATCAGGTGTTGCGCGAGGTGGCCTTCCGCCTCGATCAGGAACTGCGCGAGGGCGATCTGCTGGCGCGCTGGGGCGGGGAGGAGTTTTTGATCCTGGTGCAGGGGGCCGACCTCGAGCAGGCCCAGCGCTTAGCCCAGCGCCTGGGAGCTGCGGTCCAGGAACAGCCTGTGGCGGGCGGCATCGGAATCAGCCTGAGCTTTGGAGTGGCGGTGTTTCGCCCAGGCGATAGCGTCGAAACCTTGCTGGAACGGGCCGACCAAGCCCTCTACCGCGCCAAGCACCTGGGCCGCAGGCGGGTGGAGTTGGAGGCTTAACTCCCCTTTAGCAACCAGCGCACGTCCTGCACTACCTTATCGGGATCCTGCTGCAGCTTGCCCTGACCGTAGATCAGGCGCAACTGGCCCTTGGGATCAATCAGGAAGACACTGGCGGTGTGATCGACGTTGTACTGCTGAGCCGACTTGATCTGCGATTTCTGGTAGAAGACGCCGTAGTCCTTAGCGACCTGGGCCGTGGCCTCGGGGGTGCCGCTCAGGCCGACGAAATGGGGATCGAAGAACTGCACGTACCTTCCCAGCGCCTCGGGCGTATCGCGCTCGGGGTCCACGCTGATGAACAGCACCTGCACCCTGGCTTGCTCTTCGGGGGTGAGTCTGGTGTAGACCCGCTTGAGGTCTTGCAGGGTGGTGGGGCATACGTCGGGGCAGTTGACGAAGCCGAAGAAGATGAACACCGCCTTGCCCCGCAAGTCGGAAAGCCTGTAGCTGGGGTTGCTGGCGCTGGCGAGCGTGAATTCGGCGGCGGGGCGCGGGGTGAGCAGGGCGGTGCCGTAGGGCTGGTAACGGTTGAGCCGGGTATAAGCGAGCACGGCCAGCAGGATGGGCAGGCCGATAAACAGCACGAGTCCGGCGATGCGTCGGGTCATAGCATTGCCCAGGATAAGGCGCATTCATGAGGATGAATGTCACGCCAGAGGCCGTCGGCTTTCAGCTATCCGCAGGAGGGCTACAGGTGATGGGCCCCTGTCCTCAGCGACGCTATCGGCATATCCCGCTTTTGCCCTAAACTGGCAGCGTGTCGAACCGACTCACCTGGGCGGCGGCATTGCTGATGCTGCCCTTTTTCCTGCAACTGCTGGGTTTTGGCCAGACCCCCCTGGGTGGGGGGTTGTGCGGATCGCTGCTCGAGGGGCGGGATTTGCCGCTGGATCAGCAGCCTGCGGGGTTTTGGTATGCGCTTTTGTTCATGCTGTTGCTGGCCGGGCAACTGGCCTACGGGGGAATCCTGCTGCTGTCGAGGTTGCTCGAGCCCACCCCCACCTCCCAGCGGGGGTTGGCGCGGGTGGGGGTTTACGTGGCTCTGCCCCTGCTGCTGGCTTTTCTGCTGACGCGCCTGACGGGCCTGCCCACCCCTGGGCCCCTGGGTTGGCAGTGGGGAGAGCGGGCCGGGCTGGATCTGCTGGGCCTGCTGATGGTGGGGGCCACGCTGGGCGCACTGGGGCTGATGTGGCGGGCCTCGGTCGCCAGGCCCCAATCCTCCTGAGCGCCTTGGGGTAGTTTGGAGGGCATGGAGAGGTTGTTGGAGGTGATGCGCCGTCTGCGGGCTCCCGACGGCTGCCCCTGGGACAAGGAACAGACCCACCTGAGCCTGCGCCCCTACATGCTCGAGGAGGCCGCCGAGGCGGTGGACGCCATGAGCAAAGGCGACCCCGATGAACTGGCCGAGGAGCTGGGCGACGTGCTCTTGCAGGTGGCTTTCCACAGCGTGATCGCCGAACAGGAGGGCACCTTCAGCTATTCCCAGGTCGAGGGGCACATCGTGGATAAGCTCATCCGCCGCCACCCTCATGTCTTCGGCGGCGTAAAAGCCGATACCCCGGAGGAAGTCAGCGCCAACTGGCGGGTGATCAAAGCGGGGGAGGGCAAGGGCAGGGCCTCGGTGTGCGACGAGGTGCCGCGCAGCCTGGGGGCGTTGGCGCGGGCCGCCGAGATCCAGAAGAAGCTCGAGGCTCCCCTGGCCAGCCCCGGCGATGTGATCTCGGCTCTCGAAAAAGGCGACCTCGCCGAGGCACTATGGCAGATGGTGGCCCTGTGCCGCCGGGAGAAGGTGAATCCGGAAATCCTGCTCCGGGAGAAATGCGACCGGAATTGCTCAAAGCCCTAGTCAGCAAGCCGCCTCAACCCCTGCTCCTGCCCAGGGGCTTCGTGGATGCCGCCGTGTTGCTGCCGGTGTGGGAAGGGCACCTGCTCTTCACCGTGCGCAGCGCCCACCTGCCGCATCACGCCGCCCAGATCAGCTTTCCCGGTGGCCGCTTCGACGATGGGGAGACCGCCGAACAGGCCGCTTTGCGCGAGGCCTGGGAAGAGGTGGGCCTCGAGCCCGAAGCGGTCGAGATCCTGGGCCACCTCAACCCCACGCTCTCGCCCTTTGGCTACCGGGTGTTTCCCCTGCTGGGTCACATTGCCCGCGAACCCCGCCTCACCCCCAACCCCGAGGAGGTGAGCGAGCTGCTGTGGGTGCCCATCCACGAACTCATCGAAGTCCCCGCCTACGCCGAGGAGCGGGTGGCCAGCCCGCACGCTCAGCCCCCGCTCGAGCCGGAGGAGGCCATCAGCGTGCAACCTGGCGGGGTGATCAAGCGCTTGGTGTGGCACTATCCCTGGCGGGGCTACGACATTTGGGGCGTGACGGGAAACATCGTCCACGACTTCTTGGAGCGCATCAAGGAGGTACGGCTGTGAACACGATTGGGATCTTGCTGGAGGATTACTTCGACGAGCGCGAAGTGATCTACCCCTACTACCGGGTGCAGGAGGCCGGGTTCAGCCCGCTGGTGATCGGCCCCAGGCCGGGGAGCTTCCACGGTAAGACCCCCTTCACCTTCGAGGCCAAGGTCGCAGCTGAGGCGGTCAGGGCCGGCGACCTAGCCGGGCTGATCGTGCCCGGCGGCTTCGCCCCCGACCGCATGCGTCGCCACAAGGCCATGACCCGGCTCATCGCCGAGATCGACGCCCGGAAAAAACCGCTGGGAGCCATCTGCCACGCGGGTTGGGCGCTCATCAGCGCGGGAGTGGTCAAGGGGCGCAGGCTCACCGGCTTCAGCTCGATCCGCGAGGACCTCGAGAACGCCGGGGCCATCTACCTCGACGAGCGGGTGGTGGTGGAGGGCCACCTGGTCACCGCCCAGCACGCCGACGACCTGCCCGCGTTCATGCAGGCCTTCCTGGCCCGCTTTGATTAGGCCTACGACGTAGGACGTACGACCCTCAAAGGCAGGGGTTATATGGCAGCGATGCGCTCCAGCTCTGGCCGTCCTCGAGGCGCTTGAAGCGGAATTCGGCCTGGGGAGTCTCGACGCGGGTGCCATAGCCCACCACGTCGGGCATGGTCTCGTAGAGGATGGGCTCGAGGCCGGGCGCAGTCTGGGTGACGCGGTAGGTGCCCTGCTCGAGGCGGAACTCCACCCACAAGGCCTCCCGGTTGCAGCCTTGCTTGCTAGGGTCGATCACCCCCGGTGGGCTGGGCTGACTTCCAGGAGCGGGCTGGTTGCAAGCCGAGAGGGCTAGGGCCAACAGCGCGAGTGTCCACCTCATGAGTGACCTCCTCCAAATCGACGGGTGCTGGGCGAGGGGGGTTGTGATTCCAGTCTACGCCACGGGGTGGGCCCTGGCTCAGGCCGCTAGCTTGCTCCTGACCACGACGACGCCGGGGAGGCGCTTGATGTGGCCCACCAGGGCCTCGAGCCCCTCCAGGTCACGCCCTTCCACCACCGCGATGGCCTCGCCCGAGCCTTGCAGGGCGTCGGCCTTGAGCACGCCCTTGATCCGCCGCACCCGCTCGACTACCTCGGAGGGACGCTCAGCCCGGATGAACACGTAGGCCAGTACCTTTACCTTAGCCCGCCGCGATCCGCCGGAGTGCCGCTGGCGCAGCTCCCGCTCGATCCTGGCCTCCTCGCGCAGCTTGTGCGTGCGCTCCCTGAAGTGAAGCAATGCCAGTTCTACGCCGATTGAGTTGTCCCACATAACGCTCCTCCTGCGTTTTGGGAAAGTAGCTCCCTGACCCCAATGAACCCATGGGGTTGCCCGAATGATCAGCTCGTGCTCTTGCTCCGTGCCCTCGGCGGTGTAGCCGCCGTCGAGCTTGAATTCACCGACCTCGAGCCCCCGGTGCCCGGCCCAGTCGTACATGCGCCAAACCGACGACCTCGAACGGGCCTTCCTGAACCATTTCCATATCCGTATCTCCTCGCTCAGGCTGCGACCTTCACTGAGAGCTTCCTGACCCCCGGCGTGGCCTGCACTTCGCTGAGCCGCATCTGGAGTGAGGCGAGGTTTTTCTCCTCGATCACCAGCGCTACCTCCGAAGCTCCCATCAGCACGTGGGCCTTGGTCACGCCGGGCAGTTGGCTCAGGGCCTCGCGGACCCGCTTGGGCTGGTAGCAGGAAACGAAGACATAGGCCGAGAAACGCCGGGGGCTTTCTTGGGCGAGGGGGTGTCCTGGCCGAACCACTGCGTCACGGGTGAACCTCCTTTATGTTTCTAGCATAATCAGATCGCATCTGAAGAGGCCGCCTGGCGCTCATGCCCGATCTTCGGGGCTTGGATGCAGCTTTGCCCGAGAGGGGAACTGGCCAGGCGGCCAGCCCGCAGGTCGGGGTCCGGCTTGTAGCCGAACCCTAAAGCTATCTAGCTGGCTCGAGCCAGCGTGGGTTGGGCTTCCTTCTGGAGGAAGCGGTTGAAGAGCTTGGAAAGCCGGCCCTCGGGGTAGTAGCTAGCCCGGTAGAGGCAGAGGGCCTCGAGCCAGGCCTGGGCCAGCGCCTGGGCCTGCGGGCGCAGCCGGGGCAGCGCTTCGCGCAGATCGGTTTCCAGGGCCCACAGCCCCACCAGGCCACGCCGGTTGTCGATCTCGATGAGGGTGTTGAGGACATCGCTCGGGTGGGCCTTGCCTTGCCCCAACGAACGCCAGACGGTCTCATTTGCGGTCATACCTGTGGCCTCCGGTTATGAATATAACATAACCAATATGCTGATGCAATATCCCGAAGCGACTCATTACGACTTGACCGTAAAGGAGAGTTGTGCTACCGTGACCTTGATATGACACTAGCCGAACGCCTGCGCGAACTACGTAGCCAGCAGGGCTGGCGCCTGAAGGACTTGTCGGAAAGAAGCGGCCTTTCGGTGCCCTACCTCTCGGACCTCGAGCGCGGTCGCACCAACCCCAGCCTCGACACCCTGCAAACCTTGGCGAGCTCCTATGGCGTGAGCGTCAACGACCTGCTGGCCCCCGTGGACTTCTACGGCGAGCGCACCGAGGCCTCCTTGCCCAAGGGCCTAGCCGAGCTCCTGGCCGACCCCACCCTGGGCAAGGAGATCACCCCCGAGTGGCAGCAGACCCTTGCCCGCATCGAGCTGCGCGGTAAGCGTCCGGAGTCCAAGCGCGACTGGTACGAGATCTTCTTGCACCTCAAGCGCGTTCTGGAAGGCTGAGCGGCGTCCAGGGCCAAGCGAGCAGCCGATAGCGAAGATTGCTGTCGGCTTTTTTCTCGGTGACGCCATGCAACCCTATCCCACCATCGAATCCGATTTTTTCGTGCTGGGCCACGAGATCCGCACCTCCAACGCCCTCGAGGTGCACTGAGCCATGTCACACGCTGCGGCAGCGAGGCGTCCTTGCAACTCGACAGTAGGCTTCCCCGCGCCACCAGCTATTGGAATGCCGTGCAGGAAATATACGAACTCCCGAGGGGATAATTGACTGTCATGGATCTGCGCTCGCGGGTCATCCAGATGGCCAGGGACTACCGCCAGGCCCACGCGCCGCTGACCGCCGAGCGGCTGGTGCGGGGCATCGGAGTCTCGCTCTCGTACGCCAAGCTGCCCGAGGGCAAGTTCGGGGCCTTCATCGAGGAGCAGCAGCGCATCGTCATCGACCAGGATTCCCCTCCCAAGCGTCAGCGCTTCACCCTGGCCCACGAGGTCATGCACCACCTCATTCGCCACGACGCCGACATCCTCTCCGACCTGCACGAGGAGTTCGAGGGGGAGCGGCTGGAGAGTCAGCTCGAGGCGCTGTGCAACCTGGGTGCGGCGGAGATGCTGCTGCCGGGCGAGGTGGTGGAAGCCGCCATCGCCCGCAAAGGTCAGAATCCCCGCCTGATCCCCGAACTCGCCGAGGGGCACCAGGTTTCGGAGGAGGTGGTGATCATCGCCCTGGCCGAGCGGGGGCCCGTCCCCTCGCTGGTGCTCATGGCCGGGGCCAAGCCCCTGCGGGTGTTCTTCAGCGCCAAGCACGAGCGCGTCTTCGACCGGGTGAGCCGGGGGGCGGCCATTCACCGCGATCACCCGCTGGCGGTGGCCCTCGAGACCGGCCTGCCCTACAAGGGCAAAGCCAGCCTGCCGGGCCACCCCACCCTCTACAACCTCGAGGCCTACCCCAAGGCAGGGCGGGTCTACGCGGTGTTCCGCGAGTTGCACAACTGAACGCTGGGGGCCGAATAGCCCGTGGCGACCTTTGAACGCCGAATATGAAACCCATCGAAACCACTCCTTCCGCCCTGCGCCGGGTGATTCTGGCCCGGCAGGGGCTGCTGGAGTGGAGCGGGGGCAGGGGAGGGTGGGCCGAAGGAGGGCTGTGGCGCGAGGAACTCGGCGGGCCGGAGGGGGTGCTCGAGGTGCTGCGGCGGCTGGAGGCTGTCCAGCTCGACCCGGTGAACGTGGTGGCCCCCAACCACCACCTGGTGCTGCACAACCGCCTGCGGGGCTACCGCGGCGAGCACCTCGAGGCGCTCTACCCGGCCCGCCGGGTCTTCGAGTACTGGGCTCAGGCCCGCTGCATCCTGCCCATCGAGGACTGGGCCGTCTTCGAGCTGCGGCGGCAGCGCTGGAGGCTCGAGCACACCATCTACAACAGGCACGGCGAAAGCTACGAGAGCGAGATCTACGAAGCCATCGCCCACATAAGGCAGAGGCTCGAAGCCGAAGGCCCGCTGTCCGCCCGGAGGCTCGACAACGGGAAGAAGGTCCAAGGCTACTGGGGCTTTACCACCAAGGCCACCTCCCAGGCCATCGAGCACCTGTGGGAGGCGGGGGAGCTGGTGGTGGCTTACCGTAGAGGGGACGAGCGCTATTTCGCCCTCACCTCGCAGTGGTTCCCCGATCTGCCCCAAGCCCCTGCCGACCCCCAGGCTAAGCTGATGAAGTTCGTGCGGGCCTACGGGGTGATCGACGCCGGCGATCAGCGGCTGGGCTGGCTGCCCCTTGGGGCTGCCGAGCGCAAAGCGTTGCTCGAGCCCCTGCTACGGCAGGGTGTCCTGCTTCCGCTGCACCTGGAGGGCCTCCGGCGGCGCTACTACCTGTGGGCTGAGTTGCTTCCGCTGCTCGAGGCCCTCCAGGGGGCCAAGGTCGCGCCCCGCGTTACGCTGCTCTCTCCGCTCGACAACCTGTTGTGGCGGCGCGAGCGCATCCAGGACTTGTGGGGCTTCGAGTACAGGTGGGAGATCTACGTGCCCGAGCCCAAGCGCAGGTATGGCCCCTACGTGCTGCCGGTGCTGGAGGGCGAGGCTCTAGTGGCGCGGGTGGACGCCCGCATGGAGCGCCCGCAGGGGCGGCTGCGGGTGCGACGGGTCTGGTGGGAACGCGAGCCCGCGGCGGGGCAGGTAAAGCGCCTCTGGCGGGCCCTGGCCGATCTGGCCCGCGCCCAGGGGGTGGAACTTGAGCCCCCTCGACCCGCCATGTGACGCAACCGTCGCCCCGCGAGCGGGCTTTAGCCTAGGCTTTGTAAGGTATGGGGCGCTGGCTTTCGTGCATTCTTCTGGCATTGTTGGCAATCGGTTTTGGCGAAGCCCCTCTGGCTTCCCCGCAAGGATGTGTGCCTTACCCAAAGGCCAGTTACCCCCAGGACTCCTTCGGTGTCGCCCTCAAGCCAGGGCAGGTGGGGGGTAGCTCGAGCCCCGAGGGCACCCCCCGGCTGGTGCTCGACAAGGGCACAACCCGGATGTCGGTGGATCACTGTGCCCTGCGCATGCCCGAAACCAGCGCGCCCCGCTTCGGCCAGGTGGGCCTGGCCTATCCCAAGATGCAGCGGCAGAACGGGCGGGTGATTCACTTCCGGGTGCGGCCTGGTGACATCCAGCAGTCCAACGGCCTGGTGCTGGGGGCGTTCAAGGAGCCCAACCCCGCCAATCCCCTGGGGGCAGCCAATGCCGTGGCGCTCGACAACTTCGATAACCAGACGGGCACCTTCAACATCGGTTTCCGGGACGCGATGCTGCCCACGCTGCTGCCGCAGTTCCAGACCCCCCTCGACGTGTACGTGCTGCTGCGCGAGCGGGGCGCAGTCTACTTGGTAGATGGGCTGGCGGGCGGCCACTACGCCGCTCCTCCGGGCGCAAGCGTGATCGGCCTGGACCAGAGCCTAGGCTTCGCCGAGTTCTACCCCGCAGCCCACAGCTCCAGCCCCCTACTCGAGCACCGTCTCGAGCACTTCCAGGTGCGCGACGTGGCGGCCTGGTCGCGCTGGTACGGCACCGCCCACGCCGCCGACCGGCTCATCGGGGCCAACGGTGCAGCGCTGGGACAGGCCGAGAAAGGGGGTGTCTGGCGGGTGAGGGGGAACCTCAGGCG
>NZ_QWLA01000077.1 GCF_003574095.1 Calidithermus roseus
GTGGGTTCTGCCTGAAGTCGCCGGTAGCCTTGGGCAGGCGCCGAGGGCCGGGCTCATGACTGGGGCTAAGTCGTAACAAGGTAGCTGTACCGGAAGGTGCGGCTGGATCACCTCCTTTCTAAGGAGTACTCAGTTGTGCGCTACGCGCGTGCAACTCAGCAACTCGCCCGATCTGTGCAAGGTTCAGATCCCCCACCCTCACCGGTGGGGGATCTTCTTTTAAGGTCAAAACTTTCAACGCCCTAATTGGCGGGCAAGGTAAGCTTTGCGGAATATGGTGCGCGACCTGCCCGACCTCGAGCTCCGCCAAGAGCCGCTGCGCTTTTTCACCCAGCTCGCCCGCAGCGGCCCCGACGTTTGCACCTTCCAATTCGCCAACGGGCAGGAGATCGTCTTCCTCAACCACCCCGATCTGGTGCGCGAGGTGCTCGTCGAGCGGGCCGAGCAGTTTCACAAGTCGGAGATGACCCGAGCCTTCGCCGGGGGCATGGGTCACGGCATCCTGGTGAGCGAAGGAGAGTTTTGGAAGCAGCAGAGCCGCCTGATGCGCCCCGCTTTCCACTACAAACGCCTGCTGGGCTACGCCGAGGTCATGACCCGCTTCACCCTGGAGATGCTGGAGGGCTGGCAGGACGGCGAGCTCATCCACGTGGACGAGGAGATGAACGCCCTGACCTTGCGGGTAGTGGCCAAGTGCATGTTCAACGTCGAGGCCAAGGACGACCGCGACATCATGCACAAGGCCATCGTCCTGGGGCAGCAGGTGGTGGGGCAGATGATCCACGGCTGGCTCACCAACCCCCACTGGACCCCCTCGCTCAACCGCGCCGGTATCCGGGTGGTGCGGGCGCTGAACGAGATGGTGCAGCGCCACATTGCCCAGCGCCGGGCCCAGGGCGAGCTGGGCGACGACCTGCTTTCGATGCTGATGGAAGCCCAGCAGCAGGCCGGCATCGAGCTGAGCGACCGGCAGTTGCGCGACGAGGTGCTCACCGTGATCACGGCGGGCCTCGAGACCACCGCCAACGCCCTGGTCTGGACCTGGCACCTCCTCGACCGCCACCCCGAGGTGCGGGCCAGGCTCCGCGCCGAACTCGACGCGCTGGGCCGCATGCCCACCTTCGAGGACCTCCCCCGCCTGACCTACCTCGACCAGGTGTTCAAGGAGGCGCTGCGGCTCTATCCCCCGGTGTGGATCATCGGGCGGGAGGTGGCCGCCCCTGAGGGGGTCGAGCTGGGAGGGATGCATCTGCCCTACAAGGCCCAGCTGGTGCTGTGCCAGTGGACCCTGCATCGCGACCCGCGCTTTTTCGAGCAACCCGACGCCTTCATCCCCGAGCGCTGGACACCCGAGTTTGAGAAGTCCCTGCCCCGTGGCGCCTACTTCCCCTTCAGCCTGGGGCCCAGGGTCTGCACGGGCCAGAGCTTTGCCACCACCGAGTTCAAGATCATCGTCGCCGGGGTGCTGCAGCGCTTCGACCTCGAGCACGCCGAGGGGATGGAAGTCCAGCCCGAGCCCAACTTCACGCTGTGGGCCAAGGGCGGGTTGCGGATGCGGGCGAGGGCACGAGCGGCTATCGAAAATCGCCCCTAACTACCCCAACCTGCACCAGTACAGCTGACTCGCCCCCTTCGCCAGCAGCCAGTAGCCAATGATCAGCTCGCCCTTGCCGCCGGTGAGCTTGTAGGCTTCCACGCTGGACTCGCCTTGGGCCACCTGGCCCTTGGACTCGACCTTCCAGCCCGCTTTTTTGAGGGCTTCGTTGAAGCCGTCCACGAGCTTGCGGTATTCGTCCTGGGTGGCCTGCTTGAAGCTCCAGCCCTCGAAGGTCTGGCAGCGCTTGCCCTCGGTGACGGCGAAGGCCCGCAGCACCCGCTCGTCGAAGGTCTTGACCGGGGTGGCGCCCTCTACGGGCAGGGGCTGGCCCAGCACCCTCGAGGCTGTCTGGGCCAGCGCGAGGGTGCCCAGCAGGACGAGGAGGACGAGCAGCAATCTGTTCACGCGGTTCTCCGTCATTTGTTGATCTCGTCCAGCAGCGCGGCCAGCACCCGCTGCTGGGTGGATTCGGCGATGGCCTTGGCCCGCTCGGGGTTGAGCTCGGCGAGGATCTGGTAGGCGGTGGAGCCCTGGAGTTCGGAGAGGGCGTTGTCGCTCTTGTTGCTGTCGACGATGCGGTTGAGGTTTTCGCTGAAGACCACCTCGGCGATGCGGGCCACCATCCTGGGTTGCTCGTTACCGATGTACTCCTTCAAGAGGATGAGGGCGATGTCCTGGCGGGCCTGGCTCTTGGTGTCGGAGAGTTCATCGATGAGGCTCTGGATGAAGTCGCGCTGGGCGATGGAGTCGGCGATGCGCTGCGACCCCAGGTTGAGCGCCCAGCCCAGCACCACCGGGATCGCCACGATGGCCACCTTGCTGATGACATCCCAGAAACCCGACCAAAACGCCGATGAACGGTCGTGCATAAACCTCCCGATCTACTTTTTAGTCTAGCCGACGCCAGGTTACATGGGGATTTCCTGGCTCATCTCCCCCGCCCACACTTGGGGCTCCTCGAGCGCCCACGACGGGTATTCCCCGCCCCCCAGGAAACGCCGGGCGTAGAGGGTGGCCAGCTTGGCGTAGCGCTCACCCCCAACGGTCTCGAGGTCGTAGAGCAGGGCCACGCTGGCAGCGTCGGCCAGGGTGCGCAGGGCTTCCTTGGCGTGCCACTGGGCTTGGGCGGGCTCGAGGCTTCGCAGGTGGGTCAGGGTTCGCTCGATGGCCGCCAGGGCGAGCCGGGCCTCCTGGGTCTGAAGGGCCTCGAGCCGGGGCACGAACTCCCCCTCGAAGCCCTCCGCCGCTCCCTTGCGGAAGAGGACCTCGAGGGTGTCGAGGGCCTGCACGTTGGCCGGGCCCTCCCAGATGGGGGTGATGAGGGCCTCGCGGGCCAGGCGGGCGATGGCGAAGTCCTCCACGAAGCCCACCCCGCCGAAGAGCTCCATGGCCAGCTGGGTGCAGTAGGTGCCGTGCTCGGCGGTGCGAGCCTTGGCGAGGTGGGTGAGCAGGCGGGCGTAGTGGTAGCGCGGGCTGTACGGGGGGCGCTCGGTCCAGGCCTCATCCCAGGCGGCCACCGCCCGGAAGGTCAGGGCCAGGCCCCCGGCGATGCGCGCCGCCAGGTCGGTCAGGTCGCGACGGATGAGGGGGTGATCGAGCAGGGGCCGGCCGAAGGCCTCGCGCTGCCGCACGCGGAAGAGGGCCTCGAGCTGGGCCTTGCGGGCCAGGCCCATGGCCCCACAGGCGTTGGCCAGGCGTGAGAGGGTGAGGGTCTCGAGCAGGTAGTAAATACCCTCCTCGGCCCGACCGATCAGGTGGGCCTGGGTGTCCGTGAACTCGACCTCGCCCGAAGGCACCGCGCGGGTGGCCAGCTTCTCCTTCAGGCGGCGCACCCGGTAGTTGAGCCGCCCCTTCTCATCCAGACGGGGGACCAGAAACAGCGCGATCCCCTTCGGCCCCGGCGGAGCCCCCTGAGGACGGGCCGAGACGATGGCGTAGTCGGTGAGCCCGGCGCCGCTGGAGAAGTACTTCTCGCCATTCAAACGCCAGGATTCACCGTCCCAGTGCGCGCCAGTCTGATTGGCTCCAATGTCCGAGCCCCCCTGCACCTCGGTCATCCAGGTCGCCCCGACAGCCTCGCCGCTCAAGAGTCGCTCTTTCCAGGCGGAAAACTCCGGTGCGTACTTGTGGATGCTGTAAATCACGCAGCCCGTGATGGTCTGGATGCAGTACAGGCCGGGGTCGGCCAGCAAGTAGCCCTGGGTGAAGTGGTGGTGCCAGCTTCCCCCCTCGTAGGGTGGGCGGTTGATGGCCGCCAGCCGCCCCAGCAACGCTTCCTGCGCGGGCGACAGGCGCACCCGGTCGATGCGCTTGCCCTCCAGGTCGTGCATCACCAGGACGGGGCGGGCTTCCTTGTCCACGTGGTCGGCCACGCGGTAGGCTTCGCCACCGGCCAGCTCCCCGAAGGCCACGAGTTCGCCCCGATGAGCTTCCCAGCCCTGCCAGTAGCGCTTCAGCAGGGCGGGCAGGTCAGGGTCGAGCAGGAAATGGTTGCGCCCGTAGGCGTAGGATTGGTGTTCCATGGTCCAGCTTAGAGTACCGCGAGGAGGACCTTACAGCGGAAGTCCTTCGAGATCCACCAGCCCTTGCGGAAAGCCTTGGCCCCTGCAGGGAAAAACCATGAGCTTCAGGTGTCCTTCCGTTTTCCCGCGCGGTTGGTCGTAGACGTAGGCATTGGGCACCAGCTGCCAACCGAGCCGCTCATAAAAAGCCACCAGGCCTTCTCCACAAAACAGAAGGCCGAA
Organism: Calidithermus roseus; assembly: GCF_003574095.1. Lineage (GTDB taxonomy): Bacteria > Deinococcota > Deinococci > Deinococcales > Thermaceae > Calidithermus > Calidithermus roseus. The sequence continues at coordinate 4,342 of NZ_QWLA01000077.1, forward strand.
GTCACACCCCATCTCATCACAAATGAACCCCGCTGCGTGCTTGAGCAGGGCCGAGCCATACCCCCGCCCTCTCCAGCGCGGCGCGGTTATGACCCCACCCAGCAAACCCAGCGTCAGGGAGTCACCGCCCACGCTGCCCCTGCGCCTGACGATCTCGAGCACGCTGACCAGGCTGCCCTCAACGAAGGCCAGGATGTACCACTGCGCCGGGGCCAGCCTCATGTCCAAGCGAAAGGTGCGCTTCTTCCACCACCACAACTGCCACCGCAGCAGCAGCGGTACCTTCCCGGCGGGCATGACTTTGATCTGAATATACGACGGCAATGACGATAGTTTCATGGTTGGCACGCTCCAGACGGCCTTCGTTCCAGCGAGCGAACCAGGGGTAAAACAGGAAGGGGCTGTAGATAAACCAGGGGTTTCGCGCAACTGGTTGCGGCGTGATGGGCCTCTGATCAGGGTGTTCTGCGCGGTTTTTTCGATTTTAACGTCTCAAAAAACGTGCCTGTCGGGAAATCGGGATAATAGACCGGAGAAAAGTGAACGATGAAGCTCGAAATCTTGGACAGCCCCAACGGGAATAGCAGGTGGTGGTTGCGCCCTGCCTTCGGATGTAGAAGGCTCGGGCCCATATTACCCCATGCCGAATATCGAGTATGGGAAGTTCCCAGCCTCCAGTCCTTTCTCCTGGACCTCCGCCTTCCGGCGAGCGCCCCTCAGCGGCCAGCCGAAGGCGTTGGGTCACGGGTTGCGCAGTCGCCGCTCGAGCCCACTGAAAAACGCCGAACGCCCAAAACCACGATCGTACGGCGTTTTGCGCAAGCTGTACGACCCGACGGCGTTCGGCTATGGATTATCGACAAGCTCTCCTAACTCACCCGCTCAACGCGCAGCATGTTGGTAGTGCCACGCACGCCGAAAGGTACGCCGGCGGCGATCACCACCCGGTCGCCGGGGTCGGCCATCCCGGACTGTTTGACCATCCGCAGGGCGATGTCCACCATGTCCTCGGTGTCCTTGGGGTCAGGGGCCAGCAACGGCAGCACGCCGCTGATGAGGGCAAGCTGGTTGCGCACGTGGGGATTGGGGGTGAGGGCCAGCACCGGAACCGCGGGCTTGGTGCGGGCGATGCGGCGGGCTGCCCCGCCGGTGGCGGTGAAGGTCACGATCAGCTTGGCCCCCGAGGCGTCCACCACGTTGTCCACCGCCAGGGCGATGGCGTCCTGTACGGAAGGGGTGGGGGCCGGGCGCAGCTCGTGCAGGCGGTTCATGTACTCGGGACTGGCCTCGATCTTGCGGGCCACCTTGGCCATGGTCTGCACCGCCTCCACCGGGTAGGCCCCCGAGGCAGTCTCGGCAGAGAGCATCACCGCGTCGGTGCCATCGAAGATGGCGTTGGCCACGTCGGAAGCCTCGGCGCGGGTGGGGATGGGGTTCTTGACCATGCTCTCGAGCATCTGCGTGGCGGTGATGACCGCCTTGCCGGCGTGGATGGCCTTGAGGATGACGCGCTTTTGGATGATGGGCACCTCCTCCAGCGGCATCTCCACGCCTAAGTCGCCGCGGGCCACCATGATCCCGTCGGCCTCCTCCAGGATCTCGTCGAAGCGCGCGACCGCGCTGGGTTTCTCGATCTTGGCCATGAGGCGGGCGCGGGAGTTGTAGCGGTTGAGGTAGTGGCGGGCTAAGAGCAGGTCGTCGCGGCTGCGCACGAAGCTCATGGCCACCCAATCGACCTCGAGTTCCACCCCCAGCGCCAGGTCTTCGATGTCCTTGTCGGTGAGCGCGGGGATCGAGAGGTCGGCTCCGGGGATGTTGATGCCCTTGTTGTTCGACAACCGTCCACCCACCAGCACGGTGGTGTGGATGTCGTTGTTGCGGACCTCCTCCACCTGCAGCCGCAGGTTGCCGTCGTCGAGGAGCAGGATCATCCCCGGCTCCACGTCCATGGGCAGGCCGCGGTAGGTGGTCGAGACCCGGTTCTCGTCACCGTCCACCGGGTCGCTGGTGATGATGAAGCGCTGGCCTGCCTGCAACTCTACAGCCCCCTGGGCGAAGCGCCCTACCCGGATCTTGGGGCCTTGCAAGTCCTGCAGGATGGCCACGGTCTGGCCCAGCTCCTCTGAGACCTGGCGGATGATCTGCACCCGCTTTCGGTGGTCCTCCGGGGTGCCGTGGCTGAAGTTGAGGCGGAACACGTCAACCCCCGCCTCGACCAGCGCCTTGATGATCTCGGGACTCGACGAAGCCGGCCCCAGCGTCGAGACGATTTTGGTGCGTTTAGAAAGCGCCATATCCTAAAAACCTCGCTCCCGCCCCCAATTCTTCCTCGATGCGCAGGAGCTGATTGTATTTGGCCAGCCGGTCTGAGCGCGAGGCCGAGCCGGTCTTGATCTGGCCCGCGTTGACCGCTACGGCGATGTCGGCGATGGTGGAATCTTCGGTTTCACCCGAGCGGTGGGAGAGGATGGCGGTGTAGCCCGATCGGTGGGCCAGGCGGATGGCCTCGAGGGTCTCGGAGAGGGTGCCGATTTGGTTGACCTTGACCAGGATGGAGTTCCCCACCCCCCTCTCGATGCCCTGCTTCAGCCGCGCGGGGTTGGTGACGAAGAGGTCGTCGCCCACGAGCTGGATGCGCTTGCCCAGGCGCTCGGTCAGGAGTTTCCAGCCCTCCCAATCGTCCTCGGCCAGGCCGTCCTCGATGGAGACGATGGGGTACTGGTTGACCCAATTCTCCCAGTAAGCCACCATCTCCTCGCTCGACAGCGCCCTGCCCTCGGACTCGAGGTGGTACTTGCCGTCCTTGTAAAGCTCGGTAGTCGCCGGGTCGAGGGCGAAGGAGATGTCCTTGCCCACCTCGTAGCCCGCCTTCTCTACCGCCTCGACGAGCACCTCCAGAGCCTCTACGTTGGATTTTAAGTCGGGGGCAAAGCCGCCCTCGTCCCCGACATTGGTGTTATAGCCCCGGGCCTTTAAAACCGATTTTAGGGCGTGGAAGGTCTCGACCCCGTAGCGCAGGGCCTCGCTGAAGCTGGGGGCCCCGGCGGGCACGAGCATGAACTCCTGGAAGTCGACGTTGTTGTCGCCGTGCTTGCCACCATTGATCACGTTCATCAACGGCACCGGCAGGGTCACGCCCTGCACCCCGCCCAGATAGCGGTACAGCGGCAGGCCCACCGCCTCAGCCGCCGCGCGGGCGGTGGCCAGCGAGACGGCCAGGATGGCGTTGGCCCCCAGGTTGCCCTTGTTGGGCGTGCCGTCGAGCTCGAGCAAGGCCCGGTCCACGGCCTCCTGGTTGAGGGCATCGAGGCCCTGCAACTCCTCGGCGATGCGCTCGTTAACCGCAGCCACCGCCTTGAGCACGCCCTTGCCTGCGAAGCGTTTGCCCCCATCGCGCAGTTCCACGGCTTCGTGGGCTCCGGTCGAGGCCCCCGAAGGCACCAAAGCCCGGCCCCGCGCCCCGCCCTCGAGGATCACCTCGGCTTCCACCGTGGGGTTCCCCCGCGAATCCAATACCTCACGCCCCTTGATTTCCACAATCGTCGTCATAGAGATGTCCCTCCGTGGAAACACTTACAACCGGGTCACAGTCTACACCCCAACCGATTGGTATACCAAAAGCGACCGGTTCAGGCTGTACCGAGTTCAACCCCCATGTTATTTACGTGCCAGCCGCGTTTTGCCCATCAGCGCCCAGCGCACCGTGGGTTATATCATGCATTAGCAGGTTAAAGCCCTCTATACTTTAGAGAGCACGGAAGTGCTTATGGCGACCTTGTCCGAGAAAGTTCCGCTCGTAACTGAACCCTCAGGGGATGTCCGTGTTGAGGGCACCCGGATTTTCCTCGAGCAGATTGTCAGGGCCTTTAACGAGGGCAAAACCCCGGAGGAAATTCACTATAGCTACCCGTCTTTAGATCTGGCAGATATTTATTCGATCCTCACCTACTATTTGCGCCATCGATCTGAAGTAGATGCTTATGTGTCTCGGCAAACTGCCAAAGCTGAAGCGGTCGAAAGAATGACGCTACCCCTTAGACCAACCGCACTGGATGCCCGTATAAAACGCAGATTGGGTGAAGGGTAAGTGCGCACCCCTACTTGGCTTGGGGGATGTATACGATGGCGTTGGCCATCTCCTCGGGTGTTGCCTCGAGGATGTAGGCTTCAAGGAATTCGATAATCTTCGAAAACGGCACGTGCGGCCTTAAGAGCAAAAGCCCGGGCATCGGCTCTCCACGAACAACCCGATTGTAAGCTTCTTGACCCATCGTAGCCCTGTCGTTCGAAACGACAATTCGGCCTTGCTCTGCTGCCCAAGCCAGGACCTGGGCATCTGATAGCGAACTCAACCCCGCTTGTTGCACGGTTACAACGTCGGCGGTTGGCTGGCGGCGCAAAAGACCAACGGTAATGGCCCTCTCAACGTCCTCATCCATCAGCAATTTCATGCTGTTCCCGGTTCGTTACCGCGCCGCGAAATGCTCAAACCCGCAGGGGAACTACCACCGACAGATACCCGCTATCCTCCACCGCCTGCACCAGGCTGGGGCTCGTAGGCCCGGAGAGTGAGAGCTTCACGCTGCCCTCGATGGGGCCCAGGGCGTCGATGAGGTACTGCGCGTTGTAAGCGACTACCAGCTGGGGCTCGCCCTTGGCCTCTACCGCGATCTCCTCGCGGCCACGCCCGTAGTCACCCTCGGAGTTGATCTCGAGCTTACTGCCACTAAAGATCAAGTCCACGCGGTGGTTGTTGCGGTCGGACAGCACCGCCACGCGCTTGAGGCTCTCGCGCAGGGCCTCGGCCTGCAAGGTGGCCTCGAGGACGAAGCTCTGGGGGATCACGCGGGCGTAGTCGGGGAACTCCCCCTCCATCAGCTTCACCGCCATGCGCACCGCGTCGCCCACCAGGGTCAGGGTACCCTCCCCTACCTCGATGGAGACGTCACCCTGCACATCCTTGAAGATGCGGATGATCTCGTCGGCGCTGCGGGCGGGGATCACCAGCTTGCGGGTGGACTGGTTGCTCACGCTCAGGTCGTAGCGGGCCAGGCGGTATCCGTCGGAGGCCACCGCCCGCAGGTTGCCGGGAGAGAGCTCGAGCTGCACCCCCCGGAAGATCGCCCGGTACTCCTCGGTGCTCGCCGCGTAGCGCACGCGGGTCATGGCCTGGGCCAGCCGCGCGGCGGGGAGCTTCTCCCCCGCGGGCTGGCGGAAGGAGAGTTCCGGGTAGCCGTCGGGGTTGGTGGTTTGAAGCTGGGTGCGGTAGCTGCCGCTGATGAGTTGCATCTGCTCGGCGAAGATCAGCTCGATGAGTTCACCGGGCGTGCTACGCACGATCTGGAAGAAGGGCTGGGCAGGGACCAGTAGCGAGCCTTCGCCACTGGTCTCTGCCGACAGACGAACTTCGATGTCCACCTCCCCGTTGGTGCCTCGCAAGACCAAGCTGCCTTGCTCGAGGGCGATGGGCAGGTAGGTCAGGATGGGGTTGGAGCTGCGGCTGGGGATGATGCGCTCGAGGATCGAGAGGCCATCAGCCAGGGTCTTCTTGGGGATTCTCGCTTCCATAGGTCGGCCTTTTTAAAGCTCTACTCCTTCTCTTTTAAAGACTTTAAAGAATTAGTAGTAATAGTAATAGGGCCTGTGGATAGTGTGGAAAAGTGGCTTAAAGCGGCATTCCTATCACTAATTACCTGTGGATAACTTCTGTGGATAACCCGCCCTCCCCTGTGGATAACTTGTGGATAACTACCCCAGTTATCCACAGGCCCGATGCCTATAGAGTTATTCACAGCCATTTCCACAGACTTATCCACAGCTTATCCACAGACTTATCCACAGGTTTAACCGCTATGCCCTTGAAGCTACCCGAGCCGCTCCCGGATAGCCCGGAGGTTCTGCTGCAGGTTGGTATCGTTGTCCAGCGCTTCCTGCACCTTTTGAATGGCGTAAAGCACGGTGGTATGGTCGCGCCCGTCGAAGAACTGCCCGATCTCCGGCAGTGAGGAGTGGGTCAATTCCCGGATCAGGTACATCGCCACCTGGCGTGGCAGCACCACCTCCTTACGGCGCCCTGCCCCTTTGAGCTCGTCTGTCCGCAAACCGTAGAACTCGGCCACCGCCCTGAGGATCTCCTCGGGGGCGTACTCGGCCTTGGCCATGAACACATCGGAGAGCGCCCTGGCCGCCACCTGCTTGCTGATCTCCACACCGTTGAGGGAGGCGTAAGCCACCACCCGCATGAGCGAGCCCTCGAGCTCACGGATGTTGGAGGTGACCACCTTGGCGATGTACTCGAAGACCTCGTCAGGGATGCGGATACCCCGGTACTCAGCGTTCATCTTCAGGATCGCCACCCGCGTCTCGAGTTCGGGCGACTGGATGTCGGTGATGAGGCCCCACTCGAAACGGCTGCGCAGGCGGGCGGCGAGGGTGAGGATGTCCTTGGGAGGTCGGTCGGAGGAGAGGATGATCTGTTTGCCGGCCTCGTAGAGGGCGTTGAAGGTGTGGAAAAACTCCTCCTGGGTGCGCTCCTTGCCGGCGATGAACTGAATGTCGTCGACGAGCAGGAGGTCGACCGAGCGGTAGCGGTCGCGGAACTCGGTCATACGGTCTTTCTGGATGGCCTCGATCAGCTCGTTGGTGAAGGTCTCGGTGGAGATGTACTCGATCTTGAGCTGGGGAAAGCGCGAGGCCACGGAGTGCCCTACCGCGTGCATGAGGTGGGTCTTGCCCAAGCCCACCCCTCCGTAGATGAACAGCGGGTTGTAGGCCTTGCCCGGCGATTCCGCCACGGCCACCGCCGCCGCGTGGGCCATGGAGTTGTTGGGGCCGACGACGAAGTTCTCGAAAGTGTACTTGGAGTTGAGCCTCGAGCGGGGGTCGGTGCTCTTTCCGGGCTCGGGAGCAGCGGAGAAAATATCCTCCTGGACGGGGTTACCCGGGATGACCTTGAGTTCGAAGCGGGGGGTTTGGGCCCCCAGGTGCAGCAGGGCCTCCTGGATCGTTTCCGTATAGTGTTTCTTGATCCACTCTCCGGCAAAGGACGTAGGGACGCCGAGCTCGAGCACCCCGTTGTACACACCGAGGGGGCGAATCTTCACGAACCAGGTGTTGTACTCGACATCGGTGATGCTCTGGCGAATGTAGTCCAGAACGTTTTGCCAGATGGTGTGCTGGGTCAAGGCCGCTCACTCCTTACGAAGGCCCTGCGCGCATTGCGCTGCCTAGAGCCTGATTATTCTATTGCACATTGGCCGCGTCTGCTAAAGTGGTTGGGATGGCAGTCTACGACGTGATCGTGGTGGGGGGAGGACACGCGGGAATCGAGGCCGCCTGGGCAGCGGCGCAGACCGGGGCCAGGGTGGGCCTGGTGACCAGCAACCCCGAGCGCATCGGCCTGATGCCTTGCAACCCGGCGGTGGGGGGGCCGGGCAAGAGCCAGTTGGTGGCGGAGATCGTGGCCCTGGGCGGGCTGATGGGCCGCTTAGCCGACGCCACGGCGATCCACACCCGCGTGCTCAACCGCTCCAAGGGGCCTGCGGTGCAGAGCCTGCGGGTGCAGGTGGACCGGGACGCCTATGCCCTCGAGGCCCAGCGCACCCTGCTCGCACACCCCCACATCGAGAGCGTCCGCGCCGAGGTCGCCGCGCTGTGGCTCGAGGGTGGCAGGCTGCGGGGGGTACGCGCGGTGGATGGCCGGACCTTTGCCGCGCGGTCGGTGGTGGTCGCCAGCGGGACTTTCCTCAGCGGGGTGGTCTGGTATGGCTGCCAATCTCGTCCCGCCGGGCGGCAGGGCGAGCCGCCGGCGCGCTTCCTCTCGCAGAGCCTGCGGGAAGCCGGGCACACTCTGCTGCGCTTCAAGACGGGAACCCCCCCGCGCATCCGGGCCAACTCGGTCAACTACGCCGCGCTCGAGGTCGTACCCGCCGACGACCCGCCCGGTTCCTTCACGGGCCGCCCGGGGCCCTTCGCCGCTGCCCGGCCCACCTGGCAGACCCGCACCACGGCGGCCACCCACCGCCTGATCCAGGAAAACCTGCACCTCTCCCCTCTTTACGGCGGGGACATCGAGGGGATTGGTCCTCGCTACTGCCCCTCCATCGAGGACAAGGTCGTGCGCTTCGCCGACAAGGAGACCCACCTCCTGTTTGTCGAGCCGGACGGCCTGGAGACCTCCGAGCTTTACCTGCAGGGCTTCTCCTCCAGCCTGCCGCCCCAGCTCCAGGAGCAGATGGTGCGCAGCCTGCCAGGCTTCGAGCAGGCCGTGATCCAGCGCTATGCCTATGCGGTGGAGTACGACGCGATGCGCTCGACCGAACTCACGCCCGGACTGCAGTCGCGCAAGCTGCCGGGGCTCTTCACCGCCGGGCAGCTCAACGGCACCAGCGGCTACGAGGAGGCGGCGGCCCAGGGGCTGTTGGCAGGCCTCAACGCAGCCAGGTACGCGATGGGCCTCGAGGAGGCCACCCTCCCCCGCGAGTCGGGGTACATCGGGGTGATGATCGACGACCTGGTCCACCGAGGTACCGACGAACCCTACCGCATGATGACCTCGAGGGTCGAACTGCGCCTGCTGTGCCGGGCCGACAACGCCGATGAGCGCCTGAGTGAGAGGGCGGCGGACTGGGGGTTGCAACCGCGCGAGCGGCTCGAGGAAGTGCGCCGGAAGTACGCCCGGATCGAAGCCGAGCTCGAGCGCCTGGGCAGCATCCGCCTGGAGGGGGTCTCGGCGCTGCACTACCTCCGGCGTCCCGAGGCCACCTACTCGGAGCTGATCGCGCGGATCGGGCCGGGAGAACTCCAGACTCCGGAGGAGGCCCAGCAGGTCGAGATCCGGGCCAAGTACGCCGGTTACATCGAGCGCCAGCTCAAGCTGCGCGAGCGGCTCGCCGAGTTGGAAAGCTACCGGATCCCTCAAAACATCGCGTACGCCTCGGTGCCCAGCCTCTCGCGGGAGGCCGTGGAAAAACTCTCCAGGCTCCGCCCCCGCACGGTGGCCGAAGCCTCGCGGGTTCCGGGCGTCCGCGACTCCGACCTCACTGCGCTGCTGATCCACTTGACCAAAGTTCCCGCCTGAGTGTTTCACGTGAAATCTTACGGTGAAACAAGAAACCGGTGGGCCACCCTGTGGCAAAATGTTTCACGTGAAATCTTACGGTGAAACAGCGCTCGACCCCGGCAGCTTCCAGATGGGGGTGCTGCTGGGGGTTCTGATTGGAGAAGGTCACTTCGGCGGCGATGGCAAACAACCCCAGGTCACCCTACGGATGCACTCGAGGCACCACGGGTTGTTTGAGTGGCTAACCCAGCAGGTTCCCGGTTCGAAGCTCTACGGCCCCTACGACCACGGTGGACGCCACTACTACCAGTGGATCGTGCGAGGGCAGGCCCTGCGGGAGTTTCTTATCCCGCTGCTCGAGCGGTTGCCCTGGGCGCAGATCGACCCTCCGAGCTATCAGCGCTACCGTGAGATGAAAGCTCGCTACGGCCTGGAGGTCGGATCGTGAGGCTGACGGCTGCGGGCAGGGAACTCTTGCTGCGGGGCGCCGCGACCCTGGGTGAGGACCTCAGCCCCACCATCCACCTGTTCGAACGGTTGTACGCACGGTTGACCTCGGTCAACCAGAAGATCAACCTCACCTCGCTGCGGGAGGAGCGCGACATCGTGCTCAAGCACTTCCTCGACTCCTTGACCTGCCTCACCAGCGGTCTGCTCGAGGGCCCGCTCGAGGTGGTCGACGTGGGGACCGGAGCCGGTTTCCCCGGCCTGCCGCTCAAGATCGTGAGACCTTCCCTGAGAATGCACCTCCTCGAGGCTACCCGCAAAAAGCTGCGCTACGTCGAGGAAACCTGCGCGCTTCTGGGGCTAAAGGGCACGGCATTCATCTGGGGACGGGCGGAACAGGTCGCGCATCAGCCTGAGTATCGCGAACGATTCGACCGAGCAGTGATCCGTGCCGTGGGTCCCATGGGGCAGATCAGCGAGCTGTGTCTGCCGCTGCTCAAAGTGGGGGGCTATCTGATCGCCCAGAAAGGCCCCGAGGTCGCGCAGGAACTCGAGGGGGTCGCTCAGGGTCTCAAGCCATTGGGCGGCGTGCTCGAGGAAGTAAAGGAGCTGGAGCTGCCCGAATCCGGCGACCAGCGCCGGCTCGTCATCATCAAGAAAGTGGCTGCCACAGAGCCGCGTTACCCCCGCAGGCCCGAGGTGATCGCCCGACATGGATTATTCTGATAGGCAATGAACCGTATCGGCATAGTCAACCAGAAGGGTGGGGTGGGGAAGACCACCACCGCCATCAATCTGGCCAGCTACCTGGTCAGGGCCGGGCAGCGGGTGCTGCTGGTCGACCTCGACCCCCAGGCCAACGCCACTTCGGGGTTGAACCAGCAGCCCACCGAGGACGGGGTCTACTCGCTCCTGCTGGGCGAATCCACGCCCGAGCAGAGCATCCGCGAGGTTGTCAGGAACTTTCACCTCCTGCCCGCAGGTCCGGACCTCGTGGGGGCCAATGCCCAGCTCACACACCTGCCCCAGCGCCTGCGGGAAGTGCTCGAGCCGCTGAGCGCGGCCTATGACCTGATCCTCATCGACGCGCCCCCCAGCCTGGGACCCCTCACCCTCAACGCCTTGGTGGCCTCCGAGGGGCTCCTGGTGCCCGTGCAGGCCGAATACTATGCCCTCGAGGGCATCGCAGGGCTGATGGAGACCATCGACGAGGTGCGCAGCAGCCTGAACCCGGCCCTGCGGCTGCTGGGGGTTCTGATCACCATGTTCGACTCGCGGACCCTACTCTCGCAGCAGGTCGAGTCCAATATCCGCGCTCACCTGGGAGAAAAAGTGTTCTGGACGGTGATTCCACGCAACGTTCGCCTGGCCGAAGCCCCCAGCCATGGCCAGGCCATCGGCGACTACGCCCCCACCTCCAGCGGGGCCCACGCCTACCGCCGCCTGGCCGAGGAGGTGATGCGCCGTGTCCAAGAAGCTTAGCGGCCTGGGTCGGGGCCTGGAGGCCCTGATTCCCAAGAGCCAGGGCTCGCTGACCCGGCTGCCCATCGCCCTCATCCGGCCCAACCCCGAGCAACCCCGCAAGCATTTCGACCCCGAGTCTCTGGCCGAGCTGGCTGCCTCGATCAAGCAGAAGGGGTTGCTGCAACCCCTGCTGGTGCGCCCCAAAGGCGACCTCTACGAGTTGGTCGCGGGGGAGCGGCGCTACAGGGCGGCCCAGGAGGCCGGTCTGAGCGAGGTGCCCGTCATCATCCGCGACCTGAGCGAGCGGGAGGTGCTCGAGATCGCCCTCATCGAGAACCTTCAGCGCGAGGACCTCAACCCGGTCGAGGAAGCCCAGGGCTACCAGCGGCTCATCGAGATGGGGGCCAGCCAGGAGGAGGTGGCCCTGGCGGTGGGCAAGGCCCGCGCTACCGTCAGCAACGCCCTAAGGCTGCTGCAACTGCCTCCGGCGGCGCTCGAGGCGCTGCGGAATGGCCAGATCACCGCCGGGCACGCCCGGGCCCTGCTGATGCTGCCGGAAGAGCAGAGGGAGTGGGGGCTGAGGCAGGTCCTGGGAAATCAGCTCAGCGTGCGCGATGCCGAGCGCCTTAAGGAGAGAACCCCACCGACTTCGCATGGCCGCCAGCGATCCGAAGCCTACGTGGAGATCGCCCGGACCCTGAGCCGCCAATTGGGCTTCAAGGTGCGCTTCAGTGGGGAGAAGAAGGGCAAGCTCGAGATCAGCTACCACTCCGAGGAAGAGCTCAACGCCCTGCTCCAACGCCTGGGCTACGAGGCTTAAGTGCCTCGGGGTGGCTTAGAGGAAAGGGGGATGTGGGCTATAATCCCCCGGACTGAAGGTTCGGGAGGTCGTCACCTGCGTATACTTTCTGCATGAAAGCCATCGTGGTCGAGGAACACGGCGGGCCCGAGCGGCTTCGCTGGAGCGAGGTGCCCCGGCCCCAGCCGCAAGCGGGGCAGGTGCGCATCCGGGTTCGCCTGACGGGGGTCAACTACGCCGACGTGCAGGCCCGGCGCGGCGGGTACGACGCGGGCTCCAAGCCTCCCTTTACGCCAGGCCTCGACTGCGTGGGGGTCATCGACGCGGTGGGGGAGGGGGTGGAG
>NZ_QWLA01000078.1 GCF_003574095.1 Calidithermus roseus
GTTGGGGGCGGGGGGAGGCTCAGTGACCCCCGCCCCCTCCAGGGGGGCAGATGGGGAGGATTCCTCGCGGCACAGGGCCTCGAGCAGGATCCTGGCCTCGTACGGGGTTAGCTTGCCCTCGGCCACGAGTTGCTGGATGTGTTCGCGGCGGCTCATGGCTTCAAGCCAGCACCCGGCGGCGAGGGGTGGGGGTCTCGAGGGCTTCGGCCCAGGAGCGCAGCACCTGTGCGAGGCGCTGGCGCAGGGATCGGCGAGGGAGCAGGCGGGCCACCTCGGCTTGAGCCCTCAGTTGGTTCAACCGCTCCTGGCTGTGAAGGCGGTACGTTTCAAGCTGGTGAAACCCGAACATGCTCTACCTCCTCATCAAGGAGTGTAAAGCATAGCTTTATAAATTGTCAAGCCCAGTTTTATATTATGTGATTCTTGTTTTACAAAGTCTCAAAATGCCCTTCGGGAACGGGATTGCAAGGGCCTGGGGCATAGGCTCAGGGTACACCCGAACCCCTTCCCACGCTACTGCTGGGGACCAGGATTAAGGTCGGTAGGGCCGCCGACGCTTCCCCGGAAGCCATCGTGCCCCCCTTCCCAGTGCGCTTTGGCCCCGGCCCGATAGAATTGACCTCGTGGAACAGCCCGAAGTCCAGGCGATGCTGCAGGGCATCCGCGAGGCCCGTGCCGCGGGCGAGCCCGTCGCCCTGGCGACCATCGTGGGGGTGACGGGTTCGGCCTATCGCCGTGAGGGCACGAGGATGCTGGTGCGGCAGGACGGCAGCTACACCTGCATGCTCAGCGGGGGTTGCCTCGAGCCCGAGATCGTGGAAGTCGCCCGGCAGGTCATGCAAAGCGGCCAGCCCGTGCGCACGGAGTACAACCTCGACGAGGAGGTGATGTGGGGGCTGGGCATCGGTTGTGGGGGTGCGGTCGAGGTCTACATCGAACCCCTGCGGGATGAGCCCGTCACCAACCGCTGGCTCCAGGCCCTCGAGCAGGGCGAGACGGCGGTGCTGGCCACTCCCCTCGAGCCCGGCCTGGGCCGCTTGTTCCTCAGCGAAGCGGCCTCGGAGGGCGCCCTGAGCGACCCAGGGCTCGAGGCCCAGGTGCGCTCTACGGCCCACCAACTCCTCACCGCCCTGCAACCCCGAGCCCTCACCCACGTCCTGCGGGCCGGCGACGGGCGGGCAGTGCCGGTGTTCTTCGACGTCAACCTGCCCCCAGCCGAGCTGTTGATCTTCGGCGCGGGCCACGACGCGATCCCTCTCTCGCGCATGGCGGTGGAGTTTGGCTTCAAGGTGCAGGTGGTGGACATGCGCGATAAGTTCGCCATCCCCTCGCGCTTCCCCGGAGCCCAGGTGCGCCTTTTGCGCCCCGAGCGCTTCGCTCAAGCGCTCGAGGTCGGTCCCCGTACCTTCGTGCTGGTGATGAACCACAACCTGCTCATCGACCAGAGCGCCCTGACCTTCGTGCTGCAAACCCCAGCTCCCTACATCGGCCTGCTGGGGCCGCGCTCACGCTTCACGAAGATCGTGGACAAGCTGGCTAAGGAAGGCACCCCCCTCACCCCGGAGCAGATTCGGCGGATACGCAGCCCCGTAGGCATCGCCATCGGAGCCGAGTCGCCCGAGGAGGTCGCCCTGAGCATCCTGGCCGAGATCATGGCCCTGCGGCGCGGCTACCCGGCTGGTTTCCTCAACGGCCTCGAGGGGCGAATCCACGAGCCCGCGGGGGCTGCGCGCTGAGATGCGTCAGTGGCGGCTACTCGCCACCGGCTACCCGCTCGAGCGCCCGCCGGTACTCCTCGGGGGTGTCGATGTCGAACAGGGCGGATTCGGGTAGCTCCACCACGATGGCCTGGGCCTTGTGCCGTGCGACGAGGTTTTTGGCCCCTTCGTCCTTGTTGTGGCCGAGATAGGCGAACAGGTCGCTCCGGAAGACGTGGGGCGGGGCCTTGACGCTGCCAAATTGCGCGATCACCAGCGGGGGGCGGTGGGTGCGGTAGGCCTCGAGCACCGCCCTGTACATCCCGGCGGTGAGGAAGGGCTGGTCCCCCAGGACGAACATGGCGGCCTCGAGGTTGGGGGGAAAGGCTTCGACGGCGGCCTGGAAGGAAGTCCCCATGCCCTGCGGGTAGCGCGGGTTCTGCACCAGCCTCACGCCCAGGTCGGCCACCTCGGCCCCGACTTGGGGGCTGTCGCGCCCCACCACCACCCACACCTGCTCCAGCCCCGCGCTCAGAACGGTGCGGGTGACGCGCCGCACCATGCTTTCCCCGCCCAGCCGCAGCAGCATTTTGTTCGTCCCCATGCGGCGGCTGGCCCCGGCGGCCAGGACGACGGCGATGAGGTTGGAGGCGGGGGCTTCCATTGAACTGCTCACAGGATACGGCATGGAGGAGGGGGATGTATGTTTTGTAGTAGAGCGAGGGGGGTCGCCCAAGACCCGCCAGAACGTCTTGCTCGAGGTGAAACCGTGAAACTCCAATATGCCGGCCAGGAAAGCATCCCCCTGCCCCTGAAGCAGGTCTGGGCCTTCATCAGCGATCCCCACAAGATCGCCTCCTGCCTCCCCGACGTCCAGAGCGTCGAGGTGCATGACTCTACCCACATGGACGTGAGCGTGCGGGTGGGGGTCGGCCCGGTGCGGGGGAACTTCAAGTTCAAGATCGAACTCCAGCCAGATCAGGCGGGAAACCGCATGGGCGTGAAGATCACCGGCGGCGGGTTGGGCAGCGTGGTCGACCTTTCCGCCAGCGCCGACCTCAAGGAAGGGGGAGGAAACACCATCCTCGACTGGAAGGGCGAGGCCGTGATGCGCGGTCCGGTGGCGGCGGTGGGCGGGCGGGTGCTCGATGCACAGGCCCAGAAGCTCATCTCCCAGACCTTCGCCAATGTAAAGACGGCAGCGGTGCAGGACTCGAGCCGGTCGGCCTGATCGCGCTTCACCTCGGGGGCTTGTCCCGGTACATCTGGGCGTCGGCCAGCTCCAGCACCTGCTCGAGGCTCATCGCCTCGCTGGCCCGTGCCGCTCCAGCGCTGACGCGCAGGGGCAGCGCCGAGCGCACCCGCTCGACCAACGGGCCTTCCTCCCCCTCGCTCAGGTCGAGGTGCAAGCTCACGAACTCGTCGCCGCCGATGCGGTAGGCCCGGTCCCCGTGCCGCAGCAGGGTTTGCAGGGCCAGGGCGACCTCGCGCAAAACCCGGTCCCCGGCGATGTGACCGTGCTGGTCGTTGATCTGCTTGAGTCCGTCGAGGTCCCAGAAGATCACGGTCAGGGGCTTGCCCAGGCGCTGGGCCTGGGTCCGCAGCCGTGCGAAACCTTCGCTCAGGGCCCGGCGGTTGCCCAGCCCGGTGAGCGGGTCGGTGTAGGCCAGCTCGGAGAGGTTGCGCTGGTTGAGCACGCCGTAGAGCAACACCGCAGTCTGTAGACCGAAGTGGGAGGCGATGGCCACGGCTTCAGGAGGGAAGGCGTCAGGGTGCTCGAGGTTGTCGAGGTTGAGCATGGCCATGACCTCCCCTCCCAGCACCACCGGGACACAGAGGTTGGCCTGAATTTTGCTGATTTTCCCCAACTCGTAACCCGGCCCCTCGCGCAGGGCCTGGACCGACCGGGCGATGATCTGTGCCCCCCGCAACAGCCGAGGTTGACCCTGCTTCCAGGCTTCTTCCCCGGCCCCGTACCACTTCAACTCATCCTGGTAGGAAATGGCAATGCCCATCAACTCCTGGCTGAAGCCTACCTGGGCGGCGAGGCGGAACTGCTCGCCCGAGTAGTACCAGATGCTCCCCGCCTGGGCTCCCGGCACTACGGCCACAGCGGTTTCCAGCACGTGTTGGAGCAGGTCCTCGAAGCGGGCTTCCTGGGTGACCAGGTTGGAGAGCACCTCGAGGGTGGTCTGGTAGGCCAGAGCCTTGCTGTAGAGGTCGCTCACATCCACCCCAAAGCACAGCGTTCCCCCCTGGTAGGGATGGCAGAAGAAGCGATACCAGTGGCGCGGCTTGCCTTCTATCACCAGCGTGCAGTGACCCTGATAGGGCAGGGTGATGGGCGATTCCGCTTCCACGAGCCGCAAGCGGCTCCCCTGCTCCAGTAAAGGCAGGATCGGTTGACCCTCGAGCCCAAGCCGCAATAACGCGCTCGCAGCCGCCCAGTTGTGCCAGCCGATACGGCCCTGAGGGTCCAGCCACACGACGGTTTGAGGTGAGTTCAGAAGCCCCTCGAGGCCGAGCATATGTGCCTAGATTATGCCCGCCCCGAGGTGCGAATGTCGCGAATTTTGCACAACACTCACGAGCAAACCGGGGTCAATACTTTTACTGCACCAATTTCGTCATGGGCCAAGCTCGATGAGCATGCTCACGTTCGGCAACAAGTGGGTCGGGGTGCTCAACAAGAACAGCCCAAAAAACTTTGGAGATGGGGTTCTGCCATCCCCAGAACAGAGGCTGCTCGATCGCCCTGGCGACTGAAAACCCCACCCTCGCCCACGCCAGGGTTCGTCCCAGAGCCGTATGTAAAAACCGGTGGGAAAACTCCAGAAAAGCCGCGCAAGGATGAAAAACAAGTAAGTATCCAGTATTCAGGAGACGTCGAGCCGTGCGATCAGCCGGTTTGCAACAGCTCGCGGGCGTGCTGCATGGCCGCTTCGGAGTAGGAGCCCGAGAGCATGCGGGCCAGCTCGCGCACCCGTTCCTCGCCCTCGAGCCGCTCGATTTCCACGCGGCCTTTGACCTTGACCACCCGGTAGTGCTGCTGGGCCTGGGCGGCGATCTGGGGGAGGTGGGTCACCACCAGCACCTGCCGCTGCTGGGCCAGCCGGGCCAGCCGCTCGGCCACCCGCCAGGCGGCCTCGCCGCCTATGCCGGTGTCTACCTCGTCGAAGACTACGGTAGGGGCCTCACTGCCGGTGAGTAGGGCTAAAGCCAGCATCACCCGCGAGAGCTCACCGCCCGAGGCGGCTTTTTCCAGGGGGGCCAGGTTCAGGCCGGGGTTGGCGCTGAAGAGCAACTGCACCTCCTCCAGCCCCTCCGGCCCTGGCTCAGCCAGGGGGGTCAGGCCCACCTCGAAGCGGGCCTCGGGCATCCCCAAGAAGCGGATCTCCTTGGTGGCCTCGGCGCTGAGTCGCTCGGCGGCCTCACGCCGGGCCCTGGAGAGGACTTCTCCAGCCTCCATGAGCTGGGCGTGGGCCTGGGCTACCTCGCCCGCCAGCCCCGCCAGGCGGTCCTCGGCTCCTTCGAGCTCGGCCAGTTCGCGACGGGACTCCTCGGCGAAGGCCAGGATGCCCTCCACGCCCTCGCCGTACTTGCGCTCCAGCCGCTCGATCAGGGCCAGGCGGCCCTCGACCTCCTCCAGCCGGGCCGGGTCGGCCTCCAGGCCCTCGAGGTAATCCTCCAGCTCGCGGGCGATGGCCCCCAGGCTGTCCAGGGCGGCCTCGAGGTCGTGGCTGAGCTCCTCCAGGCTGCTGTCGTAGCGGCTGGCGCTGCGCAGTTCCCTGAGCGCAGCGCCCACGATGCCCAGCCCGTCGCCCTCGCCGCTGAGCCCGCCGACTGCCGCTCCCACCCGCTCGCGCAGGGTCTCGAGGTGGCGCAGGCGTTCGACCTCGCTTTCCAGGCGCTGTTTTTCCCCTGGCTCCAGCTTCGCTTCTTCGATCTCCTTGAGCTGAAAGCGCAGCACGTCCAGCCGCCGCTCGCGCTCACGAGCCGCTTGGGAGAGCCGCTCCTGCTCGGCCAGAAGGCCGCGCCAGCGGCTGTAGCTTTCGCGGTAGGCCTCGAGGATTTGCGGCTGGATGAGGCTGTCGAGCAGGTTGCGCTGGGCCTTGCGCGAAGCCAGGGTCAGCGCCGCATGCTGGGCGTGGATGGCCAGGTGCTCGGCGGTGGCCTCGGCCAGTTCGCGCATGGAGACCACCTCGCCATCCAGCCTCGGCGTGCTGCGTCCCCCGGAAATCCGACGGGAGAAAACCTTGCCCGCGAACCAGGCGGTCACCAGCAGGCTGTCGGCCCCCGAGCGGATCATTCCCTCGGCCTTCTCGCCCAACAGCAGCGAAAGCGCGTCTACCAGAACACTCTTGCCCGCCCCGGTTTCCCCCGTCAGCACCGTGAGCCCTTCCCCGAAATCGAGGGCCACCGATTCCAGGACGGCCAGATTCTGCACCTCGAGCCTTTCCAGCATCGCTTTTAGTTTAACCGGCGTCGGTGGTCGGTGTCAGACGCCAAACGTAAAACGCCGAAGGCCCCAAACCGCGACCCCGCGGCGTCTTGCGTGGACCGTAAGACCATGCGGTAAGGTGTTGCCATATGCAGCCTTTGGTTTCCGCTGGATGGCTTTTGGAGCACCTAAACGACCCCGACCTGCGCATCGCCGACGTGCGCTTCTCCCTGGCTGACCCGCTGGCCGGGCGCATGGCCTACCTCGAGGCCCACATCCCCGGCGCGCTCTACCTCGACCTCGAGACCGACCTCTCCGGCCCGGTGCGCGAGGACCGCAAGGGAGGCCGCCACCCTCTGCCCGATCCGCAGGTCCTGGCCGCCACTTTGTCCGAAGCGGGCATCGGCGACGAGCACTTGGTGGTGGCTTACGACGAGAACGGCATGTTCGCCCCGCGCCTGTGGTGGCTGCTGCGCTGGCTGGGCCACGAGCGGGTGGCCGTGCTGGATGGGGGGATCAAAGCTTTCGTGGAAGTGGGTGGAACCCTCACCGCTGAGCGTCCCCGACATCCCAGGGCCACCCTCACGCCCCGACCCCGCATGGATTGGGTCAAGTCGGCGGAGGAGGTGGCCGCCAGGGGGCCAGGCACGGTGCTCATCGACTCCCGCGCTCCGGAGCGCTACCGGGGCGAGCTCGAGCCCATCGACCCGGTGGCCGGACACATCCCCGGCGCGATCAACCGCAACTGGGCCGACAACCTCGGACCCGACGGAAAGTTCATCTCCCCACAGGCCATCCGCGAGCGCTTTGCCGAGGCTTTGGACAGGGAACTCATCCTCTACTGCGGCTCGGGGGTGAGTGCCGCTGCCAACCTGCTGGCCCTGGAGGTCGCCGGGATCAAAGGAGCCAAGCTCTACGCGGGCTCCTGGAGCGACTGGGTCAGCGACCCCTCGAGGCCCGTGGCCACGGGGGAGGAAGCCTAGGTCTCCTGCGCGTAGTACTCCCACTTGATCCCGTCGGGGTCGCGGAAGGCGATGTAGGGGAAGCGCATCCCCGCGAACTCGTCGGTCTTGGGCCCGATGACCTCGACCCCGGCCTCCCGCAGGGCCGCCGCCGTCCGGTTCAGCTCTTCCACGCTGGGACAGGCGATAGCCACGTGGTCCAGGCCCACCCGGAAGGGGTCGAAGCGGTCGCCCGGAGGGGTCTTGGCATCGGGGCCGCGCACCCCGACGATGGAACCCCCGACCGTGAACAGGAAGAGCGCGCCGGGGATGTCCAGAATGACGTTGGAGAACCCCAGGACCTGGGTGTAGAAACGCTTGGCTCGCTCGAGGTCGGTCACCCGCAGCGCCACGTGATGCAATCCGGAAGTATTTAGCTGAATACCCATGCCCACCTCCATGCGCAAACCAAATGGCCGGCGGCGAAATCACTCTTTTGGTTTGCACCTTCTAGCTTAGCCAAAAAGAGTGGGAGGAAGCGAGAAAATCTCCGGGCTAAGCCTTGCGCCCATAGAGCCGCCTAACGCTTCCACCCAGGATCATCTCATCCAGCAGGCGGTCTGACAGAAATCGGGCGAAAAGCATCCCAATCTTCGCCTCGCGCCCCACCACGTAGCGGGTTCGGGGGCGTGGGGCGGTGAGGGCATGCTCGACCGCTCTGGCGACCTCGATGGGCGGCAGGCCCTTGCCATCGACGCTCTCGACGTAGCGGATCTGGCCCTCGATGGCCCTGCCGTAGAGCGCCTTGGCCTCGGGGGGTAGCTTCTCCAGCAGCTGCCGGCCCCGGCTCACCCCCTTGCCCCAGATGGGGGTTTGGATGTTGCCGGGCTCGATCACGCTGACCCCGATCCCCCAACCCCTCAGCTCCCGCCGCAGGCTGTCGGAGATGGCCTCGAGGGCGAACTTGGAGGCGGAGTAGGGGCCGAACAGAGGGGCCGCGATCCGACCCGAGATCGAGCTCATGTTGACGATTCGTCCCCGCCCCTCCCGCAGCAAGCTCAGGAAGGCCTGGATGACCGCGACCTGCCCGATCACGTTGACCTCGAACTGCCGCCGCAGTTCCTCGAGGGGGAGGAACTCCAGCGGCCCGGCTACCGCGATGCCCGCGTTATTCACCAGCCCGTCGAGCCTGGGGGCCTGTCCCCGGATGGTCTGGGCGGCCCTGGCGATGCTTTCACTATCGGTTACGTCGAGCAGCACGGGATGCAGGAGGCCCTTAGCCTGCCGAGCGAGGCGTTCGCCGTCTTCGAGCCTGCGCACCCCGGCCCAGACCATGTGACCCTTTTCGGCCAGATAAAGCGCGCAGCTTTCGCCGATGCCCGTCGAAGCCCCGGTGATCAAAAATTGCTTCACAAAGCCTCCAGGATGACCACGGCGGTGGCGTGCTCGTGCTCGTGGGCCAACGAGAGGTGGGCCCTCCAGCCCTCCAGCTCCATTCGCCGGGCGATGCGGGGCGCGAAGTTCAGGGCAGGACGCGACCCCCTCATCTCTACCCAAACCTCGCGCCAGCCGTGGTTCTCGGGCCAGCACTTCTGGAAGGCTTCCTTTGCCGCGAAGCGGGCGGCCAGCGAGAGCATGGGGTCGGCCTTGGCCATGCAGTACTCGATCTCCTCGGGGGTGAAGTGCCGCTCGAGAAAGCGCCGGGGATGGCGCTCGTAGACCCCGCGCAGCCTCGAGACGGAGGTGATGTCGGTTCCGATGGCGACGATGGGCATGGAGTCATATTGACATTCCCACGGCTAAAGCGCGTGGGATTCTTGGTTCGACGGTTCGGCTCATGCCGACACCTCCCCAAGCTCACCGGGCGTGTCCCGCCCTGTGTTGGGTTTGCGGTACGCAAACCGTTTGATGTTGTTGGCTGCAAGCTCGTCCCGGTCGTGGCGTCTGCCGCAGTCGAGGCAGTCCCACTCCCTATCCGAGAGGGTTAGCGCGTGGTGGTAGTAGCCGCAGTAGCACAAACGGGAAGAAGGCTCGAACCTGCCAATGATGCGAACGTGCTTCCCGTTCCACTCGGTTTTGTATTCGAGCATTCTTCTGAACTCTCCCCACCCGCTTTGACCAATGTGTCGAGCCAGTTTGCCGTTCGCCAGCATGCCCTGGATGTTGAGGTCTTCCAGGCAAATGGAATCGAACTCCCTGACCAGGCGGGTACTGAGTTTGTGCAGGAAGTCGGCTCGGCTGTTCGCCACTCTCTCGTGGAGTAGGGCGACTTTCAGCTTGGCCTTGCGGTAGTTGTTGCTTCCCTTTTGCTTGCGGCTCAACCTGCGTTGCAACACCCTCAAGCGCCCCAAGTGCTTCTCCAGGTGCTTGGGGTGCTCTACCTTCTCTCCCGTGCTCAGCACCGCGAAGTGCTTGAGCCCGAGGTCTACCCCCACGGCGTTCTCCTCCACGTCCGGCTTGATGGAGGGTTGGTTCTCCTCCTCCACCAGAACCGAGGCGTAGAACTTGCCCGTTGGGGTCTTGCTCACCGTCAGCGTTTTGACCTTGCCCTCGAAGGTGCGGCTGTAGACCGCCTTGACCGCGCCCAGCTTGGGCAACACCAACACGCCCTGCTCGAACTCCACCTTGAACCCCTGGGGGAAGGTGGCGCTCTGTCTGTCCCGCTTGCTCTTGAAGCCGGGGTAGCCCTTCTTCTTCCGGAAGAAGCGGGTGAAGCCTTTGTCCAGGCGTATCAGGGCTTGCTGCAAGGGCTGCGAGGCTACCTCGGACAGCCACGGCAGTTCCTTCTTCAAGGGCCGAGCCGCTTGTCCAACTCGAACCGCGACAGCCCTTTCTTGCTCTCCTGATACGCCCTGGACTTCTGCTCCAAGGCCCAGTTGTACACGTAGCGGCAGCACCCGAACTGCTTGGCCAGGAACTCGGCCTGAGCAGGAGTCGGGTACAGTCGATATTTGTAGGCTCTGAGCCTCACGTTTATAGAATAACCACATTTTTATAAACCCTATGCCGCTTGCACCGACGCTGCGAATATCACAACGCTCCTACGGAGCGTGTTCGCATTCATCCCCCGCCCCGCCTTGGCGGGGCGGGAAGGGGTGGGCTTTCTGCGAACGTTTTTGTAAGGTGTTCCCTGTGGATTTGCCCAAGGCCTTTCTGGTCCGCATGAGCGATCTTCTCGGCGATGAATTCACCGAGTTTCACCGCGCCCTCGCTGCCGAGGACCGCAGCTATGGCCTCAGGGTCAACACCCTCAAGCTCACGCCCGAGCAGTTCCGCTCCATCAGTCCCTGGCCCCTCGAGCCCATCCCCTGGGTTGCCGAGGGCTTTTACTATCTCCCCGAGGCCCGTCCAGGGCCGCATCCTTTTTTCTACGCCGGGCTTTACTACATCCAAGAGCCCTCTGCCCAGGCGGTGGGCGCGCTGGCCGATCCGCAGCCGGGGGAGCGGGTGCTCGACCTGGCGGCCTCGCCCGGTGGCAAGACCACCCACCTGGCCTCGAGGATGCGGGGCCGGGGTCTGCTGGTGGCCAACGAGGTGGACGGGGGGCGCATGGGCGGGCTGCTGGAGAACGTCGAGCGCTGGGGGGCGCGGCTGGCGGTGGTCAGCGCTCCGCTCGAGCGCCTGGCCGAGCAGTGGGGGGCCTATTTCGACCGGGTGGTGCTGGATGCGCCCTGCTCGGGCGAGGGGATGTTCCGCAAAGATCCCGACGTAGTGCGCCACTGGGGGCCGGGAGCTCCGGCGAGGGCGGCCCGGGTGCAGCGCCAGCTCATCGAGCATGCGGGAGCCCTGGTGCGGCCTGGCGGGGTGCTGGTCTACTCCACCTGCACCTTCGCCCCCGAGGAAAACGAGCAGGTCATCGCCCACTTCCTCGCCCGCAACCCAGGGTTCGAACTCGAGGACGCCCGGCTCCACCCCAGCTTCACCCCCGCTGTTCCAGCCTGGGGCGATGGCAACCCCGCCCTGGCCAAAGCCGCGCGCCTATGGCCCCATCGCCTGCGGGGTGAGGGCCACTTCCTGGCCAGGTTGCGCAAGGTAGGGGGCTACGAGGGAACGCCCCCGAGAGAAAAGGTTCCCCCGCTCTCCACGGAGGCCCGCCAAGCCTGGCAGAGTTTTGCCGCCGAGCACCTAGCGACCGGGCTCGAGGGCGAAATCTGGGAGCGCGCCGGGCACCTCTACCTCCTGAGCGAGGGCCTGCCCAGCCTGGCCGGGATCAGGGCTCCGGCTCCAGGGCTCTACCTGGGTAAGGTGCAATCGGGCCGGATGCTCCCCGGCAAAGCCCTCGCCCATTACCTGAGGCCCGCCCAGATCGCTCGAGTGGTAGAGTTTTCCCCCACCGACCCCAGAGCCCTACGCTTCGCGCAGAGCAACCCCGTCGAAGTCGAAGCCGAGGATGGCTGGGCCGCCGTGGCCGTGGCGACTGCGGTGGGAAGCTTCAACCTGGGCTGGGCCAGGATCAAGGGCGGGATTGCCCGGATGGGGCGGGCGACGTTGTGAGATGAGGTCGTGTGCCAAACGCCAAAGGCCAAAGGCTGATAGCCACGGGCCACCGGCCCTCGATATGGGCTATATGGCCACCGCGACCCGCTCGAGGAACTCCCCGTAAACCCCTCGCAGCACTTCCTCGGCCACCGGCTGCACCACCAGGTGGCCGGGCTCGAGGGGGATGACCCAGTGCAGGCTGCTGCCTAGTTTTTTCTTGTCACGGGCCATGTAGGGCCAGACGGCCTCCCAGCTCAGGGGAGGCAGGGGAGGGGGCTGGAGCCAGCGCAGCAGCCCCTCGACCGAGGCCGTCAGATCGCTGCCGCCGTGGGCCTTGCCCAGCAGGGCGGCGTAGAGCAGGCCATAGGCGACGGCGGCCCCGTGAGAGAGGCTGTGGTGGGTGGCGGCCTCGAGGGCGTGCCCCAGGGTATGGCCCAGGTTGAGCTTCTTGCGCTCGCCCTTTTCGTAAGGATCGGCCTCGACGACGCGGACCTTCACCAAAACGGCCCGCTCGAGGTACTCCTCCAGTCCCGGCCAGCCCGGATGCAAGGGTTCCAGCCGCATCAGCGCTTCGTCCGCGGCGATGATCCCGTGCTTGAAGGCCTCTACCAGGCCCTCGCGGAAGAGGAAGGGGGGCAGGGTGGCGAGGCTTTTGAGGTCGAGGTACACGGCTTTGGGCGGGTAAAAGCTGCCTACTAGGTTCTTGCCCTCGGGCAGGTTGATCCCGGTCTTGCCGCCCACGCTGGCGTCCACCATGGCTAAGGTGGTGGTGGGGAAGCTCACGCAGCCGATGCCGCGCAGGTAGCTCGAGGCCACGAAGCCCCCCAGGTCGGTGAGGGTGCCGCCCCCGACCACGTACAGCGTGCTGTCACGGGGGAGCCCCTGCCGCGCCAGCCAGGAGAGCACCCGGCCGTAGCACTCCAGGGTCTTGGCCTCTTCGCCCCCTTCAATCCCCATGCGGGGAGAGACCTGCAAGGCTTCGGCCAGCTTGAGGGCATAGCCTTCCACCGCCCGGTCGTACAGCAGGGCTTTTGGCCCTGAGGGAGCGTCGGCTGCGGCCTGGGCGATCAGACCCCAGCCGAGGTAGAGGGGGTAGGGAGGAGGTTGATCAACGGTCAGCTTCCGCATATTCCCACAACTTCTCGATGAGTTCCTCCACCACGTCGTGGACCTCGCGCCCGTCGGTGGAGGCGTGGATGGTGGCCTGGCGGTAGATATCTCGCCGCTGCTCCATAAGCTGCTTGATGCGGGTCAGGGGGTCGGTGTCGGCGAGCAGGGGGCGCTGTCCGGGGCGGCGGCTCACGCGCTCGAGGATGGTCTCGGGGCTAGCCCACAGGGCGATCACCGGGCCACGGGCCAGCAGCCGCTCGCGGTTTTCGGGCCGGGTGAAGGTGCCCCCGCCCAGGGAGAGCACCAGGTAGTCCTTCTGCACCAGCTCGGCCACCGCCTCGCTCTCCAAGCGCCGGAAGGTTTCCTCGCCCAGGTGGGTGAAGATGTCGGGGATCGATAGCCCGGTTTCGCGCTCGATATAGCCATCCAGGTCGATGAAGTGCAGCATCAGTGCTCGAGCCAGCTCGCGCCCGATGCGGCTCTTGCCCACCCCCATGAAGCCGGTCAGGGCCACCCAGGTGGCAGGCCGCTCGATCTTTAGGACGTGGGACTGGCTCATCCCGCACCCATCAGTAACTTCGCACCCGTTCTTTGTAGCGCTCGACCCGCTCAATGAGTTCGTCCAGGGTGTCCCCCCCGAACTTCTCCAGGTAGGCCTGGGCCAGCACGATGCCCACCACCGCCTCGAGGATCACGCTGGCCGCGGGCACGGCGGTGGTGTCGCTGCGCTCGCGGGCGGCGTCGGCGGGCTGGTGGGTGAGTACGTCCACGGTGGGCAGAGGTCTCATCAGGGTGGCGATGGGTTTCAAGGCCGCCCGCACCACCAACTCCTCGCCGTTGGTCATGCCGCCCTCGAGGCCCCCCGCCCGGTTGGTCTTGCGGTAATAGCCCCGCCCCTGTTCCCAGTAGATCGGGTCGTGCACCTCGGAGCCGGGCTTCATGGCGTTGTCGAAGCCACTCCCGATCTCCACCCCCTTGATAGCCGGGATGCTCATGGCCATGTGGGCGATGCGCCCATCCAGCTTGCGCTCCCAGTGCATCTGCGAACCCAAGCCCGGCACCAACCCCCTGAAGCGGGCCTCGATGATCCCCCCCAGGGTGTTCCCGGTAGCCTTGGCCTCGTCTACCCGGCGGATCACCTCGGCTTCGCTGGCGGGGTCGGTCATGCGCACTTGGCTCTCCTCGATACGCTCTTTGAGGCTCCAGTCGAAGGGGGTCGCACTCCACACCCCGGCCATCCCGCTCACGTAGCCCACGCTTTCCACGCCGAAAAACGACAGCAGTTTGTGGGCGATGGCCCCCACCGCCACGCGGGTGGCCGTCTCACGGGCCGAGGCCCGCTCGAGCACGTCCCGCAGGTCCTTGTGTCCGTACTTGATGCCCCCCGGTAGGTCGGCGTGGCCGGGCCGGGCCGCCGTGAGGGCCTTCTTGCGCGGCTCGTTGCCCGCAGCCGGGTCCATGATCTCGCTCCAGTTGCGCCAATCGGCGTTCTTCACCACCAGCGTCACCGGGGCTCCGGTGGTGCGCCCCATCCTCACTCCGCTCAGAAGCTCGACCGTATCCGTCTCGATCACCATCCGCCGCCCACGCCCGTAGCCCCCCTGTCGCTTCTTCAGCCAGGGGTTGATGTCCTCCACGGCCAGGGGCAGTTGCGAGGGCAGGCCCTCGACGATCGCCGTGAGCTGAGGCCCGTGGGATTCGCCCGCAGTCAGAAAACGCATGCCAAGAGCTTAACACACCAAAAAGCGAGCGAGGACAGACCGGCAGCCTGTCCTCGCTCATCGCGTTTCCCACAAACAGCCGCTGGGATCGGCGGCTGTTTTACCCCACACGACCTAGTTGGCTGTGTGGGGTATTCGTGGGAACCGCTCTCAGTGCGCCGATTAACGGGCGTCGCTGACGATGTTGGCGGTGATGATGATTAGAAGCTCCTCGTTGCGAACGCTATTGGAGTTCTTCTTGAAGAGCAGGCCGATCAAGGGAATATCGCCCAGGATAGGCACCTTGCTTTCCTGGTTGACGGTGGTCTGCTGGACCACGCCCCCAATCACCACGGTCTGCCCGTCCTTGATGCGCAGCTTGGTGCGGTCGGAACGCTGCACCACCTCGATGCTGTTGGCGATAGGGCCCTGGCGGGGCTGCTCCCCGGTCTGGGTGAAGACGTCCAGGGTCACCTGGCCGTCCGCGGTGATCTGCGGGACGACGCGCACGAGCAGGCCCACGTCGAACTCGCGGGTCGGCTCGCCCTGCACCTGGGGGGTGACGATGAGCCTCGAGCCCGACTTAACCTCGAAGTTGGGGTAGTTGTCCTCGACGATCTGGGTCACGTCGCTCAGGCGGCGGGCCAGGCTCTGCTGCTCGAGGATATCCAGCACCGCGCGGATGTTGAGCGAGGCCAGGCTCTTGGAGGCGTCGAAGATCAGGTTCAGCGCCCCGTCGATGATGCTGCCGACCAGGTTGCCGCCACTGAGACTCTCCCACTTGATGCCGAAGCTGCTGACCACCGAGCTGTCCACCGACTGGATACGCACCTTGAGCTGCACCTGCTTGACCGGGACGTCCAGCTCACGGATGAGAGCTTCCACGCGGGTCATCTGCTCGGGGGTGGCGGTGACGATGAGGGTGTTGGTGCGCACGTCGGCGGTGAAGAAAGCCGTGCCCTTGGCCTGGGGCTGAGCCTGTCCGGCCTGGCCCTGACCCTGGGCTTGCTGCCCGTTGGCCCCGCCCTCGAGTGCCGAGCTGAGCACTTCCGCCATAGCCTCGGCGCGGGCGTGAGCCAGCTTGAAGTTGCGGGTCACGGTGTCTACCTGGGCCTGGGGGCGGTCGATCTGGGCCAGCAACGCCGCGACTTCGGAGTGTTGCTTTTCGGTGGCGGTGACCAGCAGCGTGGGCTGGCCGGGTGCGATGGTGATGCGGATGCCAGGGATTTCAGCTTCCAGGAAGGTTTTGAGCGCGGTGGGGTTCCCACTTACGGCATAGCTGCGGCGCACGGTGGGCTCGGTGGTGGGGGTGGGCTGCTGGGCCACCTTGGGCGCGTAGCGGGAGACCACCTCGGGAGAGGCCACCACCATGACGTTGTTTTCCAGCAGGACGTAGTCGAGCTTGCCGTCGCCGTAGGTGTTGATCAGCAGGTCCCAGACCTGGCGGAAAGGCTTCTTCTCCAGCGACACCTTGACCAGGGTGTTGGGGATGTCCCGCAGGAGGGGGGTCAGGCCGACGCTGGTAGCGGTGCTGCGCAGGGCATCCTCCAGCGGGATGCCGTTGGGGGCGATCAGGTCCACCGGCTGGTCGAAGCGGGCATCTCGAGGGAGGGTGCCCGCCAGGGCCAGGCTCAACAGCAAAACGATAAGGAACAGGATTCGTTGCATAAGGTATCACCGCCTCTAGGGACTCACCAGTTCGAGCGTAAGGCTTTCCGATCCCAGCACCAAGAGGGCTTCGCGGGCTGTTAAGGTTTTAAGAAGGACCTCGCTCTCGGGGAAATTGCGCCCTACCGGCAGTACGAAGAAGCCGTTCTTGCCCTGGAAGATTCCCACGCTGGTTGGTCCCAGCACTACCCCGACTAGGCGCAGGTTTTGCTCCTGCACGAAGCGGGTCAGGGTTGGGGTGGTCGGGGTCGGTGTCTTGACGACGGGAGTGGTGGGGGTGGTGGGAGTGGCCTTGGGC
>NZ_QWLA01000079.1 GCF_003574095.1 Calidithermus roseus
TTTCCAGGCGGGGGAGGGGTTCCTCCCCGGTGTAGGCCAGCAGGGTAAGCTCTTCGAGCCGGTAGTGGGGCTGGGCGTCGTGCAGGACGGCCAGGCTGGCGTAGGAAAGGGCCTCAGGAAACCGGCCCAGCCGCCGCAGGGTACGGGCCAGGGCGAAGGCCAGGCGGGCCTGCTCCACCGGGGGGGTGGCCTGGGCTTGCAGGCGGTGCAGGGCTTCCTGCAGGGCCAGGAGACCATCCCTGGGTGGGAGCGAGAGGCCCAGGTGGTAGAGGGTCAGGGGGGTCTGGGCGGTTTGGGCCGCGGCAAGGGCCAGGCGGCGGTAGGCCTGCGAATCGCCCTGACGATAGGCCGCAAAGCCCAGAAGGGAGAGGCGCTCGGCCTCAGCGACGCTTTCTTGGGGCCGCCAGGTTTCCAAAATAGTCTGGGCCTCGGCGACCTTACCCAGGGCCAGCAGGGCCAGCGCGGCAGTCTTGGCCTCTCCCTGACGGTGGGCCAGAGCGAGGGCTTCGGAGTAGCGGCCCTGCCGGTACAGGGCCAGGGCGTCCATGGGGCGAGTATAGCAAGCTATACCCCTCCTCATCGTGGTGCCCTCCGGTTGCCACAAGAACAGGAGAACGAGGCTTGCCAAGGTCAGTCTCTGCAAAGTGGAACATTTCAAAACGTGGTACGATTGAAATATGAAACACCCTGTGGTTCAGCAGGCCGTGCAGCTTGGGGTCAAAGGGCGCCTGGTGCTACCCGCCGGAGTACGCAGGGTTCTGCGGCTGCAGGAGGGGGATCGTCTGCTGCTGCGGCTGCGGGAGGATGGGGTAATCGAGCTGGTCAAGGCGCAGGAAGTTGTCATGGGGAATAAGGGTCTCTTGCAGCGCCTCTATCCCGCCCTGAAGGGGAAAACCCTAGCCCAAGAACTGATCCAGGAACGGCGCAGGGAGGCCCTGCAGGAATGAGCGTGGTGCTGGATGCCTCGGCCCTGCTGGCCTACCTCAACCAGGAGGCGGGGGCCGAGGCAGTTGCCAAACAGATGATTGGGGGCGGCTTTATCAGCGCCGTCAATCTGGCCGAGGTCTACAGCAAGGTGGCTGAGTGGGGCCAGGACGTGCGCCTGCTCGAGCAGGCCCTGGTGCATCAGGGTTTGCTGGGGGGTGTATTAGAGGTGGTGCCCTTCGGCCCCGAGGACGTCCTGCTAGTGGCAACGCTATGACCCCTGACCAAAGCCCAGGGGCTATCCCTGGGGGATCGGGTCTGTCTGGCCTTGGCCCAGCGGCTGGGATTGCCCGCCATCACCACCGACAGCGCCTGGAGCAACCTGGACGCAGGGGTTGAGGTGCGGGTTGTGCGTTAGGACAGGCTCCTTCGATACGTCAGCGCCTCGGTCAGGTGAGCCTCCTGGATGTGCTCCGCCCCCGCGAGGTCGGCGATGGTACGCGCCACCCGCAGGATGCGGTCGTAGCTCCTTGCGCTGAGGGCCAGGCGCTGGGTGGCGGCTTGCAGCAGGGCCTCGGAGGAGGCAGAAAGCACCGTGTGTCGCCGCAAATCGCGGCCAAAGAGTTCGCTGTTCAGCTTGCCTTGGCGGGACTTCATCCGCTCCCTGGCTGCAAGCACCCGTTCTCTCACCGTGGCGGTGGGCTCCCCTTCCGGTGCGCGGGAGAGTTCGACTGGGGTGAGCCTTGGCACCTCCACCACCAGGTCGAAGCGATCCAGCAGGGGGCCGGAGATGCGGTTCACGTAGCGATTGCGCTGGGTAGGCGTGCAGCTACAGGGTTTCTCCGGGTCGCCGAACCAGCCGCAGATGCAGGCGTGTGCAGTGCAATCGGGGTATTCAGGGCAAGGTAGCCTACCTTCTTCCCCGCAAAAAGCCGGGGCCGGGAGGGAAGGTGGCGATACGGGCTCTGCTGGTGGAGGAGTACCGCCAGACCGGGGCTTCCATTCACAGCCTGGCAAGGAAGTATAGGGTGGGCGATGGGACAGCCTGGGGGTGGGTGAAAGGTTCTGAGTCTTGAAGTCTCAACAATGCTCGGCATTTTACGCACCGGCTGTGGCAGCAGGAGCCAGGTGTTGTGCCCCAGTAATGTATATGATGTATACTTAGATTATGGTTCGCAAACAGCTCTACCTCCGCGAAGACCAGGAACAAGAGCTCAAGCTCAAGGCCCGCGAGACCGGCCTCTCCGAAGCCGAGCTGGTGCGACTGGCCCTGGACCGGTTGCTGCATGAGGGCACGGCCTCCCTCCCCGGCCATGTACAGGCCCTGGCTACGTTTCTGGAACAGGCCCGGAAGATCTCCCAACAGCACCGCCTGCCCGAAGGCTGGCGCTTTGAGCGGGAAGCCCTCTACACCCGTGAGTCCCGCTGGGGTGGGGGTGAGGGTTGAACCCCCGCTATTTGATCGACACCAACCTTCTCATCTACCCCCTAGATGCCCGCGACCCCAAAAAACAGAAAAAGGCTGCTGAGATTCTCTTGAGGCTGGCCCAGGAGGGGCGGGCCGCCCTGCCGGTGCAGGCCTTGAGCGAGTTTGCCAGCGTGGCCCTGCGCCGGCTTTCGCCACCGCTCGAGGCCGAACCGGTTCGGTTGGAGATCGAGCGGCTGATGCTGGCCTTTCCTGTGCTCCCCCTGACCGCACCGGTGGTGCTGGAGGCCCTGCGGGGGGTAGCTCAGCACCGTCTGAGCTACTACGACGCCCAGGTCTGGGCCACCGCACGGCTATACCAGGTGCCGGTGGTTCTGTCGGAGGACTTCGCCATGGGGTCTGTGCTGGAGGGGGTGCGGTTCGTAAACCCGCTGGTGCAGAAACTTTAGAGCGCTCTTCACATGTTTTGAGCCACCCAGTTACAGAAAAGCCCTGTCCTGGACAGAGCAGTGGCCGCCGGGAAACTCGAAACCCAAGCACCCGTGGGCCCGGCCCGGCCCACGCTTGGGTGCGTAACATGCGTCTAGGCTCAGACGCATTCTCGTTTTTGCTGGCAACCACGTTTGTGAGAAGCCTGTAAGGCGTGGGAGGAGGATAGAGGTGGGGTTTTGCACGTCTGAATTCATGGCTTCCAGTGCAGCGTGTTGGGAGATTTCAATTCGCTCTATACCCCTCAGCCTGCAGCCGCCAAAGCTCGGCATAAAGGCCGTTGCGGTGCAACAAAGCCTGATGCGAGCCCTCCTCCACCAAACGCCCCTCCCGCAGCACCAGAATCCGGTCGGCCATCTGCACCGAGGCCAGGCGGTGGGTGATGAGGAGCACGGTCTTACCCTGGGCCAGCTCGGCAAAGCGCTGGTAAAGGTGGGCCTCTTCCTTGGGGTCGAGCGAGGCGGTAGGCTCGTCCAGAACCAACACCTCAGCCTGCCGGAAAAAGGCCCGCGAAAGGGCTATCCGCTGCCATTCTCCTAAAGAGAGATCCGTCCCCCCGAACGCTTTAGAGAGTAGCGCCTCCGGACCAAGCCGCCTGAGCAGTTCCGAAGCCCCCCCGGCCCTGGCGGCATCTTCCAGACGCCCAGGGTCAGATTGGCGCTCCAAATCGGCCAGGGCAATGTTTTCCCGCAGCGTAAGCGCGTAGCGACCAAAGTCCTGAAACACCGCGGCCACCAGGCGCCGCCAGGCCTCCAGGTCTAGCTCCCGCAGGTCTACCCCATCCACCAAGATGCGGCCCTCGCTGGGGTCGTAGAAGCGGAGCAAGAGCTTAACCAGCGTGGTTTTACCGGCCCCGTTCTCCCCCACCAGCGCCAGCCGTTCGCCTCGGCGCAGCTTAATGGAGATCCCCTCCAGGGCCCGCCGGCCATCTGGGTAGCTAAACCCTACGTTTTCAAAGCGGATTTCCTCAAAGCGCTGCGCCGAGCGGCCTGCGCTCGAGGGGGCGAACGCAGAGGGCCGGGCCAGAAAACCCTCGAGCCGTTCGAAGTACAGAAGGCTCTCGTACAGCATGCCGCCATCCTGCACCAGGCCGTAGAGGTTTTGTTGCAGGCTGCCCACCGACTGCAAGAGAAGCACCAGGTTGCCTAGCCCCCCCGAACCCAAAAGGGCCTGGCGCAGACCCAGGTACAGCGCCGCCGCCGTGGCCAGCGCGCTGACAAAAACCAAGCCGCTGGCCCCCAGGGCCTGCCGCCCACGCGCGCGGCGGAGCTCTTGGTGTAGCCGCCCAAAAGCCTCGAGGTAACGCCCACGGAAAAACGGAAGCAGACCAAAGAGGCGCACCTCCTTGGCGGCCTCGGGGTTGAGCAAAACCTCGGCGTAGTAGCGCATCCTCCGGGCCTCAGGCGCGCTAAAGAGCACCGCCTCCCACACCCCCTTTTGCAACCTGAAGGTTAGCAGCGCCTGCGGCAGGGTGGCCAGGAGCAACAACAAGGGGAAAATGGGGGCCAAGGTGAGGAGCAAGAGCAGCACCCCGGCTACGGCAATGCCCCCGCGAAAGGCGTTGCCGAAGAAAACCAGCAGGTTGAGCGGCTGGTAGGGCGCTTGGTCGCGCAGCACCTGAAGTTCGTCGTAAAAACCGGCGTCTTCAAAGGGGGTCAGATCGGGCAGGCCCGCCGCCTTCTCCATCAGCAAGAGGTGCACTCGAGCCGTAAGCCGCTCGTTCACCACCCCCTGCAGGTAGGTCACCCAGGGCACCAGCAAAAAGTCGAGGGCAAACAGCAGGGCCAGCCCCGCCAGTGGCGCCAGCAGCGCCGGGCTGAGGGAGCCGCTGCCCAACCCATGGACCAGACCATCCACCAAAGCCCGCGTGGCGCTCAGCACCCCCACCGGTATCAGGCCGCTTGCGGCCAGGAGGCCCACCAAGAGGCTGGCCTCGAGGGGGGCGGCTTGAAAAACCTGGCGAAGCGCCGGGACGGTTTGGTGTAACAGGGAGCGCCTATGAGCCAGTCGCTACCACCTCCCGGCTTGCCTCTTTAGCCCAGCGCCCAGGATCCATGTAGTTGGAAGCAATATGGGCCCACTCTTCAGAGCTAATCGGGCAAACTTCCTCGACAATATACCGCTTGCGCATAGGCTTCGTGGAATCGTGACGCAGGATCGCCTTGTGTCCCTCAGGAACCTCCACTATCACGAAAGATTTGCCTTCTTCATCCCACTCCCAAATCGGTACGCTACCTGCCAAGGCATAGAAGGCATCCCTGTTCTCATCCAGATTTCGAGCATGCATGCTTGATGGACAATACCAACAAGACGTGCGGTATTTCCCGCAAGCCACTACCTCGAGGGGTCGAACATAGTAGCGAAACTTGTACACTTCACCGAAGAAAATCAGAGAAGGCTGCTCAAATGGATCTCACGCACACCTCCGGTCTTTTTGGAAGTCAGGAGCACATAAACATCGTCCATGCTGGGGGTGACCAGGCGGAAATCGTCTAGGGCCTCCATACCCACCTCCCCCAGTACCTGGCTCAGGAGCAGCTGAGCTTCCTCCGGCCAGGCGGTGAGCTCAAAGAAGCCGGGTCTGGGGTTGCGGGAACCAGGCAGGCTCATGAGCCGAGCCTCGGCCTGGAGGAGATAGGGCTCCTTGACCCGAACCTCCAGGCGGACCAGGTTAGCCACCGCCCGCTTGGGCTCCCCGGGGGAGCCCAGCGCGACCAGCCGCCCGCGGTCGATGAACGCGGCCCGCTCAACGTAGCGCTCGGCCTCGGCCAGGTTGTGGCTGGTGAGAACCACGGTCACCCCATGTTGGGCCCGCAGTTCGTCGAGGAACTGCCAAAGGCGGCCGCGGTTGGCCGGGTCAAGTTCGTTGGTGGGTTCGTCCAACACCACCCCTCGAAGCTTCCCCATAAAGGCCGACAGCAGAGTGGGCAGGCGCACCTGGCCACCGCTTGGCGATGGGCAGTAGGTCGAAGCGCTCCAGCAGGGCCTGGGCCTGTTGGTGGGCTTTTGGCACTGGCAAGCCTCGCAGCACCCCAGCATAGACCAGCACCTCGGCCACCGTGTAGTTGCGCAGGATGGGGGCCCGCTAGCCGTAGAAGCTCACGTAGCGGGGAACCAGCGAGGGATGGCGCACCACGTCTTGGCCCAACAGGTCGATGCACCCCGAGCTGGGCCGCAGCAGCGCAACCATCTGACGCACCAGGGTGGTCTTCCCTGCCCCGTTGGGGCCGAAGATCCCCAGGATCTCTCCCTGGCGGATCTCGAGGGAGATCGCATCGTTAGCCAACACCCCCGCACTCCGTAGCGTTTGGTGAGCTCGCGGATGACATAGAGGGTCACGACAACCCTTCAGTAGGTTCCGAGTACACCTTGCTGCCGCGCCTGGCGTAGGGCACGCCGGAAAAACCCAACCCCCAAGGCCAAATACGCAAGGGTGTTGGCCCCGGCGAGCCACAAAAGACCCGGTCCGGGGTTCTCTCCTGGCCCCAGGAGGAGGCGCAAAGCCGCCGCCGAGGGAGCCAGGGGCAAGAAATACCCCAAAATACCCCAGGGCCAGACCAGGGCTTCAAAGCGGATAAGAAAAAGACCCAAGAGAGGAAACTGTAGGAGGCTTAGTAGCTGGCCCAGCCGCTTGTAAACCAGGGCCAGTCCCCCCAGGAAAAGCCCCAGACCTAAAGCGCCCAGGGCCAGGGTCGCAAGAGGCAGCAGGGTCAGGGGATGGAAGTCTAGCCAGGCCCCGGAGGTGAGGAGGATAGCGAGGAAGACGGGGATGTTCAACAGGCCAATCTGGAAAAGGGAGACAGCGGATCGAACCAGCACCACCCCCAATAGCCCTGGGCGGGTGAGGGCTAGCTGCTCCAAAAGCCCCGCCAGGGCCTCCTCCGCCAGGGTGGAGGCCATATGGGAGAGCAGGGAAAAGGCCAGCGTCCAGGCCAGGAGGCTCACCACCAGGGCCTCCAGCCGCTCCCCGAAGAAGGTAGGGCCAGCTAGGTAGCGGACCCCAGAAAAGAAGAGGGCAAAGACCACCACGGCCCCCAGCACACCCCCCAGAACCTCCAGGGGGTAACGGAAAAAAGCTCTCAAGTAGCGCCAGAACTCTATGTAGGCAACCTGGAGCACTGCACGCTCCTTTCTCTGAGTACGCGCCAGAAAAGCCCCGCGAGAGATAGGCTCTCCCGTTCTACCCGCTCGATGGGAAGGGGATCCAGGAGGCGAAGAACCTGCCAAAGGGTTTCCTCTCCCACCACCCGAATCACCTTCCCCTCCACCTCCGCCTCGACGGCTCGAAGCTGAGCCAGGCGCGGATCCCCCTCCTCCAAAGGCGCTTGGAGTTCTACCCGGTAAGGGGCTCCAGGAGAACCCTCCAGCACCTCTCGAGTTCTTCCCTCCAGGACGATCTCACCCTCCAGGAGGATGGCCACTCGGTTGGCCACAGCCTCCGCAAAATCCATCTGGTGGGTGGTGAGGAGGATGGCCTTATGCTCTCTGAGCCTCAGCAACCAGGAGCGAATCGCCTCCTGAGCTTCCAGATCTACCCCCAGCGTGGGCTCGTCCAGGAAGAGGATGGGAGGGTCGTGCACCAAAGCGGCGGCCAGGGCCGCCCGCTGCTGCTGGCCCCGGGAGAGGGTGCCCACGGTTTGATGGGCCTTCTCGGCGAGCCCAACCGTTTCCAATAGCTCGAGCCCCCGCCGCCGGGCCTCTTTAGGGATGAGGCCGCGCAAGGTGCCAAAGTAGATGAGGTTCTCCAGGGCGGTCAGGCGCCAGTAGAGGTTGCGGTTGCCCTCCAGCACTGCGCCCATCCAGGTTCGCTTTCCCTCCCGCGGCACCTCCACCCTCCCCCCATCCGGCTCCACCAGGCCTGCCAGGATTTTGACCAGGGTGGTCTTCCCGGCGCCGTTGGGGCCTAGGAGGGTCAGGATCTCCCCCCGGAAGAGCTCCAGGCTGACCCCCTTCAGCGCCTCGAGCCAGCCCCTCGCCTTGGGATAGCGCTTGCGCAGGTCGTGGGCCTGGAGGACTGGGCCGGAGGGGTCGGTGTTCTGTACACTTGGGTCCATAGGCGGCTCACGTAAGGACTGCTTCCATGCTAGGGCATATGAAGTCTATGTGGGCTCCGGTAACCCCATCGCCTACAGCAAAGTGAATACCACGGGCGCCCTCGTTAAGAACAGAGTTGACGCTCCAGTCGAGGTTGGAAACGTCCAGGCCGGGGTTGTTGCTGACTGCCATTTCCACCAAGATGAGCTCGAGTTGGGGATTAGAAAGCTCCCCTATCTCATCGGTGAAGTCGGCTCCATCCGCTGAACGCACCTCCTTCAGTTGTGAGTTTTCTATTTTGATCTTCAGCGGAAATCTTCCTTCTTTGATCAGCCCTTCCGGCAACTGCCATGCTCTTGTAGGTAAATGAGTAAGCTGGTTGGGCATGATTCTGTGATGGGCGATGGCTACCCCTGGGATCTCTACTTCACCGTTGACTATGTATCCCGGATGGAAAAAATCTTCGTTATCTGGAATCATGGCTATTTCGAAGAACATACCTATCGCTTCCCACTCTCCTGGCAACAAGCCTACCTGTGTGCGGGGGAGCATAAGGTCCAGCCTCTCCTTCAGGGTTACCTCTAATTCACCATAGGCCCCTTTGAATACCAGGCGTTGAACTTCACCCTCCTCCAAAATAGAAACCCACCTAGCATTCTCATTAGTGGCATGTGTGAAATCCGAAGAAGCCAGCAGATTAAGAGAATAGATGGACGCCTCCAAAGAGGGGTCAAAGGCGACCAGGGGTACGATTAGCACCCGGCTTCCTTTGAAAAAGCGCTCGAGCCGAAAAAAAGAGAGCCCATCCCTTGTGGTAGGCAAAAGAACCACATTTTTGCGTCGGTGCTTAGGGAGACCTGCGACATCATCTAAGAGGTAAGCTCCTAGGTTGTGAGCCCTTAGCCAAGTCACAAGGTCTGGAGAATCCGTCACAAAAAGGGGGTTGGGCGAACCAAAGACAGGCGCCAAGGATTGTTCGAGTTTGACCTTCAATTCGCCGTCCATTAGGCCTCCATGGAACTGCAACCGCAACACAACCTGAACCACTCAGCTAGAGCCCCACCCCGCAGGGGCAGCTCACTGAAGAGGTGCGGGCAGAGGCAGGGTCATACGCAAATTGAGGAATCCACGAGTAGTTCACCGAGTAGCTGTAGGCAATAAGGCCCACAACGGGCTTATCAGAGGGCGCTCCACCAAAGTTGCACATCGGATCGGCATAAGGCCTTGAAGCCTTCTTATGATGGCCCTCTGACACAAATCTAAGCAACCGAGGCGTCTTCAGCGTAAGCTGGATGGTCTTCTCCATCAAAATCACCTCCCTGAAAAACCTGGTAATCAGACCGTGTTGCGGCTGCAGTCTTTTTTGTTGTACCACCCCCCAGGTAACCAAACCCCCTCTCAGAATGGTGACCTTCTTAACTCATTTTGGTTACCTTCTGACCCGGTTGGTTACCTGGGGTTCAGCGGCTGGGATTGCCCGCCATCACCACCGACAGCGCCTGGAGCAACCTGGACGCAGGGGTTGAGGTGCGGGTTGTGCGTTAGGACAGGCTCCTTCGATACGTCAGCGCCTCGGTCAGGTGAGCCTCCTGGATGTGCTCCGCCCCCGCGAGGTCGGCGATGGTACGCGCCACCCGCAGGATGCGGTCGTAGCTCCTTGCGCTGAGGGCCAGGCGCTGGGTGGCGGCTTGCAGCAGGGCCTCGGAGGAGGCAGAAAGCACCGTGTGTCGCCGCAAATCGCGGCCAAAGAGTTCGCTGTTCAGCTTGCCCTGGCGGGACTTCATCCGCTCCCTGGCTGCAAGCACCCGTTCTCTCACCGAGGTATCTACCAAAATGCGGGTTACTAGCGGGACTCCCGCAGCGCGCGCAGGGTTTCCTGGGTGAGCTCGAGCTCCACCCGCCCGGCGTGGGCACGGATGCCCCGGCGGCGGCGCTGGCGCACCAGCTCCTGCAAGGCCCGCTCGATGGCCTCCCGTTTGGTGCGCACCCCTAGCACCCGGCGGGCCTCTTCCAGCAGGGCTTCGTC
This sequence comes from Calidithermus roseus, assembly GCF_003574095.1. Taxonomy (GTDB): domain Bacteria; phylum Deinococcota; class Deinococci; order Deinococcales; family Thermaceae; genus Calidithermus; species Calidithermus roseus. The sequence continues at coordinate 9,900 of NZ_QWLA01000079.1, forward strand.
AATTTCGATGGCCATGCGGGGCATAGTGCTCCGAGTATACGCTTGCTCGCGTGCATTCAAGTGTGCTTCCAAGTAGTGAAAATGCCAACTAGCCATCCAGAACGTGTGTTTATGTGCTATTGCAGTCCTTTGGCGTGGAAATTACCCCCAAAATGGGGGTTTCATGTCAGCGAAGCACCACAACTGCGGCTCGGCCCCTGGGAGTGAAGCGACATTACCTCCTGGCCTGAAGGGGGATGCGGAATGTGGGTTCTACTTGACGCTATCCTAAAATTAGGATAATCTCCAACAATCAACAGGCCGCGCATTGGTTGCGCCAGGGATTGGGGGTTTCATGCTGAGCAATCGCAGTTGGTTATTGCTGGCGGGTACAGGGCTGATTCTGACCCTAGTTTCGTGCTGATCGGAGGTTGTGCCAACGAAAGAAAAAACTCCTGAGGACTACCCCTTCACCCCTCCAGCTTACACGGGCCTGCCAGCAAAGCGCCCCGTTACTAAGGTGCTCACCAATTTTGCCCAGAAGACCATCAAGGACTTCTCAATAGACGGCAAGCTCACCATTGACACCCGCGCCGTACCGCCGCTCCGTAGGCAGGGTGAATTGGGGACGATGAGCGTGGACGAGGTGGATCAGGTCGAGCCGGGCACAGTGATCGTCAGCCCGCCTACCGACGAGGCCCCTTACGGGGTACTGCGCAAGGTGGACTCGATAACGAAAAATCCCGACGGAACCGCCACCATAGAGACCTCCCAGGCTACGCTGGCCGAAGCTATCGCAGGCTCTGACTTGAAGCCGGAGGACATACAGCAGACCAGCTACACCGTGCCGGTGAACATCTCGGTGCTGGCCGTGCCCAAGGCGGGTGCGCCGCAGAACCTGACCCTGCCGGATTACCTCACGCCGGAATCAGCCAAACAACTCGCTTCGCAGTGGGATTTCTTTCCCGTAGAAGGAGGGCGCTGCGAGGAGCCACCTGCTGAAACGCTTCCACTCGGAACCGTCAACCGCAAAGCGTGCATTCAGCTAAAGCTTTGGATGACGGTGAATGTGGACATCGGCTGGTGGTTCGTCTTCCCCTACCTGAAGGGTTTCGGCGCCTGGGCCAATGGCTGGGCAAAAGTAGAGACCTCGGTCGCCTACAACGTGCAGGCTCCGGCTCTACAGCAGACCGTGAATCTCCCCGGTGTTAGCCAGACTTTCCTCGACACCACGGGAGGGGTAGGGGTCTTCTGGATCGGCCCCATCCCGGTGGTTGTCACGCCAAAAGTGATCCTCCAGGGTGGACTCAGCGGCACTTTGAGCATCCAAGGAGAGGCGCGCGTGACGGTGAGCAGCAGCATACCTTCGGTCTCCTTTGTATTAGGAACCGAATGGAGCCCGGTGCAGTACGGCTTCTACTGCGGGAATACCGTTGCAAACGGCTACTGGGGGTGCAGGCCGGTGAACAATGTCCCAGAGAAGCTAGAGGCGCTGCGCCAGCAGTTCAGCACCTGGAACCCGTATTCCAACCCTTTGGTCTTGTCGGGGACAGCCCGCATTACCACCACCCTCGGCTACAGGGCAAACCTGAGCATACAGGCCGGGGTTTATCTCTATGGCGTAGTGGGGCTCGCAGCGGCCCTCGAGCCCTACGCCGGGCCGAAACTCCGAGCATGGGTCGAGTACAGCAGTCAAGACCCCAACCAGCCGGTGACCGGTTTTTCGGCAGGCATTTACGGCGGGCTGGATGGCAGAGTCATGGCCGGGGTCAACGTCCTAGGGATTAACCTGAGTGGAGACGTCATTCGTCCGGGTCCAATTGTTCCCGAAACCGCCCTGCTGCCCGAGTTTTCCAAATGCTGGCGCGGAGTGGGGCTCATCCCTTGTCCCTGATGGAGGTGTGATGAAAGCCGCGTTTTTCGCACTGCTGAGCCTCGGCCTGAGCGCATGCAGCGTGCTGCAACCCACGTATCCCATCGAAGCAGTGGTATGGGATGGCAGTTATCGCGGTCGCTCCATATTTGAAAGCGACGGCGACTGGGTGGTCACCAAACATTTCGATAGCGATATCTTCTATTTCACCCTGCGCAAGACCGAGGCCGCTGACCCGGAGCTGGACAACCAGCAGTTTGTGCTCAGCGCTGGTTCCGCTGGGTATGACGTTAGTCTCTATCCGACGTCCGCGAAGTTTGGGCAGCGGGTTGGGCTTATCGTCCGGAACAAACCCGGTATGCCACCCCCTCCCCCAGAGCAGCGGTTCGTGTATGTCTTGGTAAGTTACACAGAAAAGGGGAAGGGAAGAACGAGATCCATTCGCTTCTTTATAAACGACCTCACCGCTAGAAGGTAGGCTCGACAGGATAAGGAGGTAAGCGATGAAAACTTTGGGTTTGGCATTGTGGTTGAGTTTGGCGGTATTGGTGGCCGGTTGTGGCCCACAAAAGGCTACCGACTCGGCAGGCAAACGGGTGATGACGACCTCGGATTCCCTGAACTACTTCAACGTCCAGGACGTTGGAGAGGTCAGGCCGCTCCCCAGGGGCAAGCTATACCTGACGGCGCAGGACATCCGAGCCAGGGGCGACGTAGACCCCCAGTCGCTCAGAGCGCTCTCGGCCAACCCGGACGAGGGCTACATCGAGGTAGGCGACTGGTACATACCAGGCCGTGTGTACCGAGGTCTGCAGGAGACCACGCCGTACAACGTGAGCTTGGAGGCGATGAACGTGCTCGAGGGGCCGGAGCTCCAGTTCCTGTTCAACGCTACCCCCGACGAGATGCGATCGGAGCTGGAAAGGGTCGGATTGAGTGTGCGCGACGTGCGTGAGCTATCGGTGGACGGCGAGTTGAGCATTGACGACTTGAGAACGCTCGCGAGTATGGCTGACCAAAGAAGCGCGCCTGCAAGGCTGGCTGTGATGAGCGGCCGTGGCTTCCGCACCATTCTCGAGAGCCGGATCACCGCGCGTCAGGGGAGGGATGTACGATGAGCTGGAAATTCCTTTACCCGCTGTTGTGCGGTTTGGTTTTGGTCTCGAGCCTGAGCCTGGTCTCCGCCAAACCTTCCCCGGGCCGCTCGACAAGCGACCCCTTTACCGTGCAGGGAGCTTCTCGCGCGTCGGATCCCAAAACGGACTGCATTGCCCAAGGAGGCAGAGGAACAGCCACCGCTCGCAATACCGCCACCACCTCCAGCAACCGCCCCGTCGCCAACCTGTACTACCCCAGGTATCTTGCGACCAAGGCGGTGCTAGTTTTCGCAACCTTCGCAGGCGGCAGGCAACTCGTGGCCCAATCCGACTTTGACACTCCCACGGCTAAAGCGCGTGGGATTCTTGGTTCAACGAGGACTGCCTGCTATGGGCAGGTCTTACACCCTCTCCCCAAGCGTTTAGCGTCTCCGTGTGCCCCACGGCGACGGGAATCGTGCGGATTCCCTCAGCCCGGATGTTCCGGGCCGCGTTGAGGTCTCGGTCGTGTACCGCCCCGCACCCACACGTCCAAACCCTCTCCGAGAGGCTGAGCGTTGGGTTGATGCTCCCGCACTCCCGACAGAGCTTGCTGCTGGGGAAGTAGCGGTCGATTACGGCAAGGTGTTTGCGGTGCCAGAGCGCTTTGTACTCCAACTGCCGCCTAAACTCGCCCAGGGCCGCATCCTGAACCGACCTGGACAGCTTGGTTCTCGCCATTCCTTTGAGGTTCAGGTCTTCGATGCACAGCCCGTCGTACTGCCGAACGAGTGCAGTGGTCAGCTTGTGCAACCAGTCTTGGCGTTGGTTGCGTATTCTGGCGTGTACCCTGGCTAACTGCTTTCTTGCTTTCTCATGGTTCTTGCTCCCTTTCTGCTTGCGGGACAGTGCCCGCTGTGCCCTGCGTAGTTTGGCAAGCCCCTTACGGTAGAACCGGGGTGGGTCTATGGGAGGGCTTCCGTCCGAGAGCACCGCAAAGTGGCTGAGCCCCAGGTCAATCCCCACCACCCGCTCAGGGTTGGCGGGGGGCAGAGGTACGTCGGGCACCTCGAACTCGGCGGTCAGGGTGACGTACCACTGACCCTCAGCGTCTTGCTTGAAGGTGGCCCCTTTGATACGCCAGTCTATCGGCTGGCTCTGGCGAATCCTGACCCAGCCGACCTTGGGGATGTAGACCTTGCTTTCCTCCACCCGGACGCGCTGGGGGATGCGGAAGCGGGGTTCATCCCGCTTCTTGCTCTTGAAGCGGGGAAACCGAGCCCGCTTGCTGAAGAAGGCTTGGTAGGCCCGGTCAAGGTCTCTCAGGGCTTGTTGGAGTAGCTGGGCATCCACATCCTTCAACCAGGCCGTCTCCGGCTGCTTCTTCAGAGCGGTCAGTTCAGCGGCTTGCTGGCAGTAGGTCAGGCCCTTGCCAGTAGCCGCGTAGGCCTCTTTACGCCTCTTCAGCCCCCAGTTCCACACGAAGCGACGAGCCCCCGCCATCCGCAACAAAGCGTCGCCCTGGGCTTGGGTGGGCTCCATGCGGAAGCGGTAGACCTTGCGGTAGACAGCCATTCAGTCCCTCGTCTTCTGGGCAGCAATGTACTGCTCGATGGTCTTACTGCTGACCATGCCCGCCGTGCTCACAAAGTACGAGCGCGTCCACAACGCGGGCAGTCGGATGAGGTGGGGAAACTCCCGGCGCAGCACGTGCGAGGTGTAGCCCTTCAGGCGGTGGGCGACCTGGTTGGGGGCCACGCCGGGGTCTACCGAGATAACGGCGCTTTCCACTGTCGCCACCGCCACCTTCCCCAGTACGCTCACCCCGTCGCGTATCCTGCTGTTTGCATCTTCGATGAGCTTGTTCGACCGAGTATGCTCCGACCCCGACCTGCTGCACAACCGCGCGGTTCCGTTCTCACATGGTTACTACCTCTTCTCTCCCGCGTTGTCTGGGCTTTACGCGCAACTAGGGATGTACGGGGCGAGCTTTGTAATCTATGCCGCCCTGCTGCTGGGCCTGTGGGCCTTTTACCACCACCGGGCTACCGGCGTGGCGGTGTTCGCCATCGGGGTAGCCCTCGCCATCGTGCTGAGCAACGCGTTACCGCAGCCGCGGCTTGAGGGCTACCTCGAGGTCAACTTGGTGCAGCCAGGAATCGTTGGGGACGGCGAGCATTTTGTCACACGCAGCGAGGACTACTTGCGCCGCGAACTCTCCCCGCAACTCAGGGGTGGGGCGCTAAATGTGTTGCCTGAGAGCAGCCTGTTCAACTATGACTTCGACACCGACCACCTAGGGCTGCTCGCCCACGACAACTTGCTTATCGGGGGCACCATCCGCAGCCAGTCCTTGGTTTACAACTCCGTCGTTCTGTTACAAAAAGGGCGGGTTACCGCCCGCTATAACAAGATCTTTCTGGTGCCGATAGAGGAGGACGCCCGGCTTCAGGCGGGTAATGAGCGGCAAACCAACACTCTCCGCTTCGGTGATGTGATTCTGGGCGTAGGTATTTGCTATGAGTCTTCCTTTGAGCGGATCAGCCTGAAAGCCGTTCATAATGGAGCACAAGCCCTGCTGTTTCTTTCCAACACCCAAAGCCCTCCAGCCACCGCTCTACAGCTCAGGAGTGTGCAGGTACGTTCGGCAGAGACCGGGAGAGTCGCGCTGTTTGTCGGGATGGCGGGGAACACCTCGATGACAGATGCCAAAGGCAAAGTAGTGTGGCGAATGCCCTGGGCTAGCTCCGAACGCCGGGCAATATCCGTCCCGCTCTACTCCGGCCTCACCAACGCGGTGCACTTTTCAGCCCAATTGAGCTACATTTTGGTGGCAGTCACGTGCGCTACTTTGGTGAGCCTTCTGTGGAAAGGGCTGCACAGAAAAGCCGAGAGGGATCATCAAGGCAGGCGCGACTTTTAAAACTCAAAACTTGCATTGTCCGAATATCCCGCATAAACACGCGCCACCTGCTCTTCCTAAGGCACGAAGTTCCTGCAAGAGCATGCGCAAAGAAGTTTGGGGAAAAGGAGCCGAACCGCAGACCGCGCCGCAATAGCACGCCATACTGCTCCTATTCTAGTCATCTACCTCGGACTGAAGTCCGAGGCTTGCAGGTGGCACGATAGCCGTGAATAGCATTTCATGCCCCCGCGTTCGGCTGGATGACATTGGTACGGGCATAGCCCGGCGGCATACGCCGCTCAACCGCAGCCCGGCAGCCTATGTTGACCGCCGCGAAGTAGTCCGCAGGCCCAGAGCACCCGCAGACCACACAGCGAAAGAGCGCCTGCGTGGGACGGTTGGCCCGCTCGGTGTGCCCGCAGGCCGGGCACTCCCGCGAGGTGTTGCGTG
>NZ_QWLA01000008.1 GCF_003574095.1 Calidithermus roseus
GCCAGCGGGTCTTCTCCTTGGCATCCTTGCAGCTACGGTAGCGCTGTTCGAGTTCCTCCAGGCTCAGGTGGGGGTGTAGGGGTATGGCTTTGCTCGGCATGCATTATTATCTACATAGGTTTGGTATTACGTACTCAAGCTGTACCGCGACCCTCCACCTGGAATGTTCCAGGCGGAGGCCAGGGGACTTTACGCGCTGATGCAGGCCGGAGCCAGGGTGCCGGAAATCGTGTGGGTGAGCGAGCAAGGGCTGGTGCTGGAGTACCTGCCGCCTACCGAGCCCGACTGGGAAGGGCTGGCCCGCACCATCGCCGCGTTGCACAGGCTACGCCCGCCAATCTACGGCTGGGACACCCCGGTGTTTTTGGGCAGTTTCAGGCTCCCCGAGGGCACCCTGGAGGACTGGAGCCTGTTCTGGGCCGAGTACCGCATGCGGCCTCTGCTCGAGGCCACCTGGGAAAAGCTGGGTCGCCTGGGGCCTCTGCTCGAGCGCTCCTTGCAAGAAGCCCTCCCCACCGAAGGCCCCGCCCTCGTACACGGGGATCTGTGGCACGGGAACGTGCACTTCTCGAGTGGCGCGGTGCTGCTCGACCCCTCGGTGTGGTGGGGAGAACGAGCGGTGGACCTGGCGATGATGCGCCTGTTCGGTGGCTTTCCAGCGGAGTTCTGGCGCTGCTACCGGGCGCTCTACCCTATTCCTGCCGAACTCGAGGCGGCCATCCCCCGTTACCAGCTCTACTACCTGCTGCTTCACGTGTACTTCTTCGGCCAGGGCTATCTTCCGGCCCTGGAGCGCACCCTGCTTGAGCTTGGCTTTAGGTAACTGCCGTAACTGTTCGGATTCCGGTTTCTTCCCGCCGGGCCTGAGCTACCCTGAAGGCTCGGGTATGGACGGAGATTTCAGCCTCTTAGGGCCCATCGACCTGCTGCAAATGCTCTCGCAGGCCCGGCAAACTGGAGTGTTCCAGGTGCCAGGAGGTAAGGTCTTCATCGACGAGGGCAACCCCATCCACGCCGAGTACCGTGGGCGCAGCGGACCGGACGGGCTATACCAAATCCTGGCGCTCAAGGAAGGGCAATTCCGCTTTCTGAAGGGAGAGGTGGCTACCAAGGAAACCCTGGTGGGCACCCTGGACAACTACCTCCTGCAAGCCCTGCGCTACCTCGACAGCCGCGTAGAGATCGGCCCTTTCGATCAGTTGATGGTGGCCGACAGCCAGCGCACCCACAGCCTCACACTCTCCCCCGACGAGCACAAGCTCATCATGATGCTGAGCAAACCCATCTCGGTGATCGACCTCATGGGCCAGACCGGGATGACCCTCGAGGCCATCGTCACGCTGGTGGGGCACATAGCGCGGCTGGGCCTGGTGCGGGTGATCCACCGCACCCCTCACACCGTCCGGATGCGGGTAGAAATGCTGCTGCAAGAAGGCATCAGCCGCATAGACGCCATGCTGCACAAGGCCTGGAAGCGTCAGTTCGGCTCCTTCGACGCCGTCGAAGTCAGCGTCGATGGGCGCAACCTGCGAATCCCGGTAGAGCCAGCCAGCGGCCTGGGCGCCCAGCTCCTGGTCTCCCCCGAAGGCCTGATGTTCTACAACCTGCACGTAGGCTCAGAAGTGCTGGTGTGGCCTGCGATCTAGAGCGTTTCCCCCAAACACCCGCCGGGATCGGCGGGTGTTTGGGGGAAACGCGATAAAAACCCTCACCTCCTGAGCAGCCAGTAAATCACCGCGATGACCCCCACCCACAGCAGCCAGCGGCTGGAAAGGTGGCCCAGCACGGAGCGACTGGGCTGGGGGAGCCCGGTGTCGGTGAGCTTGCGAGCGGGGCTGCGGTAGAGGATGCGCTGTTCGCGTTTGAGGTGATGGACCGACTTGTCGATGCGGCCCAGCTTGCGGTAGGCGACGGCCAGGTTGTGGTGGGCATGGGGATAGTCGGGGTTGGCTTGCAGAGCCCTCTCGTACATCAACACCGCTTCGGCGATGCGTCCGGCCTCGAGCTCGAGGTTGCCCAGATTGGTGATGGAGCGGTAATGGCCCGGGTCGAGTTGCAGGGAATTGTTGAAAGCCAGCCGGGCCCCTTCCGTGTCCCCCTCCCGCACCCGGATCACCCCCAGCACGCAGTAGGCCTCGGCTCCGAGGTGGGGGTTGTTCAGGTAGGGCTCGAGGGCCACCGGGTCCTCGGCTTCGAAGGCCTTGAGGGCCTCGCGGGCATCGGTCAGGTTGAGGTAGGGGATGAGAAATCTGGCGTCCTTCTCGAGACTGTTGCGGGCCATCTCGTAGCGCTTATCCCGCAGCCAGGAGCGCAGCTCGAGCAGCGCCGCCAGCCCAGCCTCGTCACCTTTGGACCCCAGCAGGCTCTGCTGCTTGGCCTCGTCATACCGGCCCTGTCTGAGCAGGTCTTCCATCACGTCGTACATCGTACGCCATCGGCCATCGGCGAAAAGTGCGCCTCGGATGACGAAGGTGATCCCCCTGGCTGCCACCGATAGCTACTCGTGTTTGGCATTTAGCCACTACATCGAGTTGTACAGCTCGATGTACTCCTGCGCCGGGCCATCCCAGGAGAAGTCACGCAGCATCCCGTTCCGCGCCACCGCATTACGGTCGGGGTGTTTGAGGAACTCGCTCGCTCCGTACAACACCCCTCCGGCGTCGGCGTGTTCGAACAAAAAGCCGGTTTCCCAGTGCTGCACGGTGTCCTTGAGGCCGCCCACCGCCCGCGCGATGGGCGGGGTGCCGTAGCGCATGGCGATCATCTGGGCCAGGCCACACGGTTCAAAGCGCGAGGGCATCAAAAAACCGTCGCAACCGGCGTAGATGCGGTGGGCTAATGGTTCGTTGAAGCCCTGGACGTAGGCAACCCGGCCCCGGTGGTGCTGGGCAGCCCAGGTGAAGCTGCGCTCGAGGTGGGGGTCGCCGCTGCCCAGGACCATCAGGTTGACCCCCATGTCCATCAGGCCGGGCAGGGCACCGAGGATTATATCGATGCCCTTCTGGTGGGCAAAGCGTGACACCACGCCCAGGGTGGGGCGGTCCTCGAGGCCCTGCTCCGCCAGCAACTCGGTCCGGACCTTCCACTTTCCGCTCAGGTCGTTGCTGTCGTAGTGGTGCGGCAGGTAACGGTCGTCGCAGGGGTTCCAGTAGGTGGTGTCCAGGCCGTTGAGGATGCCCCTGAGCTTCCACTCGTGCGCGCGCAGCACCCCGTCGAGGCCCTCCCCGAACTCGGGCGAGCGGATCTCCTGGGAGTAGCTGGGTGAGACCGTCGTTACCCGGTCGGCGTTGACGATGCCGCACTTCATCAGGTTGACCGCATTGTTGTGCTCGAGGCCCGCCCCGTAGTAGGTCTCGCCGGGAAGCCCGCTCCAGGCGTAGAAGTCGTGCGAACCCCAAACGCCCTGATAGGCCAGGTTGTGGATGGTGTAGACCGTGCGCCCGCCGAAGCGGCCCAGGTTGCGCAACAGCGGCAGCAGCGCAGCCTGCCAGTCGTGGGCGTGCACGATGTCGTAGCCTTGCAACATCTCGGCCACGGCCATCTGGAACTTGAGGAAGCGGCGGAAGTCGTCGTCGTAGCCATAGGGCTTTTCGCGGGCAAACTCGGGCAGGCCCACCAGCACGTAGCGCACGCCCTCGTGCTCAGCGTGCCCGATGCCCGCTTTCTCGCGCCCTCCGGCGAAGTTGAACCAGGTCTCGCCCACGTAGTAGCCGTCGATGCCCCAGTACCACGGCAGGAAGATGGTGGGCTCGAGACCCCGGCGCTTGAGCGCTTGCGGCAAGCTGCCCACCACGTCGGCCAGGCCGCCCACCTTGGCGAAGGGGAACGCCTCGGATGCTACGAAGGCTACGCGCATGCGACAGTTTTACACCGCTGGGGCAGGCAGTGGCTACTGTGACTTACCCCACGGCTAAAGCCGGGGGCTTGCGCGGGTTATTTGGTCAAAGCACCCCACACCCGAAAAGGTGTGGGGCAAGGCCTGAAGCAGAGCGGTTCAAGCCCGCTCAGTCCAATCGCCCTCAGGCACCCATACTCCATTCACCCGCCGGATGGCCTCGAGGCTGGGGTACACATAGGCCCACACCCGCACCGCACCGCCGTCCGGACGCTGAGCTTCCACCTGGACGCGCTCATACTCCCGCCCGGCGTCCTCGAGCGCGTCCAGGGCGACCAGGGCGGCCTCGAGGTCGGCGAAATACTGCACCTCACCCCACACCCGGCCATCCCCCGCCACGATGGCCGGGTAGCTGTAGGGGCGCTCGGAGGCCCTGGGCAGGTGATAAAGCGCAAAGCCCTCGAGCCAGGCCGGTTCCGAGCGTACCCACCCGGCCCGCCGGGAAACCCCAAAGTTGCGCTGCCCCTGCTTGAGGGTGCCATAGACGAAAACCGCGACGGGAGAAAGCGATTCCGACATCGCCCTACACCCTAGTGGATGGAACGAGGCCGGGCAAGGGGGAACGGCAGGATGCAGGATGCCAAATGCCATAGGTCAAGAAGGGTAGGCCCCGTGCTCGCCCCTACAGCGTTTGGCGTTTGACTATCGACGCCTCTTGCATTCATTGCCGGGGCTTGGGGAGGGGCTCGAGCCACACCGAGAGCGCGCGGTTGTCAGGAGTCCTGGCGGTTCCTTCGTGGCTCTTGAAGCCGGGAGCTTCAACCGTGTAGCGGTAAGTGGCCGTGGGCAGGTTGGTGAAGGCCACGTAGGAGGATGAACGGCTCGAGACCACTTCCCCGCTTTCCCGTCGCAAGGCGAAGGTGGCCTCGGGGGCGTTGGTGGACAGGCGCAGGGTGCACGGACATCCTGTGCGCCCGATGCTAGCCTCGGGCACCCTGACCCGGACAATGTTGCTCTCGCTGAGGATGTTCTGTTGCAGGTCGATGGCCCTCGCCCGCACGTTGTACTCCCCGGACTGGCGGAAATCGTAGGCGAAGGTCCAGCGTCCGTTAGGTCGCACGGGAACCCGGCCCACCACCCTCTCCTCCACCAATACCGCCACCGTTCTGCCTACCGGCCCGGTGCCGCTGAACACCCCGATGCCACTGCCCAGGGTGCTGCCGTCAGGGGGGGCGGTAATGGCGGTCCCGGTGCTCGAGAGCGGCGGTCCTTTGACGCTCAAGCTGAACTCCTCGCTCTCGGCCAGCAGGTTGCGATCAGCATCCACCGCCTTGAGCTGAAGGAGGTGGTCGCCGGGACCACTCAGGTTAACCTCGGCACGCCAGCGCCCGGCCTCGTCGCTGGCGATCAGGCTGACTTTGAGTCCGTCGATCCAGACCTCGACCAGGCTGTTGGGCTGGGCGCTTCCCACCAGCGTGAGGCTGGAGGAGTCCAGCAAGGTTCCGGCAGAGGGCTCGAGCAGGGCGGGGACGACTGTGGGTTGGGGTTTGGGTCGGGTCAGCACGAAGATCAACAGAAGCACCACCCCACCCAGCAGCACGAAGACGCTTCGCCGCCACATCAGCAACCACCTTCCGAAGCCGCCGGGAGAATCCGGCACCAGCGTTCCACTCCAGCAGCATACAAGGCCGGGATCATGGTCGATCACCCCGCCCCTCGAGCGGCGGGGGTCTGAAGGCAACCCTGGCTCAGGGCATCGGGTGGGCCGAGGCGAAGGCCCGCACCCGCTCACGCAGTTCCTCACTGGGGCCCTGGGTGAGGGCCTCGTCGATGAAGGCGGCGATGAGGGGCATCTCCTCAGCGGTGAAGTCGCGAGTGGTGATAGCAGGGGTGCCGATGCGGATGCCCGAGGTCACCCAGGGCTTCTCAGGGTCGTAGGGCACGGTGCTCTTGGAGACGGTGATGTTGACCTTGTCCAGGAGGCTGGAGGCCTTGTTGCCCTTGATGCCCTGCGGACGCAGGTCGAGCACGAAGAGGTGGTTGTCGGTGCCGCCCGAGACCACCCGGTAGCCGCGCTCGATGAAGCTCTTAGCCAGGGCCTGGGCATTCTCGATGATGCGGCGGGCATAGTCCTTGAAGGAGGGTTGCAGCGCCTCCCAGAAGGCCACCGCCTTGGCCGCGATCACGTGCTCGAGCGGCCCCCCCTGGAGGCCGGGGAAGATCATCTTGTCGATCTTGGCCCCGATCTCGGTGTCATTGGAGAGGATGATGCCCGAGCGCGGTCCGCGCAGGGTCTTGTGGGTGGTGGAGGTTACCACGTGGGCGTAAGGGATGGGCGAGGGGTGCAGCCCGGCGGCCACCAGCCCGGCGATGTGAGCGATGTCGGCCATCAGGTAGGCTCCCACCTCGTCGGCGATGGCGCGGAACTTCTCGAAGTCGATGATGCGGCTGTAAGCGCTGGCCCCGGCGATGATCAGCTTGGGCCTGTGCTCGAGGGCAAGCTTGCGCACGACGTCGTAGTCGATGTACTCGGTCTGGGGGTCCACGGGGTAGCCGATGACGTTGTAGTTGAGCCCGGAGAAGTTGACGGGCGAACCGTGGGTGAGGTGCCCCCCCTGGTCGAGGGCCATGCCCATCACGGTATCGCCCTTCTCCAGCAGGGCGTAGTACACCGCGAGGTTGGCCGAAGAGCCCGAGTGCGGCTGCACATTGGCCCAGGCCGCGCCGAAAAGCTGCTTGGCCCGCTCGATGGCCAAGGCCTCGACCTCGTCGATCACCTCGCAGCCGCCGTAGTAGCGCTTGCCGGGGTAGCCCTCGGCGTATTTGTTGGTCAGCACGCTCCCGGTGGCTTCGCGCACGGCGCGGGAGGTGAAGTTCTCGCTGGCGATGAGCTCGAGGCCCTCGCGCTGGCGGGCTTCCTCTTTGGCGATCAAATCGAAGAGCACGTCGTCACGGGCGGGGGTTTCGGGCGACTGAATCACCCCAACAGTATAAGCGGGGAAGGGGGTCGGTGGCAGAACTTGGGAAACCCATCCTCTTCCTGCGGGTCCAGGGGGCAAGGGAGTACCCACGATCCACCGGCCCTCGACCCCCCCTATACTTGTCTCGTGACCGCAGGCCAGCTACGTGAACAGGTCTGGAACAGCCTTTCCCAGCGCAGGGCCGCCGTCTATCCCACCCCGCCGCATGGGCATCACCCCAACTTCGTGGGTGCGAACAAGGCGGCTGAGCGGCTCATGGGCCTCGAGGTCTTCCTCGAGGCCCATGTGTTCCTGGCCGGGCCCGACCAGGTCTTGAAGCCCCTGCGCGAGGCCATCCTCAAATCGGGCAGGCGGCTGGTGATGCCCCACCCTGACAAGGCCGGGCACTACCTGCTGCTGGAGGGGGTGCAGCCCGCACTGCTCAAACGCGTGCGGGACATCACCCGCTACGGCAAGCCGGTCAGGCTCGAGGAGACCCCCGTAGATTTGGTGCTCGTAGGCTGCGTGGCGGTAGACCGCAAGTTTGGCTGGATCGGCAAGGGCTACGGCTTTCCCCCCAAGCACCTGCCGATGGCCGCTCCCTGGGCCACCTTGGCCCACCCCATGATGCTGATGGAGGAACTCTACGCCGAACCCGAGCGGCGCGTGGACCTCATCGCCACGCCGCTCGAGGTGCTGCGGCGATGAGACCGGGCCGTCCTCCCCTTCAACCTTCAACCGCTTTCGCTTTAGACCGGACGTAGTGCAGCCCGGTTCCGCCGAAAAACGCCCCCAGCCCGAAGGAACTCAGCGCCCAATCACCCAGGTATTGCATCGCTGTGCAGGGGTAATCCAGAGCGTCCAGCCCGAGCAAGAGCAAAGGCTACGCCGTGAAGCCCGCGTCACGTCCTGGAACACCGCCAAGCCAAAGGGCAAGAAGGGCGGGAGAAAGAGCAAGCCGAGAAGACGCATCCACTCTTACACGCCTTACCCTCTGCGCAACCCAAGGACCAGCCCGGCCACGAAGGCCCCCCCGAAGGGCAGATTGGTGGTCAGAACGGCCACCAAACGCTCCCAGGCCCCCTTGAGTTGTTCCTGCTGAAACAGCGGCTCCACGTCGCGCTGTATGCGGGTCCAGTCAACGCTGATATAGCCCATCGAAGCCAGCACCTGTACCACGATGAAGATGATCCCGAAGGCCACCGCTACAAATTTGCCCACCTTGTTGATGGCGTAGCCGGTGGCGAAGCCCGCAATACCGCCGAAACTGATCTGGCCGATGTAGGGTTGTATCCAATCCACGGGCTTATGATGCCATAGGCTCGATAGGGCTTCGGTTCTTTTGCCCGTAAAATGGCTCTAGTCATGTTCGGGGGCCGCCCATGATCTCGCCACAGCTCGACCCTCTGACGGGAGCGCTGAGCCGGGCTGAGCTATTCCCCACCCTCGAGGCTACCCTCAACGAGGCGCAGTTCAGCGGCGACGAGACCGCCTTGCTGATCCTGGATCTCGACCACTTCAAGAGCATCAACGACACCTTCGGCCACCCGCGCGGTGACGCCATCCTGCGGGAGCTGGTCGAGCGCATCCAGGGCGCGATCCGGACAGGCGACCGCCTGTTTCGCTACGGCGGCGACGAGTTCGTGCTGCTGCTACCGGGCACCGACCAGGCCCAGGCCACCTTGCTGGCCGAGCGGCTGATGGAGGTAGTCCAGTCGCGGCCCTTCGCGGGTGATCCACCCCTCTCCCTCACCCTGAGCATCGGGCTGGCGACCAGCCGGGCCGGAGCCGACACCCCCGAAGCGCTCTTCGAACGGGCCGACCAGTACCTGCTCACCGCCAAGCGCCAAGGACGTGCCCGCCTGGTGGAGGCGCAGGGTGAGGGCGAGACCCAGCAGACGCGCTGGCTCGAGCGGGAAGCCGCCCAACTCGGCCTGCAGCACTTCCTGCGCACCTTGCCCAAACACCGCCGGGGGCTGCTGCGATCGGTGGGGCCCGGTGGGGCCGGGCACACCCGCTTCCTCGAGGAAGCCCAGCGCCACGCCCGGCTGCTGGGCTACCGGACCTTCTGGCTCACGGGCCGCCGGGCCTACGCCACCCACCCCTACGGGGCGCTGCTCGACGGCGTGGGCCTCGAGCTCACCGAGGCGGTGATCCGGCAGGGCAACGCTGCCCTGAGGGCGCTGGAAGGCCCACTGCTGTGGCTGGTGGACCGGCCAGATGAGCTCGATGTGGCCAGCCGCAAGGTGATCGCCGAGCTGCTGAGCGACCCCCAGGGGCCGGTGATGGGCGTGGCCGTCGGCGGAGGGGACGCCGAGTGGCCCGTGCCCGCGCTGGTCGAGGAGGTCGAGTTGCGAGCCCTCTCGCTTGAGTCGGCCCGCGTCCTGCTGCGCAGCCGCCTGCGCTGGGAGGCCCCCGAGGACTTCGTGCGGTGGCTGTGGCAGGAATCGGGAGGCTGGCCCAGACCCCTGCTGGATCGGCTCGAGCAGGCCGAGCGCAGCGGGGTTCTGCGCGTGGGTAGCAAGGGCTACAGCCTCAGCCCCGACTACGCCCAGAGGCTGAGGGAGGCCGAAGCCCCATCCATACCGAGCCTGCCGGTCCCCAAGCACAGCCTCATCGGGCGCGATGGCGAGTTGCTGGAGCTCAAGCGGCTGCTGCGCGAGCGCCGCCTGGTGACGCTGGTGGCCCAGGGGGGCATGGGCAAGACCCACCTCGCCATGCAGGCGGCGCTCGAGGTGGCCCACCTCTACCGCGACGGGGCCTATTTCGTCTCCCTGGCCGGTCTGGATGAAGCCGAGGAGTTGCCGGGCCGTCTCATCCAGGAGTTCGGGCTCAAGGCTTCCGGCAACCTCCAGGAAAGCCTGGTGCAGCACTTCGCGGGCCGCCAGGTGCTGTGGGTGCTGGACAACTTCGAGCAACTGCTCGAGGCCGGCGAGTTCCTGCGCGCTCTGCTGCAGGCTCTGCCCAAACTCACCCTGCTGGTGACCTCGCGCGAGCGGCTGAGCCTGCCGGAGGAGTGGGCGCTGCCGCTGGAGGGGCTGGCGCTGGGCGAGGACGGGGGTGATTCGGCGGCCATGCGGCTGCTGCTGCAAGCTATCCAGCGGGTCAACCCCGGCCTGCGCCCGAGCCCCTCCGAGCTCGAGGCCGCCCGCCGCATCTGCCGGGTGGTGGAGGGGTTGCCGCTGGGACTGGAGCTGGCCGCGGCTTGGGCCAAGGTGCTCAGCCTGGGCGAGATTGCCGAGGAGATTGAGAAAAACCTGAGCTTCCTGAACTCGCCCGAGGGCGACGAAGTCCGTCCCGAGCGCCACCGCTCACTGCGGGCAGTGTTCGAGTCGTCGTGGCAACTGCTGCACCCCGAGGAGCAGCAGGTCCTGGCGCGGCTGTCGGTCTTCCGGGGCGGCTTCGACCGCGAAGGAGCCGCGCAGGTGGCCGGGGCCTCGGTCTCGGGCCTTTTAGGGCTGGTCAACCTCTCGCTCGTGCAGCGCGACCCCCACCACAGCGGGCGCTATCTGATGCACGAGTTGCTGCGGCAGTTTGCCCACGAAAAGCTTCCTCCCCAAGCTCTCGAGCCCAGCCTGGCCGCTCACGCCGAGTATTTCTGGAGTCTGGCGCAGCAGGCCGAACCCGCCTTGCAGGGCCCCGAGCAAAGCCGCTGGGTGCGGCGCATCGAACTCGAGTTCGACAACTTGCGGCTGGCTTTTTCCACCATGCAGCGTCTGGGCTGGGCCACCCAGGGCCAGCAGATGGCCACCTGGCTCAGTAATTTCTATGCCTGGCACGGCTTCTATCGCGAGACTGCCCATTGGCACCGGGTTTTTCTGGAGATGCCGCATCAGGTGCCCCCGGCGGTGCAGGCCCGAACCCAGCAGTCGCTGGCCCTTCAGCTCAAGAACCTGGGGCAGTGGGAACAGAGCAAGGACTTGCTGGAGCAAAGCCTCCAGACCAGTCGTGCCTTGCAAGACCCCCAGTTGCTGGCGGAGGCCCTGCACATGAAGGGGCTGCTGTTGCGTGAATCGGGCGAGTTCGCACAAGCGCTGGCAGCGTTCGAGGAATCGCTGGCCCTCAAACAGGCAATCGGGGATCGCTACGGCGAGTCCACCACCCTCAACGACATCGGCATCGTCTACGGGCTACAGGGACAGGACCGGGCGGCCAGCACCTACTTCCTGCGCAGCCTCGAGATCAAGCGGCAAATCGGCGATGAAAAGGGCGCAGCCTACGCTCTGGGAAACCTGGCGATAGTCAGCGAAGACCACGAGGAGGCTGTGCGCTGGCTGTACGAGAGCCTGGAGATCAAACGGCGGCTCAAGGATCAGCAGGGCATCGCCAACGCCCTCGCCAACATCGCCGACCGCTTGCTCAAGACCGCCCGCCCCCTCGAGGCCTGGCCGCTGCTGGTGGAGAGCCTGCTTCTCTTCCGCCAGATGGGACAACTAGCCTCGCTAGCTCAGGTGCTCGCAAGCTGCGCGCAGGCCCTGCTGGGTCTGCACCTGCCGGCTCAGGCTCTGCAAATCGCGGCTGTGCTGGAGCGCTGGGACCAGGAACGCCCGACCAAACTGCCACCGGGAACCCAGCAGGCCCTCCAGGAGCACCTCCAGAAGGCCAGGGAAGTCCTGGGAGCAGACGCCGAGGCGATCTACCAGCAAGCCCAGGCCACCAGCCTCGAGCAAGCCTGCCAGACCGTGCTCGAGGTGCGCCTTCTCTAAGACGCCGCTCGCCGATCTTTGCGAAGCCGGCTTCAGCTACCCGCCAGACCGAGCCGCCGGGCATCGGCCTTCATGGCCTCGAGGACGAATTGCATGTGGGTGTCGAGGTCCACGCCCAGTTCCTCGGCTCCGCGCACGATGCCCTCACGGTCTACGCGGGCGGCGAAGGCCTTGTCCTTGAACTTCTTCTTGAGGCTGCTGAGCTCAAGGCCCAGGATGCTCTTGTCGGGGCGCACGTAGACGGCGGCGGTGATCAGGCCGGTGAGTTCGTCCACGGCGAACAGCGCCTTGGCCATGAGGGTGGTGCGGGGGTGCTCGGGCACGTCGGCGTGGCCCAGGATGGCCTCGCAGATCTCGGGGGAATAGCCCATCTTGCGCAGCAGCTCGACCCCCTTGTAGGGGTGAGTCTCGGGCTCCTTCTCGTAGTCGAAGTCGTGAAGGATAGCGGTGATGGCCCACTTCTCCTCGTCCTCGCCGAAGTGCCGGGCATAAGCCCGCATGGCCGCCTCCACCGCCATCATGTGGCGGCGCAGGCTTTCGGAGGGCGTCCACTGCTGCATCAGCCTCAGAGCATCGTCGTAGACCATGTAGATCGCCATGAAAAGAGTCTTCAGGCTCGAGGGGGCGAGCGTCAAGGGTCATTCGGGATGATACTGGACCTCAAACCGCCAACCCCGGACAATGAGAACCATGCGAATTGGTTTTGGCGAAGACACTCACCGCCTCGAGCCCGGTCGCGCCCTCTGGCTGGGCGGCGTCCACATCCCCTCCGAGCGCGGCGCGCGGGCCCACTCCGACGGCGACGTGCTCCTGCATGCCCTGTGCGACGCGCTGCTCTCGGCCTGCGCCCTGGGCGACATCGGGGTCCTCTTCCCCGACACCGACGCGCGGTGGAAGGATCTGCAAAGCCGGGTAATCCTGGAGGCGGTACTGGAGCGGGTGGCTCGAGCGGGCTACCGCGTGAGCCAACTCAGCGGGGTGGTCACCCTCGACCGACCCAAGCTCAGCCCCCACCGCGCCACCATCCAGGCCCGCCTGGCCGAGTTGCTTTCACTGCCCGAGGAACGGGTGGGGCTGACCTTCAAGACCTCCGAGGGCCTGGCTCCCGATCACGTCCAGGCCCGCTGCATGGCCTTGCTCGAGGCGCTGTGAACCCCTGGCAGGTGCTGGAATGGCTGGGCTGGCTGGGCACGCTGGCCTTCGCGGCCTCGGGCGCGCTGATGGGAGTGCAAAAGCGCTTCGATCTGGTAGGCGTGCTGGTGCTGGCGGGGGTCACGGCGGTGGGCGGAGGCTCGATCCGCGACATCGTGGTGGGCTCGCTGCCGCCGCAGGCTTTCCGCAACGAGGCGGTGCTGTGGGTGGTGTTCGTGGTCTCGCTGCTGGTGTGGCGCTTTTACCGCCGGGTGGAGCGGCTCGAGCGCCCCATCTACTACCTCGACACCCTGGGACTGGGCATCTTCGCGGCGCTGGGCGCCGAGCGCGGCTTCACCTTCGGGCTGGGCTTCTGGGGCTGCGTATTCGCCGGGACGGTTTCAGGAGTGGGTGGGGGCGTGCTGCGCGACCTGCTCACCGGGCAAATCCCCGGTATCTTCTACCGCAACCGCGACCTCTACGCCACCGCCGCCGCCGGGGGGGCCGCGCTGGTCTACGCGATCTACCGCTTCCTGCCCGACCTGGCCGCCTTAGCCCTGGTGCTGGGCGCCCTCACCACCATCGCCCTGCGCCTGTCGAGCCGCTGGCTTGGGCTGAGGCTGCCCATGCCCAGGGCTGAAAGCTAAACACCCCAGCTATCGACTATCACGTATTTCAGGCTACTTCAGCTCCTCGAGCTGTTTTCTGGCTCGCTCCTGATCCTTCTGGTCGGCGTAGGTCTTGGCCGGGAGGGAAAGGGCGAACTCCAGTTGCTTGATAGCCTCGGCCTTGCGGTTCATCCGGGCGAGTGCGGTGGCGTACTCTACACGGTGGATGATGGTCTGGGGCTCGAGCTTGATGGCCTCCTCGAACAGGGGCACCACCTGCCCCATGTTGGCGCCGTAGAGCCAGCCCACGCCCTTCTGGGTCAGCTCGAGGTGCCACAGGGCGAGGGCCACTTTGGCCCCAGCGTGATTGGGGTTGAGCTTGAGGGCCTTGTTGAGGTTGTCGCGCACGCTCGAGGCCAGGTTGAGGCTGTCCAGGATGCCACGGAACTGGGCCAAGCGGCCATGGGCGCGGGCCAGTTCGAAATAGGCCTCGGGGTCGTCGGGGTCGGCCTGAATGGCCTTCTTGGCCGCCTCCTCGGCCTTGTCGTACCACGAACCCTTTTCCTTGTCGGCAGCCTGGTATCCGGCATAGTAACTCGCGGCCTTCGCCGCCAGCACGTAGCCCGCATTACCCAGCTTGAGGGCTTCGGTATAGGCCGCTTGCAGTTTGCCCTCGTCGATCAGCTTTCCCACGGATGCGGGGGTCTGGGCCAGGACTACAGCCAGCCCCAACACCCCCATGCCAAGCACGATCCATCGCTTCATCTCTGACTACCTCCACTGAGTGCCGATAACAGTGACGATTTAACTTACTCCATGCAAATGTGTTTTTCCACAGAAGTTTACCCGGTTCAAGGATTTCCTTCCCCACCTAGAGTTACGACCCTCCAGCGTGGTTCGTCACAGCCCGGAACGCTTAGCGTTACATGGTAGACTTACCGCATGGTTTTGGCCCCCCGTATGCTCGCCGGAATTGGGCTCTGGATGCTGTTTTTGGGCAGTCTTGCCTTAGCCCAACTGGGAGCCGATGACTATTTTTTCCAGTGTCGAAGCCTATATGCGCGCGGCGACCTGAGCAGCGCCAAAGCCACCTGCGAACTGGCCCTCACCGCCAATTCCCAACACGTGCCTAGCCTCGAGCTCCTGATCCGCATCAACCTCGACGAGAAGCGCGTCGCCGAGGCCGAGCAAAGCCTCGAGCAGCTTCGGGGAATAGTCGGCTCGGACAACGCCACCTTGCAGCTGTTGCAGGCGAGGCTGCTGCTGTTGCGGGGGCGAGCCGCCGAAGCCCTGAGGATTCTGCCCAACAACCGCGACCCCGAGTCCTACCTCTATCAGGGAGTCGCCCTCGAAACCCTGGGGCGCTATGAGGAAGCCTACAACGCCTACCGCCGGGCTGATCGGCTGCTGGAGGGGCGGCTGGGCGCCGGGCGCATGGCCCAGCGGCTGGGCCAGCCTACCGAGGGCCTCTTCTTGTTGCGGGATAGCCCACGCGAAGAGTTGCTCAGGGGCGAGTTGTTGTGGAGTGCAGGGCGTCTGCAGGAAGCCGCAGAGGTGCTCGAGCCAACCCTTTCCCGCTTCAGCCGCCTGGACGACGAATATACCCAAGCCCTCAAGCTGCTCAGCGCCATCTACTACGGCAGGGGCGATCTCGAGCGCGGTGGAGCTTACCTGAGCCTGCTCAGCCAGCAGATGAGCCTGCCTACGCAGGTGCTGGCTCACATCTGGCCCTGGCTGGCGGTTTTCGTCCTTTACCTGGCGCTGATCCTCATCGGGGAGAGCCGCATCGAGCCCATGCGCACTGTCGAACTCGACAGCCAGTTCCGCCTCGGACCCGGCACGGTCCACGCTTGGCTGATCCTGGCCCCCCTGATCGCCGGTCCTCTGACCGCAGGCATCGGATATTTCCTCTACGGAAACTGGCTGGCGGCCTTTACCCCAGTCCAGGCCGAGACCGTGCGCCCGATGTTCTACCTCTTGCTGGGCGCGGTGGCTTTTCTCATCGCTTACACCCGCATCGGCCTGGCCAACTTGCACCTGGGCGCGCGACAAGACTGGATCGAGGGCGTATGGGCTGGCATCGTGCTGCTGGCGATCATAGCCATCTATGGCCTCATCCGCAAAGCTCTGGGGTTGGGGGAATTCCCCAACATCTACATCAGCTTCCTCGGTCTGGCGATGATGGAGCCGGTGTTGCGAGGGGCAGCTAATTTTTCCCTGCGCGAGCGCTACCGTGAACTCTCGACCTACATGCTGCCCCTGCTCTCGGGGCTGGCAATTTTCGGCCCCACGCTGCTGGGGGCAGGGGCTGGGGTATTCCTGGGCTGGCTGCGCAGGCGCACGGGAGGAACCCTCGCAGGGATGGTGGCCTGGGTGGTCGTGGGCCTGATCCTGACCCTGGTGGCCGAGTTGCCTTTCATGCGTAGGCTACTATAGCCCTCGCAAGCCCGCCTCATCCCTCCGCCAGGCTTCCTAGCTGCTCGAGGAAGCCGTATGCGGTGTAGTCCAGGCTCACCGGCGTGACCGAGACGAAGCCGTGCTGCACCGCCCAGAAGTCGGTGCCTTCCTGGAGTTCAGCCGTAGGCTTGCCCGCCACCCAGTAGTAGGGTCGCCCGTCGGGGTCGTGGCGCTCGACTACCGAGTCTTCGTAGCGGTGGGTGGAGAGCTTCGTGATGCGGATTCCCCGCGGGGGACGGTTGGGGAAGTTGACGTTGAGCAGAGTTTTGGGCGGGAGACCATTTTGCAGCACCCAACGAGAAATCCTCAGCGCGTGCTTTGCCGCTTCTTCAAAGCGCAGTTCCTCACCCGAAGCATCGAGGCTGAAGGCGATGGAGGGGATGCCCAAGGAAGCCCCCTCGAGGGCCGCTGCCACCGTGCCGGAGTGGGTCAGGTCGAGCCCCATGTTGACTCCGATGTTGATCCCCGAGACCACCAGGTCGGGACGGCCCAGCAGGTTGCTGCCCAGCACCACGCAATCGGCAGGAGTGCCGTCCACACGGTAGGCGGGAACCTCACCAAAGCCCGCTGAGGCCGTGTGCTTGAAGCGCAGGGGTCGTCGGAAGGTGATGCTGTGACCTACTCCGGACTGCTCCACGTCGGGGGCTACCACGTTGACTTCACCCAACTCGCGCAGGGCAAAGGCCAGAGCCTTGATGCCGGGGGAGAAAATGCCGTCGTCGTTGGCAACCAGAATCCGCATGGAAGATAGCCTAACCCTAAAGACCAAGGTCGGGAAGCACGCACCTTTGGCGTTTAGCGTTCGGCATTCGACGTGCGGCTATCAGCAGCCTTTCTGCGGGATTTGGCTACCCTGGCCCTATTGGGGAAAACCTTGCTGTCGTTGAGGCCAAAGCCCAAGGTGCCGAAGAGCCTGCCAGTGGTGGGTTCGATCAGGTTGCGGTGGTCGCGGTAGAGGCGGGGGGTCTTCCAGAGGTAGAGCAGAGCTTTCCAGTGGGGCAGCTCGTTGTAGCGCTCAGGCCAAAGTTCCTTGAGCTTGGCCGCGACGACGTGGGCGTATTTGGGGGAGAGCACCGGGAAGACGTGGTGTTCGATGTGGTAGCCAAAGCCCAGGGTGAGCCACTCGAGCCAGCGTGGGTTGCGGACGGTGAGGCTGTTGAGCAGGGGGTCGTTGGTCTGGGTGATGGGGTTGAGGAGGTGGTTGGTGGCGATGAAGCTCATGGCGATGAAGTTGGCCATCAGCCAGGGCAGCACGAACACGAACACGAAGTTGAGCGGCCCCACCAGCAGCAGCACTCCCAACCACACCAGCACCGGCAGGATGGCCTGGAAGACCACCACCGGACGCTCGTTGGGCTTGAAGTCGGGGAGAAAGCGCCGCAGCATCATGTGGGCGTGCAGGGTAAACCAGAAGGTGAAGGAGAAGAATAAGAACGCGCTCCGTAGCGCCGGGAGTTGCTTGAACATCCACTTCACGAGGGGTCGCTGAATGGCCGACTCGAGGGCCCCCATGGCGTCGGGGTCGTCGTGCGGGTGTTGGGTGTTGCCGTGGTGCTCGACGTTGTGCCACTTGCGCCACAGCCGCGCGCCCACCATCAGCGGCACGAAGGCGATAGTGCCGGTGACGGAGCGCAGCACGGGGTTCTTGGTGACCGCCCCGTGAAGAATCTCGTGCGCCAGGAAACCCATTCCGACGAAGGCATAGCCGATCCCGAAGGATAAGAGCAACTTGAGCAGTATATATGGGGTGGCCACGATGCCCCAGGCGCACAAAGCAAACAGGGCCAGGAAGATCGGCAGGTAGATCATCCTGGCAGGGACGGGCTCGAAAAAGTGGCGGGGTAGGTGGGCTTTGAGGACTTTGGTGTACTCACGCAGGTGTTGTTCTTCAGTCATTCGTTCTCCTCGACGGCTTCGGGGATAAGACAGTATACTCGAGGAAACTTAGAAACATAGGAGAAAACTACCCAAGGCGATACAAACGAAGCTGAGCGGGCCTGCGAAGACCCGCCCACCCATCGGTTCGGCTACTCGGCATTCTCCACGTCGTAGAGCTCGAGCACCTCCTCCCACAGGCGGCTTTGCTCGTGGGGGGTAGTGCTGGGTTGCTCCTGGAGCAGGTGCTGGGGCACACAGGTCACGGAGCCGGATGGAAGCTCGAGGCTAGGGCTTTCCATAGGTTGATCCTCCCGTAGGCTTAGCCTAGACCAGGTATAAAACCTACACGCGTTTACAGATCGAGGCTGCATACACCCGCACTTAGCGTGTAGCTCGAACCACTACACCACCCGGCCCTCGAGCCTGGTGTACTCCAACAGGGGCAATCCAAACCGGCCCAACCCCACGTACGGCTGGCTGGAGGACAAGTATGAACAGGAAATGGATGTTTCTGGCAATCACGAGCTTGCTGGCTGTGGGGGCCCTGGCCGCCCACGACACCAAAGCCGATGTGCGCTATACCGACCTGAGCGCGATGGGCAACAGCGGAGTCAAGGGATCGGCGGTGCTGATCACCCTCCCCAACGGGGACCTCGAGGTGTGGCTGCGGCTGGAGGGGCTCAAGCCAAACTCGGGGATGTACGCCAACCACATCCACTTCAACGACGCAGGCGACGCCAATTGCAAAGCCCAGAACGGCAACAAGATCCTCGGCCTCAAAGACGCCATGGCCGGCCCCGACGGCACCGCCCTCACCTACACCCGCATCCCAGCCGCCCAGGTCCCCACCTACCCCAAGGGCACCACCTACGTAAACGTGCACGCCAACAGCCCGCAGGCCGTGGGCCCCAGCATTAGCTGCGGCGACGTGTTGACCATCAAGCTAGGGCAGCGATGAGCGTCATACCAGATTCGGTTGATTCGTCACCGAATGGTGACGAATCAACCCGACCGAAGGGAGTGCTCTAGGATTCAAAAAGATAGCCTTTGGGAATCTTTGGGTTGGATGATTATCTTTTTGAATCCGGTTCAGTGGTCGATGGTCGATGGCCGAGCGCTAGACGCCAAACGCAAGACGCCTTGGCCCTAGACCCTTGACGCTAGCGGGGAGTGCCAGGGCGGAGCGTATAGGGACGACCTGTCGGTCGTCCCTATGGCGTTCGACACCTAGCGCTTCCCCCAGGGCTCGAGCACGATTCGCCCCTCGGCTACCCTAGCCCGCTCCGGGCTCCTGGCGGTGTGGGGATCGTCGGGAGCCTGGGCCACGTGATGAGCGATGCGAATCTGCTTGGCCTCGAAGACCGTAGCCCAGATGGTGGCCTCCTCGTTGCCGCCGGCTCCGGCGTGGGCTAGGCCACGCAGCTTCCCCACCACGATCACGTCGCCCCCAGCGATGACCTCGGCACCTGAGTTGACATCCCCCAGCACCACCACCGTTCCGGGCGACTCGACGCGCTGCCCAGCACGCAAAGTCTGGCTCACCACCTCGGTGTACGGGATGAAGCGCTCCCCCCTCGGAGGACGCAGGTTGAGGCCCCGCTCGCGCCCCAGTTCGCACAGCACCTCCAACACCTCCACCCCGATCTCCCCGGAGACCTCGACCTCCAGCGGCAACTCGGGCACCTCGGCCAGAGCCTTGCGCAGGGCCTCCGGGGTCTCGTTGCCGTCGAGACGGAGTGAAAGGCCGTTGAGGGTGGCTCGGATACGCATCTGGGAAAGTTATACCTTTGTCGGGGGGAAAAGGCAAAGCATAAGACCCTGAGCGTCAGGGTCGTACGTCCTAAGTCGTATGCGAGGCGCCCGACGTCGAAAGCCCAGAAGCCCGATCGAACGGCGTCTTGCGTTTAGCGTTTGGCGCACTTTGGCCATCGGCGTTCACCGTACAGCGTTCGAAGGGCCAGACTCCGGCACGGGCGCTGGCGGAGTCTCAGGTTCCGGTGGCCTAGGTTTGAACTCACCGATCTTCCAGTAGGCCTCCATGACCCGCTTGACCGCGGGCAGGGCTACGTTGTACCCCTCCCCGCCATTTTCGAAGAAGGCCACCACCACCAGGGGTGGTCTGGGGTCGCCGGGTACCGCGGGCCCGTAGCCCATGTACCAAGCGTGGGTGTAACCGTAGCCCTTGCGGTAGCTCATGCCGTTCTCGGCGGTGCCGGTCTTGCCCGCAGTAGGCACCTCGAGCGACCCCATCACCGGGCGGGCAGTGCCCCAGGTCACGGTCTTGCGCATGCCTTCCTGAAGCACCGACCAGTACTTGCCCTCGATCTGGGTGAAGCGCGGCTGCACGGCCCGGCTGCCGATCCTACGCACCAGGTGCAGTTCGGGCTGGCGGCCCGAGTTGACGATGGTGGCGAGCATCCGGGCGATCTGCACCGGGCTGGCCTCCACCGCGTCCTGACCGATGGCCACCGAGAGCGACTGGCCGGGGTACCACGGTTCTTTGAAGGTCTCTTCCTTCCACCTGCGCGTGGGGAGAAAACCCTTATCCTCGGCGATCTCGAGGCCAGTCGCACGGCCTATCCCCAGCTTGTTAGCCCACTCCGCGATGCCGTCTACGGTCTTGTAGGGGTCGGCAGCGATGGCCGCCTGGTAGTACCAGGTGTTGCAGCTTTGGGCGATGGCCTCCCGCACGGTCATGGGACCCATGTTGCCGGCGTACCAGTTCTTGCGGATGCCGCCGTACTTGATGTAAGGGCTGCAGGTGAACACGGTGTTGGGGGTGACGCCGGTCTTCTCGATGAAGTAGCTGCTGCTGGCGAGCTTGAAGGTCGAGCCCGGCGCATAGGCCGTGACCGCGCGATTGAGGGTAGGGAGGGACTTGTCGGAGTTGAAGGCCGCGATCTTCTTGTTGTCCTCGGGAGTGCGGGGGTAGCGGGCGAATAGGGCGGAGTCGAAACTGGGGGCGCTGGCCATGGCCAAGACCTCGCCGGTGCGGGGGTCCACGGCCACGATGGCTCCCTTGACCACGCTCTCCAGCGGCAAGCGATACTTTCTGCGCCCCTTGTTGATGTTGTCCAGACTCTCCTTCAGCACCCGCTCGGCCACCTGCTGGAGTTCAATGTCAATGGTGAGGTAGACATCCTGGCCGGGCACGGGCTCCTTGGTGATCTGCTCACTGACCCGCTCTCCGCGCACGTTCTTCTCCACCACCCGCTGGCCTCTCTGACCGCGCAGGTACTTCTCCAGCGCCGCCTCCAGGCCGGTGCGCCCCACCAGCTCGCGCGGGTCGTAGCCTTCATCCTCGACTTCCTGCTTGTTGGCGAAGAGCACGTAGCCCAGCACCGGACCGGAGATGGGGCGGGGATAGGTGCGCTCGAGGCGCTCCACCAGTTGCAGGTTGTCCTGTCCGGCAGTGAGTTCAGCCAGCGTCAGCACCAGGTTCTCGGGCAGGTTGGCCTTGAGCGTGACCGGTTCCTGGCCCACCTCCGGCAGTTCCTTGAGCCCCAGCAGCCGCAGGATGCGCTCCTTGAAGAGGATTTCGCCCCCGGAGTAGACCAGGTCGGTGGTCAGGCGGTTGCCCGCGATCATCTTGCCATTGCGGTCAAAGATACGGCCCCTGGGAGCCAGCAGCGTCTCGGTGCGCAGGTAGTTGCCCTGGCTGCGGGTGGCGTACTTTTCGTAACGAACCACCTGGAGCTGAAACAGCCGCGCTGTGTAGAGGCCCAGCACGGCGTAGACAACTAGCAGCAAAAGCCAGATGCGATTATTCACGGCGCCTCTCCCCCAGCACGCCACGGGCCCAGCTTAGCAAGAACGGCGCCAGGCCCAGGGTGAGGATGATCTCCGATGCGAAGACCCCGGTGAGGGCCGCGAAGCCGAACGGCCCCCCGCGCAACCAGTATCCGATCAAGGCATAGCCCAGCCACTTGGCGAGAAAACTCCCTCCCAGAATGGTGATCTGCCCCAGAAGTTCGTCGGGGTGAAAGCTGCGGGAGAAGCGGTAGTAGACATAGACCCCGCAGAGCAGCCCCACCGTGTGCAATCCAGGATACCCGGCGGAGAGCAAATCCTGAAGCATTCCGACGGCAAAGGCCAGCGGCAGGCCCACGTAGATGGGATAGAAGCTGGCCAAAGCCAGCGCTGCCAGGAAGGGCAGGTCGGGCGGGGCAAGCTCAGCCGGCATCAGACCGGAAACCAGGCCCTGCAGCAAGAAGGTAAGGAGGATCAGAATGGCCGCGCGCATATGCCAAGCACAACGATATTAGATTTGCCCTTTAGTGGCGCTCAGAGGGAGCGCAACACCATCACTTCCTCCAGCAGCGAGAACTGCACCAAGGGTCTGACCATGACCACTCGCTTCAGCGCTCCCGGCTTGAGAGGCAACACCTCGACCACCTCGCCGACCGGCAGACGGGGATAGAGCCCCTGGAAGGCCCCGGATTCCACCCGGTCTCCCACCTTGACCTCAGCATCGGGGGAAAGCTCGACCCTGAGCAATCGGGGAGGCTGTCCAAAGGCGATTCCTCGGCCCCGCTTTCCCGGCAGCAGGATCGCCACCCGCGACTCGGGATCCACCAGGGTGCGCACCACGGCTTCTTTGGGAGTGACGCTCACGATCACCCCCACCAAGCCCGCCGAGCCCGTGGCCACCACCGGATCGCCCACTTTGAGCCCGTCCTTCTCGCCCAGCCCGATGATCAGGCGGCGGTATAGGCCCGAGAGGTCCTCGTCGATCACGGGAGCGATGGCCTTGGCCCCCAGAGCCTTCTGCTCACGTACCTGCAAAGCTGCACTCAGGCGGCGGTTCTCTTCGCGCAACTGGGCGTTTTCCAGCCGCAGGGTGGCGATCTCCTGCCGCATGGCCCGGTTCTCTGCACGCAGGTCGCGGCGGTCGTAGAGCGCGGCGAGGGCGGCGTGGAGGTTGGAGCCCAGCCGGTAGCCCAGGCCGAAGATCGGTGCGGTTCGGGCAGAGAACTCAGCCGGCAGGGCGGGGGCTAGCTGGCGGGTGAGGCTCGAGGCCAGCAGCGCCAGCCCCAGCAACCCCACGAACAACAGCCGGCGGAGGATGGTTTCTCTCAAGCTGCTCCGCCTTTCCCACCGGAGAAATAGCCCTCCTCGGCCAGGAGTTGCCACAGCCGCCGCACCGGCAGCCCCATCACCGTGTAGAAATCGCCTTCGATCCTGTCCACCAGCACCATTCCCCGCTCCTGCACCCCGTAGCCCCCCGCCTTGTCCAGCCCCTCCCCGCTCGAGGCGTACCACTCGATCTCCCAGTCCTCCAGCCGCCGGAAGCGCACCTGGGCGGCGTCTACCAGGGCCACAGCCCTGCCCTCGGGCAGGATAAGGGCCAGCCCGGTGAAAACCGTGTGCGTCTGGCCCGAGAGCCGCTTCAGGAAAACCCTGTTCTCGGCCACGCTGACCGGTTTGCCCAGCAGCACCCCGTTCAGGGCCACCACGGTATCGGCGGCGACCACCCACTCCCCGCTTCGCCAGACCGCCTGGGCCTTGTGCAGGGCCAGCGCGTGGGCCAGCGCTTCGGGGGCGAGGTAGTTGGAGGCTTCCTCGTCGAGGTGGGCCGGACGGGTTTGAAAGGGCAACCCCAGGCGCTCCAGAAGCTGGGCGCGACGGGGGCTTTGCGAAGCCAGGATCAGGGTCGGCAGGCGGGCAGGGTCCAGCACCATTCCGGTAAGAGTGTATAGCGATGAGGGGCAGGGTGTAAGCGGGAAGCGATGAGCCGTCAGCGGTCAGCGAAAGGTTTGCGGCTCGTGGGAACCCCACCCCGGCCCTCGCCCCCTTGCTAAGGGGGGTGAAGAAAGGGCGTTTCGCGTTTTGCGTTTGGCTATCAGCCATCAACCCTTACAGCGGCTCCCCCACCCGCCAGATGGCCTCGAGTTCCTTCCGGTAACGCGCAGCCAGCTCGGGGCTTTTGAGGATGAGCAGGTTCTCGTTGTTGGAACGGTAGGCCGAGGCCGAGAAGTTGTAGCTGCCGGTGACCACCCAGGTATCGTCGAGCACGATGACCTTGTTGTGCTGGGTGTAGGGGTTGCCGTCCTTGCGCACTTCGATGCCCGCACGCTTGATCTCCTCGTCGAGGGAGTTGACGAGGTTGCGCGCGTCGATCACCACCCGCACCCGCACGCCTTTGCGCCTGAGGGCCACCAGCCCCTCCACGAAGCGACGGTCGGTGAGGACGTAGGCCGCGATCAGCACCTCCTTGCGGGCTAGGCTCAGGGTCTTGAGCAAGGCCGCGTGGCCAGCATCCCCGCCGGCAGGGCTGAAGTACACCTCGCCCTCGGTAGGGCCGAGGATGAAGCTCGCAGGAGCCCCCCGTCCCTCAGGCTTACCGCCCCAGAGCGCTTCGAACTCACCCCTGTAAGCCTGTACTAGCCCCGGCAGGGGAAAGAACAGGCTGTTCTCGTTATTGCGTTCGAAGGCGTTCCAGGTCAGGTTGGTGCTGCCGGTCCAGACCCCCACCTCGTCGATGAGCACGAACTTGTGGTGCATCAGCGCCTCGCGGTCGTCGTAGCAGACGGCAACCTGTTGCACCTCCTCGCAGCGCTCGCGGCCACCCCGCCCGCCAGCCCGCAGGCTTTCCCTGGCCTCGCGCCGGTAGTCACGGTCGGTGTAAAGCCGCACCTGTACCCCTCGAGCCGCTGCCTCGAGCAGGGCCTGGCCAATTTCGCGGTCCTCGAGTTCGAAGGCCGCCACGTCCACCTGGCGCTTGGCCGAGCCGATGAGCCCGATCAGGCGGGCCTTGGCCTTCGCTCCGTCGCCGGGCATCAGGTACAGCTCGATCTGTGCCCCGTCCGCAGCCGACCCCACAACCGGAGGAGGCTGGTTCCGCTGCCACTGCTGATACAGCCAGGCCCCGACCAAAAGCAAGACCAGCAACAGCAGACGCCACCCACTCGAGTCGCCCTTGCGACGGGAAAGGGAATTGACTTTACGACGCGCCATGTTCTCTACCTCGAGCCCTACCGACGAGCATCATAGCGGGTTTATTAAGGCAAGGTCTCGTGCATAACTTGGACCCAGTTTGTATAATCCCTCCATGCCCGTCTATGATGACCGCTCCAAGGAGCCGGTATATCCCTACCGCCCACGCCCGAGCAGTACGGGACACGAAGCCGAATCCACGCTTCCTCCCGCACCCCACCGGCGGGCTGAGGCAAAGGCACCGGCGACACCCCACAGAGCCCGCCTGGAGCGGGAGTGGCTGCACCTGGAAGTCCAGCGCTACCGGCGGCAGCTCGGGGAGGCCCTCGAGCCTCCCGAGGACCTCGCCGTCCGCCTCCAGCAGCGCCGGGGCCGGGGCACCCCCCTCCCCGGCCCCCTGCACCAGCGGCTGGAAGCACACCTGGGCCACCCCCTGCCCAAGATCCTCATCCACGCCGACGACGAAGCCCACCGCCTAAGCGAGGCCCTGGGAGCCCAAGCCTTCACCACCGGCCACGACATCTTCTTCCGTCAGGGGGCCTACGACC
Source organism: Calidithermus roseus (assembly GCF_003574095.1). Taxonomy (GTDB): domain Bacteria; phylum Deinococcota; class Deinococci; order Deinococcales; family Thermaceae; genus Calidithermus; species Calidithermus roseus. The sequence goes on from NZ_QWLA01000008.1 coordinate 25,060, forward strand.
CCCACAGCCTGGAAGGGCAGAAGTTGCTGGCCCACGAGGCCGCCCACGTCCTGCAGCAGAGCCGGGGCCTGGTCAAGCCCGGCCTCGACCCCGACGAGACGCTGGAGCTTCAGGCCCAGCGGGTGGAGCAGGGCTTCGTGCCCCGTCCGGCCTATACCCTCCGGCTCCTGCCGGGCCTCGAGGTGCGCATTCCTGCCCAGGAGCGGCCCTGGCTGGACGAGGGCAGCGCCCTGGCCCTGCGGGGGGCGTACCGCCGGATTCCCCAGCGCCTCGCCGCGGCCTACCGGCAGGGTCTGAGCGCTGCCGAAGTAGCCCACGCCCTTCACAAAGCTGAAGCGGCCACGCAAATGCCCCTGCTCCAGGCCGTCCTCAGCTTCCTGGGAAGGGCCGAGGGCTTGAAGGCCAGCCTGCTGCGGGCCTACCAGGAACAAGGTCGCGAACATCACCAACAGGCTGGGGTCGCCGGGGTCGAGGCCCAAGCTCAGCCTGCCTCTGCTCCCCCTGTCCCTGCTGCCGTGCAGCTCCAGCCCGTCCTGCAGCGCAAGGAGAAGGCCGGCCAGGGTGAGGTGATTTCCGATCTGGTGGCGGCTGTCCGACAGGCACTGGCCCATCAGCGTGGCTTCAGGATTACCAAGCTGCTTTCGCCCCTCAGCCATGAGCAATTGCGCGCCGTAGCCGAGGAGTATGAGCGGGGCGAGGGGCGCCCCCTGCTCAACGAGCTATACAAGTTGGAGTGGGCCGGCCTGAGCCCCCAGTTGCTCAACCGGCTGGGCCTGGCCGCCCTCGGCTCGCAGCAGGAGGTGACCCTCGCGGCCTTCGCCGAGCAACTTGCCATCAGCCTGGCCTACGCCAACCAGTTTGATCTCTCCGACGCCAAGGGCTATCCCCAACCCTCTGGGAGCCAGGGCAACGCCAACCCTGCTCGGCTGCTGGCCACCTTCGGCTACCGGGCCCTGCCCGCCATCCAGGGGGAGTGGGGCTTCCAGATGCGGGTCTTCCTGCCCCTCCCTGGCCGGGCCCGCTTCCCCTTTGCCTTCGTGGCCATGCGCGGCACCGAGGGGGTCAACCTGCCGTTCATGAAGGCGGCCGACCTCAAGACCATGTCCGCCGCCCAGTTCACCAAGGAGTTGGAGAGCGATCTCGACACCCTCACCGACTTCGCCAGCGAGCACACCGGCTACAGCCAGTACGAAGCCAACCGGGACGTCATCGCCAAAGTCATCCAGGAAGCCCGCCAGGCCAGCCCCGGCCCCATGGCCATCTGCGGCCACAGCCTGGGCGGAGCCCTGGCCCAGATCGCCGCCGCCGATCACCCCCAGCACTTCCGCCACGTCTTCACCTTCCAGTCCCCCGGTATCCGCAAGGCCGACGTGGAGAAGTTGCGCCGGGCCAACCCCCGGCTCCAGGCCCTGCACCTGCGGGTTTCCAACGACGTGGTGCCCATGGCTGGGCAGCAGTTGGTGGATGGCCGCGTCCACACCTACCGGCGAGGGAAAGCCCTCCAGGCCCTCGACCCCACCAAGACCCACAACCTGCCCACCCTGGCCGAGGCCCTTCAGAGCCTGGGCCCCCAGCACCTCACCCCCGAGCAGCAGGCCATCGTCCGGTTGGGCAGCCAGGACCCCGACGAGCCCAGCGCCGCCCAGGACGGCGTCACCCCGGTGGCCGTCTCCGTCCATCCCAGCCAGAAGGACCCCATCCTGCGCGGCGAGGCCGCCAAGCAGAAGCTCCTGCCCCTCGTTTCTACCGCCTCCTTCCGCGCCGCCTACGCCTACAGCGTCGGCTACAACGCCCTCGTCGAGTGGGTGCAGCCCAAGCTCAGATCCCTCACACCTGAAGCAGTCACGGCGAAGGGTGGCGTGGCTTACTTGGTAGACCGGCTTGAGGGCATCCTCAAGCAGGCCAACGCCCTGGAGCAGATCCCCAACACCCCGCAGTGCCTGCGCCACTTCACCCTGGCCTTTGGCACGACGCCGGAGGCGGTACGCAGGGAGATCGGCACGCTGGAGGCCATCCTCGGGGGGAGGCTTCCCGAGCGAGGCCCCTTCAACCCCCACCACGTCCCCAAAGCCCTCATCCCGTACCGCGTCGCCGCGCTGAGGGACTTGGAGAGGAAGTACCTTGGCGGTTTCCTGCACCTGGACAAAGAGGTACTAAACTCCAACCGGGCGAAGCTGCGCTTCCACATCGCCGACCTGTGGTACGCCCAGCACCCCCGCGCCGACGAGGCCACGGTGAGGCTGTGGCAGGCGGCCCAGAAGGGCACCCGTGCCGCTCAGGAGCCCCCCGGATGAGCTTGAACCTACCAAGGCTGAACTTGGTCTTAATGCTGTTAGGGGCTTTGCTTCTACCAGGCAGCGGTTGCAAAGCCCTGAAGAGAGGGGCCACCGTGTCGTTCATGCAGGGAGTGAAACTGGACATTCGCCAGATGGACAACATGGACCGAGTCTTCGCCGAGCTGACCCGGGCCATCGAGTCCGTGGCCTGGCTGGAGCGTGGTCCTTGCGGCCACCTGCCCGATTATCGCTACTCCCGCTGCTATCACTACGACGAGTCCAAGCACTCCCACCACGACCTGAACGCCGACCTCGTCCCTGCGCTGCGGGCCGGTGGTGTCGCCGTCGAGAACTTCGAGGTTGGTGACGGGGATACCCGCACCTACGCCTACATCGAGCAATACCCCAACCTGTACGTCACCCTGGTGGACTTGGGAAGCGTGGTCGATGTGAAGCTCTCCCTCGAGGGCGAGGGGTACTGGGGTCAAAAGAGTGGGCCTGATGGAGCGTACGCCCTGGTGGACCTGGGCACCGCGGCCAGGGACGCCGCCTGGGCCTTGTTGTTTCGAGCGGGATACAGGATTCCTGATCTGCAGAGGGCCGAACAGACCTGCGCCCGTGCCCTCCAGCCCCACCAGTACTGCCTCGAGCTGGGCATGAGCTCCAGGGAGTTCGCTGCTGCCATAGCCGAACGATACTTTTCCGGCCCTAAAGACGAGTTCTGGAAGCGCTACGCCACCGGGGCATTTACTTACAGGGGTGAGCTGTGGGCTACGCCACCCGACCCCAATGATCCCCCTGAGGTGAGGAGCCTTCCCCCCAACTACGTCATGAGCTACCGACAAAACGGTTCGGTTGATACTTACGCTATTGAGGATAACGTTGCCTACAAGTCCATGCGCTTGACCTTCGGCTACACCCCCCACGGCGCGGGGGGCACCCTGCTGGTCAGCGCGGCCATGCGATGAGGAAGCCACACTTCAACTTCAACTTCACCCTGGCCTTTGGCACGACGCCGGAGGCGGTACGCAGGGAGATCGGCACGCTGGAGGCCATCCTCGGGGGGAAGCTTCCCGAGCGAGGCCCCTTCAACCCCCACCACGTCCCCAAAGCCCTCATCCCGTACCGCGTCGCCGCGCTGAGGGACTTGGAGAGCGCCTATCTGGGGGAGTATCTGCGGCTTGAAGATGAAGTTTTGCAGACCAATCGTCGGAAACTGCATCGCTTGATGGCCGACCTGTGGTACGCCCAGCACCCCCGCGCCGACGAGGCCACGGTGAGGCTGTGGCAAGAAGCGGTTGAGTACTTTGATCCTAAGCGCAAAGAGCGGGGATACTTATGATTTTGATTTCACCGTGGCTTAGGTGGAGTTGTGTAGGGATCGCTCTGTTTCTCCTGGGCGGTTGCAGGGCGCAAAAGCGAGGGAGCGATTTTATGCAGGGGGAGATTGTGGACATCCAAAGTGTCGAGGGCATGGACCGGGTCTTCGAGGAGATCAGCCGCGCCATCGAGTCGGTCCCCTGGATCAGGCGCAGCACCTGTGGACTGGGGGCGCTTAGCGACTACCGCTATACCCGCTGTTACAGCATGGAGGAAAGTTATGGCCTTTATGAACTCAACAGTGAGCTAATTCCTAGCATGCAAGCCAGGGGTATTCAGGTAAATGACTTTGAAGTGGGCGATGAAACCCAAACCAGTGCGACCCTTGCGCAATACCCCAACATCTGGTTTCACATGGTCTACCGAGGTGGAGGCATCATTGTGGATTTGTACCTTCGAAAGATTGGAGCCTGGAGGAGCCCCGAGATGCCTAAAGGCACCTACGCCCTCGTGGACCTGGGCACCGCGGCCAGGGACGCCGCCTGGAGCCTGCTCTACCGGGCGGGTTACTCCCCCAGCCGCCTGCGCAAAGCCGAGCAGGCCTGCACCCAGACCCTCCAGCCCCACCAGTACTGCCTCGAGCTGGACATGAGCTCCAGGGAGTTCGCTAGGGTAGTGTCCGATGTCTATTTTGACGGACCAGAGGATATGTTTTGGAGGTTGTACAACGCCAGGAAATCGTTCAGGTATGCGGGAGAGTTTGCAGTTAGGCCTCCTGGATGGAAAAGACGAGAAAGACCACTTTATGCCATCGAGTACAAACCTGGCGCTTTGCGTGAGTCCTACGTTATCGAAGACAACCTTGCCTACAAGTTTATGCGCTTTGCCATCAGCTACACCCCCCACGGCGAGGGGGGCACCTTGCTGGTCAGCGCCTCAATGCGATGAACAAGCCACTCCTCGCCCTAGCCTTCAGATAAGGGCATGGCTGATCTCGCTCTACCTGAGACACCTCCACTCCCCTTCCCTCACCTGTCCTCCCACAGGGTGTACCTCGGCTCTGGCATCGCCCATCCCCTGCTCGAGCCGACCAGAGAATCACCAGCGCCGACCTTGACGGGACTGCTGGCGGCCTGATAGCTTTGGACTGATCGGCTAGGGGTGCCCCCGCGGGGGCTGAGAACAGGGTGAGCCCTGTAACCCTTGGAACCTGATCCGGTTAGTACCGGCGGAGGGAAGCCCGTGGAAAAACTTTTCCAATCCAACGTATACCCCATTCCTCCTGGCCCTTCGCCGGTTCGGGAGGTGATTTTTTGCTGGGAAAACTGTACCTGGTGGTGAGCCCCCGACCCGGCCAGCCAGAGGCGGAGTTGCTGGGCCGCCTCGAGGCCGCCCTGGACGGCGGGGTCGAGCTGCTGCAACTGCGGGCTAAGGGCCTCGAGGCCCAGGCCATCCTCGCGCTCGGTGAGAAGCTGCGGGCCCTGTGCGAGCGCTATGGGGCGCCGCTGGTGATCAACGACCGCCCCGACCTGGCGACCGTGCTGGAAGCCGACGGGGTGCATTTGGGGCAGGGGGACCTGAGCGTGGCCCAGGCTCGGCGCTTCTTCGCGGGCTGGATTGGCCGCAGCACCCATGAACCTGAGCAGGCCCTGCGCGAGCAGGCCGAACTCGAGGGAATCGAGGGCTATGTTTCGGTGGGGCCGGTCTGGGAGACCCCCACCAAACCCGGACGGACCGCGACGGGCCTGGCGTACGTGCGGTGGGCGGCGCAAAACCTCCGCGTGCCCTGGTTTGCCATCGGGGGCATCGACGAGCGCACGCTACCCAGGGTGCTGGAGGCCGGGGCCCAGCGGGTGGCGGTGGTGCGGGCCATCCTGGACGCACCCCACCCCGAACAGGTCGCCGCGGGCATGCGGAGGTGGCTGGATGGTCTGGATTAACGGCAAGGCCGTGGAGGCCGAGGGGAAGAGCCTGAGCGAGGTGGTCGAGGCCGTGTGCGGCCAGCGGGGGATAAGCCTCGAGGCGGTCGCCGTGATGCTCAACGACGAAATCTGGGTCAAAGGCCGCTGGCCGGCCCGCCCCCTGGCGGCGGGGGACGTGGTGGAGGTCGTGGCCGTGATGCAGGGGGGCTAGCCATGAGCGAACTGGTGATCGCAGGCCAGCGCCTGAACAGCCGCCTGTTCGTGGGCACGGGCAAGTACCGCGACTTCGCGCTGATGCGGGAGGCGCTCGAGGCCTCCGGGGCCGAGGTGGTGACCGTCTCTGTCCGGCGCGTCGAGGTGGGAGCGGCGGGGCACCAGGGCCTGCTGGAAGCGCTGGACTGGCGGCGCTACCGGGTGCTGCCCAACACCGCCGGAGCCCGCACGGCCATCGAGGCCCTGCGCCTGGCTCGGCTGGGACGAGCCCTCACGGGGAGCGAGTGGGTCAAGCTGGAGGTCATCCCCGACCCCACCTACCTGCTACCTGACCCGCTGGAGACCTACCGCGCCGCCGAAGTCCTCGTGCAGGAGGGCTTCACGGTGCTGCCCTACATCGCCCCCGACCCGGTGCTGGCGCACAAGCTCGCCCGTCTCGGCTGCGCCACCGTGATGCCCCTGGCCGCCCCCATCGGCTCAGGGCAGGGTCTCAAAAACCGGGCCATGCTGGAAATTTTCGCACGGCAGCGCGCGGTGTTGCCGCCCGTCGTGGTGGATGCCGGGCTGCGCTGGCCCTCGGAGGCCGCCGGGGCGATGGAGTTGGGGGCCGACGCGGTGCTGGTCAACACCGCCATCGCCGAGGCCCAAGACCCCGTAGCCATGGCCGCTGCCTTCGGCCAGGCGGTGCGGGCAGGGCGCATGGCTTATGAAGCCGGTCCCATGCCCGAACGCGCCTTCGCCAGCCCCTCCAGTCCGACCCAAGGCGTCCCCCTGCCCCAGCCGGAGGAGCCCTTATGAGCGAGGTCGTGGTGGTGGGAGGTGGCATCATCGGCAGCCTCATCGCCTATCGCCTGCGCCAGGAGGGGCTCGAGGTCACCCTGCTGGAGGCGGGCAAGGCCGGGCAGGCCACCCGGGCCTCGGCGGGCATGCTGGCCCCGCACGCCGAAGGCCTGGGCGGGGAAGAGCTCGAGTGGGCCCAGGAAGGGCTCGAGCGCTACCCCGAACTCGTGCGCGAACTCGAAGCCGCCAGCGGGCTCGAGATCCCTCTGTCCCCGAGCGGTGTCTGGAGCCTGGAGCGGCCCCCGCGCCAGGGCTGGCAGGATTTGCGCGACCTCGAGCCCCGCCCCGGCGGCTACCTCGACCCGGTGCGGTTGCTGGCCGCCGTGCAGAAAGCCTTCGTGAACCTAGGCGGCACCGTGCGAGCGGAAGAAGCCCGGCACCTCGAGCCCGGCTGGGTGCACACCGCCACCCGGCGCCTCGCGGCCCGCCAGATCGTGCTCGCCAGTGGGGCCTGGTCGGGTCGCTTCGGCCTGGAGGTGCGCCCGCTCAAGGGCGAAGCCCTGCTGCTGGCGGCCCCGCCGCCGCCCGGCCCGATGTTCGTGGGAGCGGGTTACGCGTTGCCGCGCGGGGCCCAGGTCTACCTGGGGGCCACCCAGCGCGAGGGCTGGCAACCGGGCGTGGAGGCGGAGGGGCTCCACTGGCTGCAACACTACCGCGACACGCACTTCCCCCACCTCCGCGGCGCTGCCATCCTCGAGAGCCGCTGGGGTTACCGCCCGGCGGGCCCCCTGACGGTGGGGCGGCTCGAGCCGGGGATCCTGGCCGCCACCGGGCACGGGCGCAACGGCATCCTGCTGGCCCCCGCCACCGCCCGCCGCATCACCGAACTGGTGCTGAAGACCTGGAAGACACGCCGATAGCCGACATGAAGGAGCCGACATGACCCAGCTTGAAGCCGCCCGCAAGGGCATCGTCACCGAAGCCATGGCCTACGTGGCCCACTGTGAAGGGCTCGAGCCCCAGTTCGTACGGGAGCAGGTAGCCGCAGGGCGGGTGGTCATCCCCGCCAACCCCAACCACCGCACCCTCACCCACTTCACCGCCATCGGCGAGGGGATGCGGGTGAAGGTCAACGCCAACCTGGGCACCTCCTACGACTTCGCCGACCCTGAGCAGGAGGTGCAGAAGGTCCGGACGGCCATCGAGGCGGGTGCGGACACCGTGATGGACCTCTCCACCGGGGGCGACCTGGAGCGCATCCGCGAAATGACGTTGGAAGCCAGCACCGTCCCGCTGGGCACCGTGCCCATCTACGAGGCCGAATTCCAGGCCGCCCGGCGCAAGAGCGTCTTCGACATGACCGCCGACGAGTTGCTGGAGGTCATCGAGCGGCATGGCCGCTCGGGGGTCGACTACATCACCGTGCACGCGGGGGTGACCCAGGAAAGCCTGCGCCGCTACCGCAACGGCTCGAGGGTCACCGGCATCGTCTCGCGGGGGGGCGGGATGCTGGCGGCCTGGATGCTGCGCAACGAGCAGGAAAACCCGCTGTGGGAACGCTTCGACGACGTGCTCGAGATCGCCCGCAGCTACGACATGACCCTTTCGCTGGGCGACGGGCTGCGCCCGGGCTGCCTGGCCGACGCGACCGACCGCGCCCAGGTCCAGGAACTGCTGCTGGTGGGTGAGCTGGTCGAGCGCGCGCGCCGGGCCGGGGTGCAGGCTATGGTCGAGGGGCCGGGGCATATCCCCCTGAACGAGATCCAGGCCAACGTGCAGTTGCAGAAGAAACTCACCGACCACGCGCCCTTCTACATCCTGGGAATGCTCCCCATCGACACGGCAGCGGGGTTCGACCACATAGCGGGGGCCATCGGGGGGGCGGTCGCGGGCTGGCACGGGGCCGACATGCTGTGCTACCTCACCCCAGCCGAGCACCTGGCGCTGCCCACCGTCGAGCACGTGCGCGAGGGCGTGATCGCCTTCAAGCTCGCCGCCCACGTCGCCGACGTGGCTCGAGGCCACCCCGCCGCCCTCCTCCGCAACCGCCAGATGAGCCAGGCCCGCTACGCCCTCGACTGGGAACGCCAGTTCGAGCTGTGCCTCTTCCCCGAGGAGGCCCGCAGGCTCTACGAAGCCCGCGCCACCCGGACCAAGGCCTGCAGCATGTGCGGCCCCTTCTGCCCGATGAACCTAGTCGAGGCCGTGCTGCGCGGCAGGGCCCGCGTGAGCGACCTCGAGCCCGCCTGAACCCCCGGAGGCCCCGGTGCCCGTTCCCATCGCCCTCACCATCGCCGGTAGCGACCCCAGCGGTGGGGCCGGCCTCCAGGCCGACCTCAAGACCTTCCACCGCTTCGGGGTCTACGGCATGAGCGTGGTCAGCGTGCTGACCGTGCAGAACACCCTGGGGGTGCGCGAGGTCGTGCCCCTGGAAGCCACCCTGGTCGCACGCCAGCTAAAAGCCGTGCTGTACGACCCCGGAGCCCACGCCCTCAAGACCGGGGCCCTGGGCAACACCGCCATCCTCGAGGCCATCGCCCCCGTGCTCGCCCAGGCCGCCCTGCCGCTGGTCGTAGACCCCGTCCTCCTCTCGAAGAGCGGGCAGGAATTGCTGCCCTCCCCCGCCCTCGAGGCCCTGCGGTCCTGCCTACTCCCCCTCGCCACGCTGCTGACCCCCAACCTGCTCGAGGCCCAGGCCCTGCTGGGTCAGCCCATACGCGACCTGGCCGACGCCCGCGAAGCCGCCCGGCAGTTGGGGAGCCTGGGAGCACGGGCCGTGCTGCTCAAGGGCGGTCACCTGGCCGGGGAGGAGGCCACCGACGTGCTGTGGGACGGCCACGCGCTGTACCTCTTCCCCGCGCGGAAAATCCCCTCGGCCCATACCCACGGGACCGGCTGCACCCTCTCGGCTGCAATCACCGCCCTGCTGGCGAGGGGAATTCCCCTGCACGAAGCGGTCGCTCGAGCCAAGCGCTTCGTGAGCCAGGCCATCGAAACGGCCCCAGGCATCGGGCAGGGCATCGGGCCGCTCAACCACTGGGCGGGGGAGGGGGATGTCGATGGCCCATAGCCGGATGCGGGTCATACGTCCTACGTCGTACGCCAAGCGCCACGAGCCGTTCTTAGCTGCCAGCGACTTCTGCGAGGAGTCCGACCACCCGTGCCAGGACCGCTTCCGCGACCTCGCTCTTCGTCATGAGCGGCAGGTGCTCGACCACCCCACCGGGTAAGAGCAAGCTGACGCGGTTGGTGTCCACGGCAAAACCGGCGTCACGAGCGCTGATGTCGTTGGCGACGATCATGGAGAGGCCCTTGCGCTCGAGCTTGTCCTGGGCGTTTTCCAACAGCTTCTCGCTCTCGGCGGCGAAACCCACCACCACCGCTGGTCGGCCCACCCGCCGGCGCTGCTCGGCCACGGCCAGCAGGATGTCCTGGGTGTGCTCGAGTTCGATGCGGGGCAAAGCGCCCTTCTTGATCTTGTGGGCCTGGACCTGGCGGGGACGGAAGTCGGCCACCGCGGCGGCCATGATCAGCACGTCGGCCACGCGCGAGAGCTCCAGGACGGCCTCGGCCATCTGGGCGGCGGTCTCTATGTCGGTGCGCTCGGCCCCGGTGGGGGTGCTCAGAGGGGCGGCAGTGGCCCCCACCACCAGGCTGACCCTGGCTCCCAGATCCAGCGCGGCCTGGGCCAAGGCGAAGCCCTGCTTGCCCGAGGAGCGGTTGCTGAGGTAGCGCACGGGGTCGAGGGGTTCTTGGGTGCCGCCCGCACTCACCACCACGTGCTTTCCGGCCAGGGGGCCGTTTCGGCTCGAGGCCAGGCGGACGTGCCCCAGGATTTCGCCCGGCTCGAGCATCCGCCCCAGCCCCGTCAGGCCCGAAGCCATGCGGCCCTGGGCTGGGCCCAGGATCTGCACGCCCCGCTGACGCAGGGTCTGGAGGTTGGCCTGGGTGGCGGGGTGCTCGAACATGCCGCCGTCCATGGCAGGGGCCACCAGCACGGGACAGCGCGCGGCCAGCGCGGTCAGGGTGAGCAGGTTGTCGGCCTGACCCGTGGCCAGTTTGGCCAGGGTGTTGGCGGTGCAGGGGGCGATCACCAGCAAGTCGGCACCCTCGCCCAGGCCGACGTGGACCACGTGGGCGTCGCTGTCCCACAGGCTGGTGTGGGCCTTGCGCCCGGTGAGGGAGGCGAAGGAGAGCGCCGTGACGAAGCGCTCGGCCCCGTCGCTCAGGATCACGTCCACCAGGGCTCCGGCCTGGGTGAGCTTGCTGGCAAGGTCGGCGGCTTTGTAGGCGGCGACGGAGCCGCTGACACCCAGCACGATGCGCTTGCCCTGCAGGGGGTTCACCGGTTGAGCTCCCAGATGATGCGCAGACCGTCGAGGGTCAGCCAGGGGGCGATGATCTCGATGACCGGCGTTTCCCGCGCGATGAGCTCCGCCAGGCCGCCGGTCCCGATGACCTTCATCTGCGGGCCGAGCTCGGCGCGGAAGCGGGCCACCATGCCCTCGACCAGGCCCACGTAGCCGAACAGGAGCCCCGACTGCATCGAGTGCACGGTGTTGCGCCCGATGGCCGCGGGGGGGCGTTGCAACTCGACCTTGGGCAGCTTGGCGGCCCGCTGGAACAGGGCTTCGGAAGCGATCCCGATCCCCGGTGCGATGGCTCCTCCCAGGTAATCCCCTTCGACGGTGATGGCGTCGAAGGTGGTGGCGGTGCCAAAGTCCACCACGCAGGCCGGGCCGCCGTAGAGCTTGTGCACCGCGGCGGCATCGACGATGCGGTCGGCGCCTACTTGCGAGGGGTCGTCGTAGCGCACCCGCACCCCGGTCTGGACGCTCGAGTCCACCACCAAAGGCTTCTGCCCCAGGTAGCTCTGCACGGCCTGGACCAGCGTCCCCGTCAGCGGCGGCACCACCGAGGCCATGACCACGGCGTCCACCTGGGCGGGCGAGTAGCCGCTGAAGGAAAGCAGGTTGACTATGCTGATGCCGTACTCGTCGGGCATCCGCTGGGGATCGGTGGCGATGCGCCAGCGCGGCCCCAGTTCCTCGCCCTGGTACAGGCCCAGCGTGATGTTGGTGTTGCCGATGTCAATTGCCAGCAGCATAGGACCCCCTCACACTCATACTCCCTCGAGTAGCACGTTATCGATCAGCCGGGTCTTGCCGAAATGGGCCGCCAGGGCGATGAGCACGTCACCGCCGAGGTGGGTGAGGGGCTCGAGGTTCTCGGCATCGACGATCTCGAGGTATTCGAGGCGGCACAAAGGCTCGGCCTCGAGCATCCGTCGCATCCCGGCCAGCAGCACCGCGGCCTCGCGCTCGCCCTCCTGTACCCGGTCTTTGGCCCAGAACAAAGCCCGCGAGAGCACCGTAGCGGCCTGGCGCTCGGCGGGGCTGAGGTACACGTTGCGCGAACTCAGGGCAAGCCCGTCGGGCTCGCGCACGGTGGGGCAGACGACGATCTCGAGGTCGAAGTTGAGGTCGCGCACCATCTTGCGCAGCACGGCGACCTGCTGGGCGTCCTTCTGCCCGAAGTAGGCCCGCTGGGGCTGCACCAGGTGGAACAGCTTGCTCACCACCGTGGCCACGCCCCGGAAGTGCCCCGGACGGAAGCGGCCACACAGCCGCTCGGAAAGGCCCTCCACCGTGACGTAGCTTCGGTAGCCCGCAGGGTACATCTCGGCGGCCTCGGGGTGGAACAAGAGGTCTACCCCGGCGGCTTCGGCCATGGCACAGTCGCGCTCCAGGTCGCGCGGGTAGCGGGCGAAGTCCTCGCTGGGGCCGAACTGCGTGGGGTTGACGAAGATGCTCATGACCGTGAAGCGGTTCTGCGCGCGCGAAGCCTCCACCAGCGAGAGGTGGCCCTGGTGCAGATAGCCCATCGTGGGCACCAGGCCGATGCTCCCGGCCTGACGCTCCTTGGCCAGGGCCTCGCGCAGCTCGGGGATGGTTCGGACCAGGCGCATTTAGACCTCCGTCTCCAGGGCCTCGAGCACGGCCTCGTCCAGGCTGAAGGAGTGCTGCTCGGTGGGGAAAGCCCCCACATCGACGTCGTGGACGTACTGCCGCACCGCCTCGGAGCACAGCCCGTGCAGATCCTGGTACTTGCGCACGTGCCGGGGGTTGAAGCCGGGGAACAGCCCCAGCATGTCCTGCGTCACCAGCACCTGACCGTCGCACCCCGGCCCCGACCCGATCCCGATGGTGGGGATCTCGAGCCGCCGGCTGAGCCAGGTGGCGAGCCTGTGGGGCACCAACTCCAGCACCAGCGCGAACACCCCAGCTTCTTGCAGCGCCAACGCGCCCTGCACGATCCGGCGAGCGGTCTCGAGGGTCCGGCCCTGCGAGCGGTGCCCCCCGAAGACGTGGACCGACTGGGGGGTGTAGCCCAGGTGCCCCATCACCGGAATCCCCGCCGCCCGGATGGCCCGCACGCTCTCCAGTACCTCCAGCCCCCCTTCGAGCTTCACCGCCTTGCAGCCGCCCTCCTGTACCAGGCGGCCCGCCGCACGCACGCTCTCGTACACCCCCAGGTGATAGCTCAAAAAGGGCATGTCGGCGATCACCAGCGCCCGCCTGGCGCCCCGCGCCACGGCCTTGGTGTGGTGCAGCACGTCCTCGAGGGTGACCCGCGTGGTGTCCTCGTACCCCAGCACCACCATCCCCAGCGAGTCCCCCACCAAGATCGCATCGACGCCCGCCGCGTCGAGGATCTGCGCGGTAGGGTAGTCGTAGGCGGTGAGCATTTTCAGCTTGTGCCCGCGCTGCTTGGCCTTAGCAAAGTCGGTAACCCTGACCGGTTCCATAAACTCCGCCTAGATGTTACCCCAAGTGCCCTTCCACCGATTTACCCTCATCCTGGGTCGGCGATGATGACAGGCTTTCCGTGGGGTGCTTTCAGGGGTGCAGCCCGGTGAACTCCAGCCCCGCCGTCTCCGGCCAGCCCATGCGCACGTTGAGCGACTGGATGGCGTGACCGGCGGTGCCCTTGACGAGGTTGTCGATGGCGCTGATGATCACCAGGCGGCCCGTGTCCTCCTCGAGCTCGAAGCCGATGTCGCAGTAGTTGGTGCCCTCCACCACGTTAGGGTCGGGGTAGCGGTGGATGCCCTTCCTGAGTTTGACCATGCGGATGAAGGGCTCGGAGCCGTAGACGGTGCGGTAAGCCTGCCACACGTCGCGCTCGCTCCAACCGTCCTGTAGGAAGGTCTGAGCGGTCATGAGGATACCGCGCACCCGGTCGGTGGCGATGGCGCTGAGGTAGAACTCGGGCCTGCCGGGGAGGTTCTCCAGGATCTCGGCGGTATGGCGGTGCCCGGTGGGCTTGTAGGCCCGGATGGAACCTGAGCGCTCGGGGTGGTGGGAAGCCAAGCTGGGCTCGGCCCCGGCGGCGCTGGTGGAGATCATGACGGTGGCGAAGATGGGCTTGGGGGCCAGCACCCCCTCCTTGATCAGGGGGTAGAGCCCCAGCAGGACGGCGGTAGCGTTGCAGCCGCAGCAGGCGATGTAGTTGGCCTCCCGCAGGGCCTCGCGGTGCAGTTCGGGGTTGCCGTAGACCCACTGCCCGACTAGGTCGGGGCGGGGATGGTCCTCGCCGTAGTACTTCTTGTAGAGCTCGAGGTTCTTCAGGCGGAAGTCGGCGGAGAGGTCGAGGATGATGGGCGCGAGGCCCCGATACTTCTCGAACTCCTTGGCCGCCACACCGTGGGGCATCGAGAGCACCAGCACGTCGCAGGGCTCGAGCGCCGCAGGATCGACGAACTTGAGGTTGGTGCGGCCCCGCAGGTTGGGGTGGACCAGGCTCACCGGGTCGCCCATGTAGCGCCTCGAGGTGACCTGCCCCACCTCGAGGTAGGGATGCCCCAGCGCCAGCCGCAAGAACTCGCCCCCGGCGTAGCCGGAGCCCCCGACGATGGAAACGGTCTTCTTCTCGCTCATCACAACTCCAGGTGGTATATCCAGCCAGGCTTCATCCTATCGCGGTTTGCTTTGGGATCGTACGTCGCTCATCGTAGGGGTCTTTGCCCCAAGCCTCCCGCCGCCCGCTCTTCGCTGAGGGCGTAAGCCAGGCGGCAACTGCTCCAGACCCGATATTGTGGAGAGGTACGCACTGGCCATGAAGCCCTCCAAGCTCTCCCACGCCATAGGCTTCGACGACTTCCCCTTCTCGCGCCGCCACCGGGGCAACGTGCCCATCGTGGGGGCGGTGTATGCGGGGGTGCGCCTCGAGGGCGTCCTGCGGGGAGAAATCCGCCGTGATGGCCTCAACAGCACCGTGACCATCGCAAGGCTGGTGCAGCAGTCGAAGTTCAACGCCAACCTCCAGCTCGTTTTCCTGCAAGGCATCGCCATGGCCGGGTTTAACGTGGTAGACATCCACCAGCTGGCCGAGTTGCTGGAGCGCCCCGTGCTGGTGGTCACGCGCCGTATGCCCGACCTCGAGGCCATTCGGGACACCTTGCTCAGCAAAGTGCCGGGTGGAAAGCGCAAGTGGGCCCTCATCGAGAGAGCGGGCATCCCCGAGAGGGTGGCCGGGGTGTACGTCCAGCGGGCCGGGCTGAGCCTCGAGCAGGCCGAGCAGGCCATCCGGCGCTTCGCCCTGCACTCCAACATCCCCGAGCCCCTGCGCACGGCCCACCTCATCGCGGGGGGAATCGCCACCGGGCAGAGTCGGGCACGGCCTTGAAAGGCCATATGCAGCTACCAAGAGGATGGTTTTTGGATAAAGCCACCTTTGCCATCTGGTAGAGGGTCGGGGAATTGGGCCTTGCCTAATTCCGCCAGTGGCAGTTGTTTGCATCGATGCGCCACACTACGCAGTTCCCTGGCTGCTCCTCGCGGATTGTGCTTGACGCTTCCGTCAGGAAGAACGACATCCCGATAAGGCAGGTAGACGACGATGCGTATTTGGGGAAACCTCTGGCGTATCAGCTTCAAGGCGGGCACCAAATCCGAATCCGCCGACACCAAGATCAACTGGTCACAGGCTTGTTGATAGGCGTCATCAAGCATCCTCAAAGCGATGTTCACATCTGTTCCCTTTTCCTCAAAAGCCGGGAACCTGCGATCCCCTGTATAGGAGCAAGAAGAAACGCCGCATTGAATGCGCTTGCTTTTGAAAAGTCCAAACTCGGTATGAACTATGGGCCTGGTTGATAGAGCAGACAAATACGCTGCCTGATCGCTTTTACCCTTGACCCTGGCCGTAAAGTATTGAATTCTCCGGATACGGTCATTCGGGCGAATCCGCTTGAAGTACGCTTCCAAGTCGAGCCACTTGTACGGGCTACCTTTCAAAGCTCCATAGTAGAGGTTGAAGCCGTCGACGTACACGATGCTATCACCAGGCATGGTGTGATTATAAAAGACGGGCAGCCCGCAAGCTGCCCAACCGGCTTACACCGGGGAGTTGTGGATATATTATCCGCCAGGGTTTATTTTCTGTCAACAAATGTCAAACATTGCCCTCCAGGGCTTCACGTCTTGCCCAGGCTCCAGGCGTACTCGAGGATCTTCCCCGGAATGTCCACGCCGGTGACGCTCACGGAGTTCTTGTACTCCATGGTGTGATTGACCTCGTTGACCAAGAGCCCGCGCTCGCTCTCGAAGAGGTCGATGGCGACCACGCCCCCGCCCACCGCCTTAGCCGCCCGCACGGCGGTGTCGGCGAGTTCGGGCGTGAGGGGGCAATTCGAAGCCTTGCCGCCGCGGGCGGTGTTGGTGATCCAGTGCTCGCTGGCGCGGTAGATCGCCGCGATGCAGGTGTCGCCCACCACGAAGGCCCGAATGTCGCGGCCCGGCTTGTTCACGAGCTCCTGGATGTAGTAAAGCTGGTGCTGGTAGCCGCCCAGGACTTCCTTGTGCTCCAAGACGGTCTCGGCGGCGTCGCGGTCGTTGATCTTGGACAGCAGGCGGCCCCAGCTCCCCACCACCGGCTTCATCACCACCGGGTAGCCCATCTCCTCGATGAGCCTGAGGGCTTCTTCACTCTCGGTGGCCAGAGCGGTCCTGGGTTGGGGCACGCCACAGGCGGCCAGGGCACAGCTCGTGGCCCACTTGTCGCCGCAGACCTCGATCACCTCGGGCCGGTTGACCACCGGGATGCCCAGCGAGCTCAGGTAGCGGCTAACGGCCAGGCCCTTGCTCTGGCTCACCAGGCGCTCGACGGCGGTGGTGACGCCCTCGAGTTCCTCCGGGCGCTCCCCCAGCCGCATGGGAAGCTGCTTGGCATAGATCTTCTTGAAAGGAATGCCCAGGGCTTCAGCCGCCTTGAAGAGCATTTCCTCGTCGGGGCGGATACGGTCGTAAAGGATGGCTAGCATAGGGTTCAGGGGGATGGGTTTAGGGTGTCGGGCAGGGCCTTTGCGTCAACCCTGCACCCGACACCCCGTACCCTGCTTTACTCTCCCCAGTCCTCGGCCTCTTCGGGGGCGGCTTCCAGCTTGAGAGGGTTTAGGCCCGTGACTTCCAGCTCGGCTCCGCAGGTGTCGCACACCACCAGCTCACCCAGCTCGGGGTTGTCCAGTTCGATAGGGCTTCCGCATTCGATGCATTCGGCTGACATGGTTTTCCTCCTCATCGCATTGCTAATAGCTGACGGCTGATAGCTCATAGCGAGGCTTTACTTTTGAGTTTGGCTATGGGCTATCGGCTATAAGCTATGAGCTTCACACTTCCTCTTCCTCGCCGATCTCCGACCAGTCGGGGCTAAAGGTATAGCCGCATTCCGGGCAGGTGACAGGCTCGCCTTCCTCCTCGACTTCGATGGGGGTTTCGCAGCGGGGGCAGTCCACGAAGAAGGCCTCCTCCCCACCTTCCACCACCACCACTTCCAGGGGGTCGAGCGATAGGAACTCGAACTCGGCCCCACAGTTCTCGCACTCCATCACGTCGCCTTCTACGAGCTCGTCGTACTCCTCGGCGGGGATGTAGATCGGATCATGACAAGCGGGACATACCACTTCGACCTCGTCCATATAAGCCTCCAAGCCCTCCCAGTTTAAGGCGTGCCTTCACCCGGAAACCTACCGTGCTTGCGGTAGTACTCGAGGATGCTCCCCTCCTTGAGGGCCTCGAGCAAGAAGGCGGGGGGCGGGGTGAGGCGGAAGGTCTCGCTCCCCCGGCGCAGCACCCCCTGCTCGAACTCCAGCTCCACCTCCTCCCCATCGTTCAGCGCGTCCACCACCTCGGGGGCCTCGAAGGGCATGATGCCGAGGTTGACCAGGTTGCGGTAGAAGATGCGGGCGTAGCTCTTGGCGATGATGGCCCGCAGGCCCAGCTTGCGCAGGGCTTCGGGGGCGTACTCGCGGCTCGAGCCCAGGCCCGTGTTTCGCCCCGCTACCAGGATGTCGCCCGGCCTGAACCCCTGGGCAAACTCGGGGCGGAGGTGGGCGAAGGCGTAGGTGTGGAACCTGTCCTCGCCCACCATGAAGGGGGCGTACTTGCCCGGCAGGATGTCGTCGGTGTTGATGGAGTCGCCGAATTTCCAGACCCTAGACATGAGAGACCTCCTGCTCGAGGGCTTCCGGCGTGGTGATGAACCCCGCCACCGCGCTCGCCGCCGCCACCCTCGGAGAAGCCAGGTAGATCTCAGCGTCGGCGGCACCCATGCGGCCCTTGAAGTTACGGTTGGACGTGCTGACGCAGACCTCGCCCGGCGCCAGCACCCCCTGGTGGCGGCCCATGCAGGGCCCGCAACCGGGAGTGCCCAGCGTGGCCCCGGCCTGCAGGATGGTGAGGAGCGTGCCATCAGCAGTGGCCTCCTCGAGCACCTGCGAACTGGCCGGGATCACCAGCATCCGCACGCCGGGCGCGACCCTGCGCCCGCGCAACACCTCGGCCACCTCGCGCAAGTCGTCGAGACGCCCGTTGGTGCAGGTGCCCACGAAGACTTGGTCCACCTTTTTGCCCATCACCGAGTCCACCGTTTGCACGTTGTCCACGTAGAAGGGCACCGAGACGCGGGGGGTTAGGGCCGAGAGGTCGATCTCCACCTCGCGCACGTAGGCCGCGTCCGGGTCGGGGTAGAGCCAGCCGGGCACGTCGTAGAGTTCCAAGATCTCGCCGCTGGGCACCACCAGCCCGCACTTGGCCCCGGCCTCCACGCTGAGGTTGGCCAGGGTCAGGCGCTGGCTGCGGGTGAGGGACTCGGCGCCGTCCTCGAGGTGGATCTCCACGCTCATGTACGTCGCCCCGTCGGCGGTGAGGAGGCGTACCATCTCCAGCGCCGCGTCCTTCGCGCTCACCGCGGGGTTCAGCCGGCCCCGGAAGGTCACCTTCACGCTCTCGGGCACCCGCAACCAGGTGCGGCCCGAGGCCGCCGCCAGCGCGATATCGGTGGCGCCCATCCCGCTACCGAAGCAGGCCACCGCCCCGTAGGTCGTGGAGTGGGAGTCCGAGCCCAGCACGATCCCACCGGGCAGGGCCAGACCTTCCTCGATGAGCACCTGGTGGCAGATGCCGCGCCCCACGTCGAAGACTCGGCAACCGTGGCGATTACCCCACTCCCGAATTTCCTTCTGGGCCTTGGCCACCTCCACGTTGGCCGCCGGGGCCACGTGGTCGATGACGATGGCCACCTTCTCGGGGTAACGGGGCGTGGCCCCAAGCTGCTCGAGCCGCTTGAAGAAGCTCCCGGCGATGGAGTCCACCACCATCACCTGGTCCACCTCCACCACCACCAGCTCACCGGCCCGTACCTCGCGCCCGGCCCGCTGGGAAAGGATTTTTTCGGCTAGGGTTAGGCCCATCTCGACCTCCTATCATCAGGGTACGCACCAGCACACGGTTTTGCTCTACGAAGACCCTGAAAAGTAGCTCGCGGAATTTCCCGCCGTTCACGGGGCGTATTCGTAGGGTTACTCCCCCGAGGAAGCCATGAAGAATGCCAAACCGGTGCCCTAGGTCTGAAGAAGTGGCCCGAACCGGATCCACTGAACGTAGCGCCAAAGGTAGACACCGCCTCTACCAGCGCCCAGACGGGCGAATCACCGTAGGGCCCTTTCACGGCGGCGAACTGTCCCAAGGCACCTTTTGCAAAATCCTCAGGGATGCCCGGATCAGCGAAGAAGAGTTCAACGACCTCTGACATAATTCCCTCTAGTCCAGGTTCTCCAGCCTCGCCGTGGGCACTTCCTCGGGCATAGGGTGCTTGCGGATGCCGCGGGCGGTGGCGATCTCCAGCAGCAGTTCTTCGGGCTTCTTGCTGCGCCCGATCTCGTGGGTGCGGCCCTTGAACTCCTGGGTGATCTCCTTGGCCTGCTCCTTGGTGATCTCGAGCGCCTCGACCTCCTTCAAATAGTAGTAGATCAGGTTCCAGCCCGACAGCGGCCCCAGCAAAAGCTGGTTCTTGTCCACGCCGAAGTCGTGCAGGTTGTGGGCTTCGTAGACCTTCTTCTCGTTGAGCACGGCCTTCTGGTGGACCCCCGCGGTGTGGGTGCGGTTGGTGAGGGAGACCGGTTCGGTGTAGGGCACCAGGGTGCCCAGGATCGAGGCCATCAGCACGTTGAGCGGATAGCACTGGCTGAGGTTGTATTGCCGGGCCAGCTCGGGGTGATGCTTGAAGAGGTTGAACAAAACCCCCGTCACCGAGGGTATCCCTGAGCGCTCGGCCAGCCCCCAGATGGAAGCGTCCACGTAGCGCACCCCCGAGCGCACCGCGGCCAGGACGTTGGCCAGGGCCAGGCCCCGGTCGTTGTGGAAGTGGCACTCGAGGCTCACTTCGGGGTAGCGCTCGCGCAGCGCGCACACCAGCGCCGTCACGTCCTCCGGCTCGGCCATACCCACCGTGTCGGGCATGCCCAGGGTGTTCACGTAGGGATACACCGCGTCGTAGAGCCGGAAGAGGTCCTCTTTGGGCGTGCGGAAGGCGTCCTCGGCGCTGAAGCGGAGGTAGAGGCCAGGATGGCGCTCGCGGGTGCTGCCGATCACCTCGCTTGCCAGGGCGACGGCCTCCTCCAGGCTCTTCTGGGCGTTGTGCTGCTGGGCCAGCGGGGAGACGCCTAAGTAGAGGTTGAGCCCGTTGCAGCCGACCTCGAGCGAGCGCTGGATGTCGTCGGGGTGGCAGCGGCAGTGGGCCAGAAAGAGCAATTCCCGCTCGGTGAGGGTTTTGGCGTAGGCGATGAGCTCTCGCACGTCCTGCTCTTCGGCCATGCCCACCACGGGCGAGAAGAACTCGATGTGCGTGACCCCTAGCTCGATCAATCCCGCCAGCAGCAGCTTCTTCTCCTCGAGGGTGAAGCGGTATTTTTCCGTATCGAACAACAGCGGCGACTGCTGGCCGTCGCGGAAGGTGGTGTCCACGATCTCGATACGCCGGTTTTGTGCTTGGCCATTGCTCATGGTTCCCTCGAAGCCTGAAAAAAAACTCGGCCCGCGCGGTGGGGCGGGCCGGGATACGCAGTCGCGCGGACTAGCTCGAGACTAGTCCCCCGGCAACTGGTTTTTTTGCACTTAAGATCATCCCGAGGCAGAGGGTAAAGGATTTGGTATACCTTGTCAAGCGGCTCCCCACCACTCCAGCCGCTCCCCCATGAATTCCAGCGCTTCTCCTGGCCTGTAACGTCGCCGTAACGCTCCTGCGGCTACCCTGGATTTCGAGATCGAGATTTGGAGGGCGCATTTTATGGATGCTTGGATTGTGGGTGCGTTTCTGCTGGCGCTGCTGGCTTTGACCTTCGCTGGCGAGTCCCGCCGTTAGAGGAGAGCGATGGGCCTTCAACCAGACCTCACTCGGCGGCTGGCGCGACTCGCCAGCGGGCGCAGGGGCCTGGCCCTGGCCCTGTGGGGCGAGCGCGGGATTGGCAAGAGCCATGTTCTGCAGGCCCTGCGACAAGCCATCCCCTGTCAGAGCTTCTGTGTCGAAGCCGCCGCCCTGCCCGGCGCGCTGGCTACCGCCCTCCCCCGCCCCCAGCACCTGCCCCAGTGGGTGCGACACTGCGCCGAGCATCTGGAGCAGGGCGAACCTCTCGAGCCCGAAGACTGGGCCGAGGCCCTGGGCGAGTGGCTGGCTGCGCTTCGGTGCACGGGCCTCCCGCCGTCGGAGGCGGCGGCGTCCCGAAGGGGATCGTCCATTCGGTGCACGGATCTTGCTCCGGTGCTGCTGGGCCTCGAGGACCTCCACCGGGCCTGGCCCGAGGACTTGGAGGGGGTGCTGGCCCTGGCCCGCCGGGTCAGCCGCACCCCGGGTGTGGCCCTGCTGGTCACCAGCCTGACCCCCCTTCCCGCCCCCTTCGAGAACCACCGCCTCGAGCCAATGGGCTGGGAGGAGAGCCAGAATTTCCTCCAGGCCCAAGTAGGCGAGCCCCTCCCCCCGGAGGCGCTGGAGTGGATCTACTTGCGAAGCGCCGGAAACCCGCTGTTCATGCGCGAATACCGGCGACATCTGACGGTCCAGGGATACCTCTGGCATGGCGGCAGGTTCTGGCGCTGGCGCGAACCCCCGGCAGGCTGCTCCCCCACCACCCTTTCGGACCTAGCACGGCAGGTGGTCGGGCAGGCCCTGCGCACGCCTATGCTGCAACGGGCCCTGGGAGCCCGCGCCTGCCTGGGCAAAGCCCCCAACGACGAGTTGTGGGCCTGGGTAGCCGGGCTCTCCCCCGAAGCCCTGCGCATCGCCCGGCAGAGCCTCGAGACCTGGGGACTGCTGGAAGGGTCGGCCTTTACCCACCCGCTTTACCAGGAGACCTGTCTGGAACTCCTGTCGCCCGCACAGCAGCAGCAGTACCTCCAGGAGATCCCGCCGGAGGCCGTCCGGAGGCCCACACCCGCCCTACGGCTGGCCGGGCTGCGGCAGCAGTACGCGGAATTGCTGCGACAGGCCGAAGGGCTCGAGCAGGCCGGGCACTACCGTGAACTCGAGGGGCTGCTCGAACAGGCGGCGCAGGTCGCGGGCCGCCTCGGTCAGGGCCGGGCCGTGGCCGAGGCCCAGATTCGCCTGGGGGCCCTGCAAATCGAACTGGGGAAATACCCCCAGGCCCACGAAGCGCTCGAGGCCGCCCGCGACCTGCTGCGGCGGGGTGACCCCCATCCCCTGCTGGCCCGGTGCCGCGCCCTCCTCTGTCGGCTGCACCGTGAACGCGAGCTGCCCGAGGGACGGTTGCCGGCCCTGCGGGCCGCTCGAGCCGCCCTCGCCCTAGCCCGTTCCCTGGCTCACACCCCGACGCTGGCGCTGTGCCTGAGCGAGGCCGCCCTGGCCGAAGCCTGGACCGGCCACGCCCCGCGGGCCCTGGCGCTGGCTCACGAAGCCCTGGGTGCGGCCCAGACCCCCGACGAGCGACAGAACGCCCAGAGCGCCCTGGGCCAGGTTCTGCTCAGCGCCGGGCAGCTCAAGGCGGCGCAGGCAGCCCTGCACAAGGCCCTCGAGCTCGCCACCATCCCCTTGGCACGGCACCGTCTGGGCTTAGAGCTCGACCGCCTCACGGGCGGGCTCGAGCCTGCCCGCCGGCGCCTGCATAAGCTCCAGCAGCTCGGGCTGAACGGGGTCGCACAGCGGCTCGAGCGCTACTTCCCCGAGTTGGCGAGCCCACCAGCCCAGGCCAGGGCCACCCCCTGCCCGGCTGCGACCCACTGTCTCGAGGTGCTCGGCCCCGTGCAGTTGTCGGGCAGGTCCATCGCGGGCGTCAAGCGGCAGGAATTGCTGCTCTACCTGCTCGAGGCCCGCCTGCTGGGGCGGCTGGAGGTCAGCCGCGAGGAGTTGCAGCAGGCGCTTTACCCGCACACCGAAGAAGCGCTGGCCCCGGTGCTGCTGGAAGACCTCGTAGACCGCACCCGCAGTGCCCTGGGCGCGGAGGTGGTGGTCCAGACCCCACAGGGCTACGCCCTGGGCGCGGTCACCTCCGACGCCGAGCGCTTCCTGCAAAGCGGCCACAGCAGCCTGTGGCGCGGGCTTTACCGCCAGGACCTCCCCGGCGGGCTGGCCCAGGTGCGCGAGTGCCTGTACTCCAGGCTCTACCAGCAAGCCTGCGCCCTGCTGGAAAGCAACCCGCTGGAGAGCGCACGGCTGAGCCGCATCCTGCTCGAGGCCCAACCCTATGACCCCAGGGCCCTCACCCTGCGCCTGCGCATCCTCCAGGCCACCCGCCTGCCTAACGCCGTTTCCCCTGGAAGCCTCCAGGCCACCCGCTAGACGTGCTGACTCTTCAAGCCACGTAGGTCAGCCACTCATCGTATTTGGGGTTGTGACCCTGGACGACCTCGAGGTAAGCCTTACGCAAGCGCATGGTGTGTTCGCCAGCGGTGCCGCTGCCGATGGGCCGGCGGTCGAGGTAGGAGACGGGGGTCACCTCGGCAGCGGTGCCCACCATGAACACCTCGTCGGCCATGTAGAGCTGGTCGCGCGTAGCCCGCACCTCGCGCACCTCGTAGCCCAGGTCGCGGGCGATGGTGATCACCGAGTCGCGGGTGATGCCCATGAGGTTGACCCCGTGCTCGATGGCGTAGAGGGTGCCGCCTTTGAAGAAGAAGATGTTCTCCCCCGAGCCCTCGGCCACGTAGCCCTCCTTGTCCAGCAGCAGGGCCTCGTCGGCTCCGGCGTGCTGGGCCTCGATGCGGGCCAGCGCGCTGTTGACGTAGTTCCCCCCGATCTTGGCCTTGCCGGGGAAGACGTTGGCGGGGAAGCGGGCCCAGCTCGAGGTCACCAACCTGGCTCCCTTGCGCACGGCCTCCTCGCCCAGGTAGGTGCCCCACTCCCAGGCCGCCACCATCACCTCGGCGGGGTTGTTGGGCAGAGGGTTGACGCCCAAGCTACCGGCGCCCATCCAGGCCAGAGGCCGGATGTAGCAGCTCTTGTAGCCGTTCTCGCGCACTACCTGCACGATCGCATCGCTGATCTGCTGGGGAGTGAAGGGAAGCTCCATCATCATCACCCTGGCCGAGTGGAACAGCCGCTCGACGTGCTCAGGCAGCCGGAACACCGCCGGCCCCTTGGGGGTTTCGTAGGCCCGGATGCCCTCGAAGACGCTGGTGCCGTAGTGCAGGGCGTGGGTCAGCACGCTGACCTTGGCCTCCTCCTGAGCCACCATATGGCCGTTGAACCAGATCAGGCCGGCCTTCATCCTGGTCTCGCCGCCGTAGCTTTTGGGTTTGATCTCGGTAGACATCGCTCCTCCGTGCGGGGCCACCCTCCCTCGGGGGGAGGGCTCGAGGGACGACGCTCCTGGTGTGCCAGGAGCGGCCCAGCGGATGCCTAGATCATACTTCCTTGAGCAGCGATTGTAGCGTTTCAGGCAGCAGGTGACGGTAAGCCGTTACATCCTTCTGACCCGTCTGGAGCTGCAAAAAGCGTCGCGCGGTGTCCTGGAGCATGGAGAGGAGTTGGGGCTCGCGCACCACCTGGGGCAGCAGCTCGCGTAGCTGGGCCTCGAGTTCGCGCGAGGCCAGGTAGCGGGCTGCCAGCAGCAGATCCCCGTCCAGGCGGGGGTTCAGGGGGCGGCGGGCCAGGCGGCGAGCCTCCTTCTCGATCAGGGGGTCCTTCAGCAAGCGCTGACAGCCCTTGCAGGGGTTTTCGGCGCTGGGCGAACCGCAGACGACACAAGGGGGGTGCGGGCTGGCCTTTTGCCGCTGCACGACAGCCCTGGCTGCCCTGTAAACGGCCCCCTGCAAGGCCTCGGGCAGTTGCTGGGCCAGCGAGCGCAGCCGTTGCTCCTCTTCGCCGGATAAGGGCGGCAGGGGCTCATTGGAAGCCTGCGCCTTCTTTTTCTTCTTACCGGGCCGGCCCACGCTGAAACGCAGCTCGAGCACCACCCCCGGCAATTTCTCCCTGTAGCGCCGCAGGAAGTCCTCGCGCATGTAGGTGAGCTGGTGCCCCACCACCGAGTCACAGACCCGCACGTAGAGCACCCCGTCTTCCAGCCGCTCGGCTTCGGTGAGCTGGCTCAGGTTTTCCCCGGCGATCTCGGGCCACAGCGCCAAAGCCGCGCCACGCTTGAAGCCGGACTCGAGGCCGTGCTGCTTGAGGGCCTGCCCCAGGAGGTCGCCGATGTGTCTTGGCTTGCCCACGCTTTCATAGTCTACCGGCGGAACCCGGCCCATCCAGGGAGGTGGCAGTGGATTAAGGCTCAACCCAACCCCATAGAATCAGGCGTGCTGGCGTTGAGCCCCTTCGACTGGTTCCTGGCTGCCCTGGCCGCGCTGATCGTGGGAGCCTCCAAGACGGGCCTTCCCGGCGGGGTGACCCTGGCCGTCGCCCTCTTCGCCCAGCTTTTCCCCGCCCGTGAGTCCACCGGCGCCCTGCTGCCGGTGCTGATCTGCGCCGACGTGCTGGCGGTGAGCCTGCTGCGCAAGCCCCCGGACTGGCGGCTCTTGCTGCGCATCTTCCCCTGGACTGCCCTGGGCGTGCTGTTGGGCTGGGGACTGCTGGGTCGCATCGACAACGCCCAGCTCCGGCTGATCATCGGCGTGCTGATCGTGGGCATGACGCTCTACCAACTCGCTCAGCGCCTCGTGTGGGGCTCGAGCCCTCTGCCCTCCAGCAACTCGAGGGCTTTCGCTGCCAGCATGGGCACGGCGGCGGGCATCACCACCATGATCGCCAACGCGGCGGGGCCCTTCATGGCCTTCTACCTGCTGGCGATGCGCATGGGCAAGCTCGAGTTCGTGGTGGTCAACGCCTGGTTCTTCCTGGCGATCAACAGCTTCAAGGTGCCCTTCGCCACCAACCTGGGGCTCATCACCTGGGATTCCCTGCGCTTCAACCTGCTGCTGGTGCCGCTGGTGCTGGCCGGAGCGCTGCTGGGCCGCTGGATGCTGCGGCGCATCCACCAGCGGGTCTTCGAGCTCATGGTGCTCTTGCTGGCCCTGGTCGGAGGGCTGCGTTTGCTGATGCCCGCATGACATCAGCCCCACACTCCGGCCTCGATGGGGATCATCCTGCCGATGCTGGGCGCCTCGAGCCCCGCCAGGATGGCCTGAGGCAGGCTCTGGGCGTAATTGAGCAAAGCCTGGCGGCGGCGGGCGTCGAGCTCGGTGTGCCACTCGTCCACCAGCAGCAGCGGGGCTTCGTCGTGGTGCGCCCACAGCAGGCGGTGCTCGGCCAGGCGCAGGGCCAGGGCAACGCTGCGGGCCTCGCCCCGGCTGGCATACTTCCCGGCCTCGAGGCCGCCCAGAAGGATGCTCAGGTCGTCGCGGTGCGGCCCCACCGAAGTGGCACCCCGCTGGAGGTCGTCTTGCAGGCCATTCTCCAGGGCCTGCATGAAGTGCTCGGGGTCTACGCTCTCGAAGAGCTCGAGGCCCAGCTCGCCGGGAGCCAGCTCGCTGTAGGCGTCGCGGGCCAGCGGCTTGAGCCTGCCCAGGATGCGCCGGCGCAGGCTGAGGATCTCGGTGCCGTACTTGACGAGTTCCTGATTCCACACCCCGATCCCCGCCCCGCCCATCTTCAAGAGGGCGTTGCGCTGCTGCAAGGCCCGGTTGTACTGCGACAGGAGCGCGCGATAACGGGCCGAAAAGCGCGAGAGCAGCAGGTCGAGGAAGCGGCGGCGCTCCTCGGGGGCGCCCAGCACGAGCTCGAGGTCGTCTGGTCCCAGCAGCACCGCGCCGGGAAGCTGCGCCAGCTCACGCAGGCTGGCCGAGGATTCGTTGAGGTAGACCTCGCGCCCGCCTTGCGAGAGGCGGGTCTCGAGGCGGCTGTGGCCGAAGGTGGTCTCCACCTCGGCCAGCAGACGGGCCTCGCTCTGGCCAAAGCGCACCCGCTCCATCATGCCGTTCTTGAGCTCACCGCCCAGTGCCAGGAAGATGGCCTCGAGGAGGTTGCTCTTCCCCTGGGCATTGCCCCCCACCAGCGTGGAAAGCCCCGGCCCCGGCGCGAATTCGGCGGTCACCAGATTGCGAAAGTTGCTCTGCCGCA
This sequence comes from Calidithermus roseus, assembly GCF_003574095.1. Classification (GTDB taxonomy): domain Bacteria; phylum Deinococcota; class Deinococci; order Deinococcales; family Thermaceae; genus Calidithermus; species Calidithermus roseus. The sequence goes on from NZ_QWLA01000008.1 coordinate 52,412, forward strand.
ACCGTAAAAGACGCACAAACTACAGGCTATATGCTAAAGGCCAAACGCTCAATGAGGGGGGATGCTTTTGGACCAGGCGCGTACTGCCCGAATTGAGAGCCAGGTAGTATGTTTATAACATAATCAGTACTATACTTTTGGCTATGAACAATGTCATGGCCCGAACCCCTCAGAGTGTCCGGCTGGGCAAGGTCCAGGTTCGCAGCACGCCGGATGGGCGGATCAGCGCCAGCGATGCCCTGGTGGGGCTGGGTCTGGAGGGGAGCCCCGAACGCCTGCAAGAAATCCTGCAGCAGCACGGCCTCGAGCCTCGCTTCCACAACTTCGGCAAGGGCCGTGAAGCGGTGCTGAGCTACGGCGACTTCGTGAGCCTGAGCTTTGCCCTGGAAACCCCCGAGGCCCGGCGCTGGCGCAGCAAGGCCCGCGACCTGTTGCGACGCTACCTCGAGGGTGACATCCAGCTCGCCGCCGAGGTCGCCGAACGCAGCCCCTCGCCCGAGCATCGCCGCTGGCTGGCTGCTCGGTTGGAAAGCGTCGAGTCGCGCAAGCGCTTCATGTCCATCGTGGTCAAGCATGGCGGGGAGGGCAGCATCTACCGCCAGGTCAGCTCGCTGTCCAACCGCAGCGTGCTCCAGATGGATTCCGGCGAGTTCCGCCGCAAGCGCCGGGTGAAGAACACCCGTGATGGCATGAGTGCTGCCGAATTGCTGCGCCTGAGCTACCTCGAGAGCGCCAGCGCGCGGGGCAACGAGCAGATCCTCAAGCTCCACCAGGAGAACGCCGAAGCCGAGCGCAGGCTGTGGGATGAGCCCGACAGCGCGGGATAAACCGCTCTCAGGGCACCGTCTCGAGGCGCCACTCCAGCTCGATCCCTCGGAGGCTCAGCATGGCCGGGAGGTCGTTGTCGTGCTCGGCCAGCCGGTTGATGAGTTCGTGCAGTGAAGCAGTCGAGCTGGCGGCTTGCTCGAGGGAGATCAGTCCCTGCCCCACGGCGGCAAACAGCTCGTCGGTGTCGAGCACCAGCAGCTTGCGGTCTTTGGTAATCCCGAGGTCGAGGTAGAGGTCCTGTACGCTCCAGATGTGCCCTTCGCGCCTGACGCTGACCATGTCCACGTAATACTCGCACCAGTGCTCGCCTTCGTGCGGCGTGAAGCGGCAAATCTGCCAGCCCAAAGCCGGCAGGATGTGGGCCTGCCAGTGCCGGTAGAGGGGGTGGTTGTAGAAGGGGCGCTCGACGTAGAGGCCGTGGGGATGCTCGAGGTAAGTCCGCACCGGAAAAGTGCCCGCCTTGACGGTGTGCGTCCTGGCGATGAGGTTATGGATCTGTACCTTCGGGGCCATGAACCAGTCTACCGGGTTATGGCCAGGGTCAATTTGGGCCGGGCTGACCTTGGCAGAGCCAGAGTTCCAGCGAAAGTGATCTGTGGCGTGTGGTTCGTGGAAAGCCCTTCCCACAAGCTGTCTTTGGGTGTTTGACCTCTGAGCACCCTACGCCCCGCGCAGGCTGCGTACCAGCGCCCACAGCGCCCTGGCCCCTTCCACCAGCGATTCCGGCTCCACCCACTCCTCCGGAGTGTGGGCGCCCCCACCCCGATAGGTGCCGAAGGCCAGCGCAGGAATACCCACCTCAACCGCCGCGGAGGCGTCGGTGGAGCCCGAGAGCCAGCGCACTTCCTGGCCCACCTCGGCCAGGGCTTGCCGGGCCGCCCGCTGCATCTCGGGCGTAGCCGTGCTCCCCGCTGGGCGACGGCCCAGGACCTCGAGCTCGAGCCTCACCCCTTGCTTCTGGGCCGCAGCCATCAGCACCTCGCGGGCCTGGGCCTCGAGCTGCTCCAGCATCGCCGCCTTGCTGGCGCGGAGGTCGAGCTCGAAACCCACTTCCGCCGGGATGGCGTTGATGGCCTCCCCGCCCCACACCCGGCCCACGTTCACGCTCATGTCCTCGTGCTGCTTCAACTCGTACAGCGCGGCAATGGCCTGCCCTAGAGCGGGCATAGGGCTGGGATTGGCACGGTCGCCCCAGGCGTGCCCGCCCGGCCCCACGAACAACCCCCGCAGCCGCACCGAGCCCACCGCCTCGGTGACCACGCCGGGCATGTAGCCGTCCACCGCCACCACCATGCGCGGGGTGAGCCTCGCCACCAGCGCCCGGGCCCCCTTGAGGTTGCCCAAGCCCTCTTCCCCCACGCTGAAGCCCAGCCCGATCCCCAGCGGCAGCAGCAGCGGAGCCAGCGAAATTAGCACGGCCACGCCCGCTGAGTTGTCCCCCACCGCCGGGGCGAACCACTTCTCACCCTGCTGCCGCACGGGAGCGGGGGTCAGCACGGTGTCGATGTGGGCCACCAGCAGCAACGACCCCTGCCCGGCCCAGACGTTGCCCAGTTCGTCGCGCTGGGGGGTGAAGCCCAGTTCCTCCAGCCGCCTCACCACCCACTCCCCCCGCTCGCGCTCCCCGGCCAGCGGGCCGAACTCGAGCAGCAGGGAACGGGGGTCTAGGTGTACAGCCTGGGCACTCATTCACCCTCGCCCGACTCGGCCAGCCCTTCCCGCAGGGCGTAGAGGGCAGCCTGGGTGCGGTTGTTGAGGTGAAGCTTCTGGAAGATGTCTGAGAGGCGGTTGCGCACGGTCTTCTCGGAGAGGGAGAGTTCGCTGGCGATCTCGAGGTTGGTGTAGCCCTGGGCCACGAGCTTGAGGATCTGCACCTCGCGGTCGGAGAGTTCGGCGTGGGGCTTAGGCGTGGACTCGTGCTTGCTCTTGAAGTCCTGGATGATCTGCTCGGCCATCTCCGCGTCGAGCAGCACTTCCCCAGCCTGCACCCGGCGGATGGCCTCGAGCAGCTCCTTGGCGTCGGCGTCCTTGAGCAAGTAGCCCCGTGCCCCGGTCTTGACGGCCTCGAAGACGTAGGCATCCTGGCGGTACATCGTCAGCATGATGACCTTGGCCTGGGGCCACTCCCGCAGGATCTCCTGTGTGGCCTGCACCCCGTCGAGGCCGGGCATCTGAATGTCCATGAGGATGATGTCGGGCCGGGCCTCGAGGGCGTGGCGCAGCGCCTCGCGCCCATCTTTGGCCTCCCCGATCACCCGGAAGTCGGCTTCGGCCTCGAGCAAGCTCCGTAAGCCCTGGCGGAACAGGGCGTGATCATCGGCGAGCAGAATGCGTATCATTGCCCTTGATTCTACTCTCCTTCCGCTTCGGGGGTTTAGCATTCCTGGCCTAGCTATTCGGCTATCGACGACTTCTGCAGAAGTCTCTTGTAGCATGGGCACGATGAAGCGTGCGTTGAAGTCTCTGGTGGTCGTGGCAATGCTGGCCCTGGGCGGTGCGCTGGCCCAGGATGGATGGGCCAGCCTGCGGGGCAGCTTCGGGTTGGGCACCACCGTGTCCTACGGCTTCGCGGGCAGCCTGGGGGCCGAGCTGGAGTGGCTCGACCCCAGCCTGCGGGTCTACCCCAGGGGAAGCGTGGCCTACCTCCTCGACCTGGAAATGCTGCTGAGCGGCCCGCGGTACGGCGTCCTGATCGAAGGTGGGGGAGCAATCTACTCCAACTACGACCGCACCGGGCTATTTGGCGCAATCCGAGCGGGTGGCGGCTTGCTGATCGAAAACTCCATCGGCACTTTCGTAACCACCCTGGGCCTCACGGGAGGCTACCGAATGTCGGAGGGGCCCATTGAAATGGGCCTGGAGGGCGGCCTGCGGATCACGAGCACCGACTTGGGCAACGTGACGGTGCTCGAGTTCAGCCCCCTGCTGCGGCTCAGCGCGGGAGTCCGCTTCTGAGGCAAGCGGGGCTCCTCAGCCCGGCTTACTTGACCAAGCCAGAGGGCTTCGCTATATTAGGGGACGCTGTCCCACGAGGGACTTCGCACGGGCGGTTAGCTCAGCTGGTTAGAGCACACGCCTGATAAGCGTGAGGTCGGTGGTTCGAGTCCACTACCGCCCACCAAAGGGAAACCCGTCCGGAAGCCATTTTTCGCAGCTTGCACCAGGCTTCCGGACGGGTTTTTAGAGTGCTCCTCACATCCCTCGAGGCAAGGCATAGAACCCAAACGCCGTCGGGGCCAGGGGAATCGCGCCCCCAGATACAAGGTGCGTGACGGGCGTAGATGAGGCAGAAGTGGCGCGGTGAGCTTCACTACGATTTTTATATCCATGGGTTGCAATTTAGGAGTTCATTATGTTACTATCGAAATACGGGGGCAGAAATATGATCTAGTTTCAGGACGGACGGGAAGGAACAATGACAGGGGGATAATGCCAACCCAATTACCCCAAAAGATAATCGGCTTCTGTCATGGCCCTGCACGACGATCTTGCAGCCCCAGCCGTTCAAACGCAAGGTATGGAGGATTGGGATGAGAAAAGTCACAGCCGCGCTACTTATCTCGCTCGGGGGGGTCATGGAAGCCACCTATGGCAGGAGGAACAGGAGGCTACCGCGGCTCGCGCTCCCAGCGGTGGGGTCTAGGACTTTCGGCGGAGGGCAAACTGGGACTTCGGCCCAATGCGGCGCTGGGGAGGCTTGGCTAGGCTCGAGCCCATGCTGCGCGACCTGAGCCACCTGCCATTACCCTGGCAAATCACCCGGTATTCAAAACCACTTTTACCCATAAGGACTTCTCATGAGCGCTACTCAAGACCGCAACGAATACCAGCTCTCCAGCCGTGACCGGGGCATCATCTTTGCCCTGCTCATCGCCACCTTCGTGGTCATCCTCAACGAGACCATCATGAACGTGGCGCTGCCTAAGCTGATGGTCGAACTCAGCGTCAGCGCTAACACCGTGCAGTGGCTGGCGACCGCCTTCATGCTGACCATGGCCGTGGTGATCCCCATGACCGGCTTCATCATCCAGCGCTTCAGCACCCGCGCCGTCTTTCTGGCGGCGATGGGACTGTTCAGCCTGGGCACCCTGGTCGCGGGCTTAGCTCCCGACTTCGAGTTGCTGCTGGCCGGGCGCATCGTGCAGGCTTCGGGCACCGCGCTGATGCTGCCCCTCTTGATCACCACCGTCCTGGCTCTGGTGCCCGTGGAGCGGCGCGGGGCGGTGATGGGAAACATCAGCATCGTCATCTCGGTCGCGCCGGCCATCGGGCCCACCCTCTCGGGGCTGATCCTCGAGGCGCTGTCGTGGCGCTTCATGTTCCTGCTGGTCCTGCCGGTGGCCCTGCTCACCCTGGCCTACGGGGCCTGGCGGCTGGTAAACGTCGCAGAGCCGCGTCCGGGAAGGCTGGACCTGGCCTCGGTGCTGCTGTCGGCAGCGGGTTTCGGTGGGCTGGTCTATGGCTTCAGCAGCGCGGGCGAAGGCCCGGAAGGCTGGAGCAGCCCCCGCGTTGCAACAGCGCTGGCGATCGGAGGGGTGAGCCTCGCCGTTTTCGTCTGGCGGCAACTGGCACTGCAAAGGCAGAGCACCCCACTTTTGGACCTGCGGGTTTTCCGCCATCCGATGTTCAGCCTCAGCCTCGTGATCATCATGATCGCCATGATGGCGCTGTTCGGCGGGGCCATTCTGCTGCCGATCTACCTGCAAAACATCCGAGACCTAGGCTCGCTCGAGACCGGCCTGCTGCTGCTCCCCGGCGGATTGCTGATGGGTCTGGCGGCTCCCACCGTGGGCAAGCTCTTCGACCGCCGCGGCCCCGTCGCGCTGACCAGCACCGGGGCGCTGCTCCTGAGCCTGACCCTCTGGGGCTTCGGTACCGTCGGGGCGAGTACGCCGGTGGGGTTGCTGCTGGCCCTGCACTTGCTGCTGTGCCTGGGGCTGGCCCTGCTCTTCACTCCAGTGATGACCACCGGCCTCAACCCCCTGCCCGGCCACCTCTACTCCCACGGCAGCGCCATCATGAGCACCCTGCAAATGGTCGCCGGAGCGGTGGGGACGGCCTTGCTCGTGACCATCATGACCAGCCGCGCCGCCAGCCTGCGCGCGGTGGCCTCGCCCGAAGTGGCTCAGATCACCGGCTTGCACGCAGCCTTCGCGGTCTCGGCAGGAATCGCCGTGCTGGCCCTGGTGCTGTCTTTCTTCCTCCGGCGCGTGGCGCCTGGCGAGGCTGCCGTGCCGACCCACGGCGAGACCCATGCGGCGTTCGCGGGGGACGACTGACGTATATGAGCTCGAGCACGACCGGCATCACGGGTTACTCATGGAGCTTCGACATTCACCCTCCGTTCACACTGGCTTCGCCCGCGTTTCACGCTTTGACTTCTATCCCCAGAACAGGAGAAATCACATGGACAAGGAGAATCAGTTCACTTCGTCCGCAATCAACCCTGCCCTCTCGATTCCACAGCTCCGCAGCGCCTTCGATGGCCGGGTGATCGGGCCGGAGGACGCCGATTACGGCCAAGCCCGCACCGTCTTCATGGGCGGCTTTGACCTCCGCCCGGCGGTGATTATCCGGGCCGCCAACGCCGACGACGTCGCGCGCACCATCTCGCTGGCCCAGGAGACCGGGCTCGAGCTCGCCGTCCGCAGCGGGGGGCACAGCGCCGCCGGCCACAGCAGCTCTGACGGGGGGATCGTGCTCGACCTGCGGGACATGAAGGCGCTGGACATCGACGTGGCGGGACGCACCGCCTGGGCCGAGGCCGGGTTGACCGCGGGCGAATACACGGTGGCGACCGGGGCGCACGGTCTGGCAACCGGGTTCGGCGATACCGGCTCAGTGGGAATCGGGGGGATCACCCTGGGGGGCGGAGTGGGCTACCTGGTGCGCAAACACGGCCTCACCATCGACAGCCTGCTGGCCGCCGAGGTGGTGACTGCGGAGGGAAAACTCCTGCACGTGGACGAGGAGAAGCACCCCGACCTCTTCTGGGCGATTCGTGGGGGCGGGGGCAACTTTGGCGTGGTGACCCGCTTCAAGTTCCGACTACACGTGGTGGACACAATCGTGGGCGGGATGTTGCTGTTGCCGGCCACGCCCGAGGTCATTGCCGGCTTCATCGCCGAGGCCGAGGCTGCGCCCGAGGAGTTCTCGGCCATCGTCAACGTCATGCCCGCCCCGCCCATGCCCTTCGTGAGTGCCGAATACCATGGCCAGCTCGTGGTAATGGCCCTGATGGCCTACGCGGGCGACGCCGAGGCTGGCGAGCGCGCCATCGCGCCGCTTCGGTCCCTGGCCACGCCGATCGTCGATATGGTTCGGCGCATGCGTTACCCCGAGCTCTACCCACCGGAAGAGGAGGGCTACCACCCTACAGCAGTGTCGCGCACGATGTTCATCGATACCGTCGATCGCTCCGTGGCCCAGACGATTCTCGAGCACCTTCGCTCCTCCACCGCCGCCATGCGGGTGGCGCAGTTACGGGTGTTGGGTGGGGCGATGGCCCGCGTCCCAGCGGAGGCCACCGCCTTCGCCCACCGCGACAGCCGCATCATGGTCAACGTCGCTGCCTTCTACGGCCCTCACGACCGGGTCGAGCAGGAAGCCTGGGTCCGGGGCTTCGCGGCGGCCCTGCGCCAGGGGGACGGCGGCGTCTATGTCAACTTCCTCGGGAACGAGGGGGTAGAGCGGGTTCGCGCGGCCTATCCGGGATCAACTTGGGAGCGGCTGGTCGCAGTTAAGCGTCGCTATGACCCCGCCAACCTCTTCCGGCTGAATCAAAACATCCCACCGGAGGGGTGATCCTCCCAGCACGTTGGTAAGTCCTCACCTCTCGAGTTAGTCTCCGCGAGGGGCTGCATCAGACCCCGGGTGGCCGACATCGGCAACGACATGGAAAACCAGGCCGCTGGCAGTGGTTCCTACAAACTGCCGTCAGTGGGCATAGGAAAAGTGGCTTCCCCACGCTTCTAGGGTTTTCCCCTCCTAAACGTGCCGGGGGTTCGGAGTCTCGTCCGCCATCCAGCGAACCACTCGCTCGAGCCCGGAAAAGGTTCGTCCAGCTCAGGCGGCAGACGCTTGGGCCTGGCAGCCCGACGTTCAGCTTTAGCTGGCTTGCCCTGTTCGTGAGAGGAGTCAATTTGCTGCCGCATAGCAGCCTCCTGTTGGCCAGGTAAGCCGGAAATAATCGGCCATCCTCGGTCTAATACATATTTATTGCTTACTATTAGGATTATAACATAATCAACTCCTAAATTCCAAGCCAGGATTATGAAAAATGTAGCGAAAACCCCTGTCTGGCGATTAATCGATGAGGCTGCTGAGGTCAGGGTTTCTGCCCGCGCACGGCGGTGACCACGATCCCGATGGCTCCTCGAGGGTTCTGCTCCAGGGTCACCTCGAGCCAGGCCGGGTCGATGGCAGCCACGATGTCATCGGCGATGCGGGCGGTGAGTTCCTCGCAGAAGGCGGGCTCATCGCGGTAGGCCCACAGGTAGAACTTCAGCGACTTGCTCTCGATGCATTTTTCCCGGGGAACATAGGAAATGCGAACCCGGCCGAAGTCGGGCTGGCCAGAGCGGGGGCATATGGAGGTGAACTCGGTGGCCTCGAGGGTCACCTGGGTGATGTTGGGTGCCCTGAAAGCCTCGTGCGCCAGCACCCGGCGGGCTTCTTCCAGGGATTTGGGCCTGGGCATGGGCCCACTGCGAGGAAGCCAGAACTCGTCCATAAGGCTTTAGTACCCCTCCAGCGCCAGCCCCTGCGCGCGTAGGGTATTGCGCACCCAGTAGACCAGGGGGATCAGCACCGTGCTCACCAGCATTTTGATGACAAGCTGCCCCAGCATCAGGTTCAGCAGCGGAGCCCCCGTGCCGGCGAAAGCCAGCGTGATGAAGATCACCGTGTCCAGCGTGGTGGAAACCAGGTTGGACGTCAGGACCCGGCCCGCGATGGATCGCTTCAGGCGCTCGAAGATCAGGGCATCCAGCCAGGTGGAGATACCATAGGCCGTCAGGGAGGCGATCACGACGCGGAAGGTGGTGCCGAAGACCTGGGCATAGGCGCTGTCGTTGAACCAGACGGGCCTGGGCAGCACGGTTACCAGCAGGCCGTACAGGGCCAGCAGGGCGTTGGCCGCCAGGCCAGCCCACACCAGGGCCTTAGCGACCCGCCACCCCCCCACCGTGTGCACCGCATCGCGCAGGGTGAAGGTGAGAGAGTAGAGGAAAATTGCGCCAGGAACGACCCACGTGCCCATCTGTACCAGCCGGCCCGCCGTAGCATTGGATACGAGCTCAGCTGCGATATAGAGGGCAACCAGGCTTACCAGAAGGTTTTCTTTACGCATGAACTTCTCCCAGGGGATTGTTCCACTTTTTTCGCCGCCTGCCAATAGTGCTCGAGAAAGGCCGGGCGCGTTTAGCTTTCGTTTACCTTTGCTGCTTTCGGGCCCGACCCAGATGAAATCGCTTGACACCCTCCTGGGGTCTGGCCTACCCTGAAACAGAACCAACTCATCGCAACCGACCGCATCGCGCACTTGCCCGCCTGCTCCAGGCCACCCTGACGCTGCGTTTTCCGGTCCGGTCAGCGACGGTTTACGGGAGCTTTGGCCAGCGGTTCAGGGAGGTCCATATGGCCCACAGGCTTCAGGAGGGTTCGCGGCATTCCAGGCGCGGTGCGGGTGAGTTCGCTCGAGCGGGCCCGTAGCGCTGCGCGAGCGTGTGGCTCGCTTTTGGGAAAAAGCTGTAACGCCGGTGTAACCTTGGATCAATCACAATCAGGCCCATATTCCTTTCGTCTTCCCCTAAAACTCAGAAGGAGGCGTCAATGCCAGTCACACCGAGTTATCCAGGGGTGTATATCGAGGAATTGCCCAGCGGCGTGCGCACCATTACCGGGGTAGCCACCTCCATCACCGCCTTCATCGGGCGGGCACGGCAGGGGCCGGTCAACGATCCACTGATGGTGCGCAGCTTCGGCGAGTTCGAGCGGGTCTTCGGCGGGCTGTGGCTCGAGAGCACCCTGAGTTACGCGGTGCGCCACTACTTCGCCAACGGCGGCAGCGACGCGCTGATCGTGCGCATCCACAACGGGGCCACCAAGGCCTCGCTGGCGATCTCGGGGGCGCTGACGCTGGAGGCCAAGAACGAGGGGGCCTGGGCCAACACCCTCAAGCTGGTGGTGGACCACAACACCAAAGACCCCGCCGACACCAGCCTGTTCAACCTCAAAGTGCAGAATGCCGCCGGGGAGACCTTAGAGAACTTTCCCAACGCCTCGAGCAACCCCGCCAACCCGCGCTACATAGGGGGCCTGCTCGAGCGCGAGTCGCGGCTGTGGCGGGTGAGCGGCAGCGTCAGCGCCCGGCCCGCCGCCGACACCTACGACCTGGCCGACCCCACACCCCCGGCCGGGGTCACCGTCACCGCCGGGAGCGACGGCAACGCCCTGACCCTCAACCAGTACACCGGCTCACAGGCCAATAAGACCGGTGTCTACGCGCTGCTCAAGGCCGACCTCTTCAACCTATTGTGCGTGCCTCCGCCCAGCTTCACCACCGACTTCGCCGATGGCGACTGGGACAACTTCCACCAGTTCTGCCAAGACCGCCGGGCCCTCTTGATCGTGGACGCGCCCCGGTGGGCCGACAGCGCGGCGGCGGTGTCGGGCATCGCGGGCTTTACCCGGCACAAGAACGCGGCCATCTTCTTCCCCCGTCTCAGGGCTCCCGACCCCTTGAGGGAGAACCGCCTCGAGGAGTTCGTTCCCTGCGGCGCGGTGGCCGGGGTGATGGCCCGCACCGACGCCTCGAGGGGCATCTGGAAGGCCCCGGCGGGCCTCGAGGCCACCCTGAGCGGGGTCGCGGAGCTGAGTGTATCGCTCACCGACAAAGAGAACGGCGACCTCAACGTGCTGGGGGTCAACTGCCTGCGGGCTTTGCCCAACGTGGGGCGGGTGGTGTGGGGCGCGCGCACGCTGGAGGGGGCCGACCGGCTGGCCTCGGAGTGGAAGTACATCCCCGTGCGGCGCATGGCGCTGTACCTGGAGGAAAGCCTCTACCGCGGCTTGCAGTGGGTGGTCTTCGAGCCCAACGACGAGCCCCTGTGGGCGCAGATCCGGCTCAACGTGGGATCCTTCCTGCACAACCTCTTCCGCCAGGGGGCTTTCGCCGGCACCACCCCGCGCGAGGCCTACTTCGTCAAGTGCGACAAGGAGACCACCACCCAAGACGACATCAACCGCGGCATCGTCAACATCCTGGTGGGCTTCGCCCCCCTCAAGCCCGCCGAGTTCGTCATCGTCAAGCTGCAACAGATGGCGGGGCAGGTGCAGGCGTGACGTAAGAGTCTTGCGTCATACGTCCTATGCCAGCCGCCGGAAAGAAACGTATCGCGTAAGACGTATGACGTACAACCTCAGGGAGGTATTCAATGGCCCAATTCAGCGTGAACGCGACCCGCTTCGACCCTTACAAGAACTTCAAGTTCCGCCTCAAGTGGGATGGCCGCTACGTGGCGGGGGTGAGCAAGGTCAGCGCGCTCAAGCGCTCGACGGAGGTCGTCGAGCACCGCGAGGGGGGCGACCCCTCGACGAGCCGCAAGTCGCCGGGGCGCACCAAGTACGAGGCCATCACCCTCGAGCGCGGCGTGACCCACGACGAAGAGTTCGAGAAGTGGGCCAACAAGGTCTGGAACTTCGGCTCCGGGCTGGGGGCCGAGGTCTCGCTCAAGGACTTCCGCAAGGACATCATCCTCGAGGTCTACAACGAGGCCGGGCAACTGGCCATCGCCTACCGCATCTTCCGCTGCTGGGTCTCGGAGTACCAGGCCCTGCCCGACCTCGACGCCAACGCCAACGCGGTGGCCATCCAGACCCTCAAGCTGGAGAACGAGGGCTGGGAGCGCGACTACGAGGTGACCGAACCCAGCGAGCCCAGCTTCACCGAGCCGTAGGTAGGCCATGTTCCCAGGCGCTCAAACCTGGCTGGAGGTATGGGAGCAGGGCCAGCGGGCCACGCCTCTGCAACGGGCCCTGCTGATCCTGCAAGCCCTCACCCCCGGCGCCTCCTGGCAGGAACTCAGCCGCCTTCCCCTGGGCGAGCGCGACGCGCGGTTGCTGGCGGCGCGGGAGGCGTTGTTTGGCCCCAGGCTCGAGGCCCTCGCGCACTGCCCGGCCTGCGGGGAGCACCTCGAGCTGAGCCTGCGGGTGGCCGACCTGCGGCTGAGCCAAAGCCCCTCACGCCAGATCCTCAAGCATGGGGAATACCGCCTCAGGCTGCGCCCCCTGGCCAGCCAGGACCTGGCGAGCGCGCTCGGCAGCGCCGACCCGGCCCGCACGCTCACCCTGCGGGCTATCGAGGAGGCGAGCTGCCAAGGGCAGACCCTGGAGGCCGCGCAACTACCGCAGGAGGTGCTGGAGGCGGTGGCCGACCGGCTGCCCGAGACCGATCCCCAGGCCGACCTCGAACTCAAGCTGAGCTGCCCGGCCTGTAGGCACGCCTGGGCCGCGCCCTTCGACGCCGTGGCCTTCGTGTGGCGCGAGCTGAACGCCTGGGCCCTGCGCACCCTGGCGGAGGTCCATCGCCTGGCCTCAGCCTACGGCTGGCGCGAGCAGGACATCCTGACGCTCTCCCCCGCCCGGCGGCAGTTCTATTTGGGGATGGTGGGACCGTGAACCCCTTTCTGAGCCATCTCATCGCCCACGGCCAGGGGCAACCCCCCGCCATCGAACCCCGGCTGCCGGGGCGCTTCGAGACCCCCGACTACTTCGCGGGGGATTGGGAGGGCGAAGTCAGCGAGTACCGGCGGCGAGAGCCCGAAGCGCCCCGAGCCCCCGGCCTGAGCCCCACCGAGCCCGTCGCGTCCGTGGCTCGAGCCCCGCGTGATCCCGCCGAAGCGGAAACCCCGCTGCCGTTGGCAGACCAGCAAGCCCCGGAACCATCCAGCCGGAAGAGGCGCTCGAGGGCTGAGAAGAGGGAACTCGAAGCCCGCCCATCTCCCGTTCAGCCCCCAAAACCATCGCCTCAAC
>NZ_QWLA01000080.1 GCF_003574095.1 Calidithermus roseus
CCCCTGCGCCCCAGCCCCCCCTCTACCCAGCCCATCCTGAGCGTGCGCGACCTCAAGGTGCACTTCCGCGCCCGCAGCGGCTTCTTCGGCTCGACCCTCATCAGGGCCCTCGACGGGGTGAGCCTCGAGCTCGCCAGGGGCGAGACCCTGGCCGTAGTGGGCGAGTCGGGCAGCGGCAAGACCACGCTGGGCCGGGCCACGCTGCGGCTGCTCCGCCCGACCTCGGGGCAGATCCTTTTCGACGGCCAGGACATCGCGCGGCTGCCCGAGAAGGGCCTCAAGGCCTTCCGCCGCCACGCCCAGGCCATCTTCCAGGACCCCTACGCCGCCCTCAGCCCCTACATGAGCGTGCGCCAGATCGTGGAAGAGCCGCTGCTGGTACACGGGGGCTTCAGCGTGCGGCAGCGCGAGGCGAAGGTGCTCGAGGCCCTCGCCCAGGTACGCCTCTCCCCCGCCGCCGAGTTCGCCTCCAAGTTTCCCCATCAGCTCTCGGGCGGGCAGCGGCAGCGCGTGGGCATCGCCCGCACCCTGGTGCTCTCTCCCGAGTACGTCGTGGCCGACGAACCGGTCTCCATGATCGACGCCTCCTCCCGCGCCGAGATCCTCTACCTGCTCAAGGAGATCCAGCTCGAGCGGGGCCTGAGCTTTCTCTACATCACCCACGACCTGGCCTCCAGCCGCCACTTCGCCGACCGCATCGCGGTGCTGTACCTGGGCCGCATCGTCGAGGTGGCAACGGCAGTGGAGCTGATCGACCGGCCCTACCACCCCTATACGAAGGCGCTGCTCGAGGCCGTCCCCGAACCCGACCCCAAAAACCGGCTCGAGCGACGCAACGTGGTGCAGGGCGAGCCGCCCAACCCGGCACGAGTGCCCTCCGGCTGCGCCTTTCACCCGCGCTGTCCCCTGGTCATCCGGGGGCGGTGCGAGCACGTGCGGCCCGAACTGGAGCAGGTCGCCCCCGGGCATTGGGTGGCGTGTCATCTTTTCCCCGCCCAAGCGACGGATAATGCAAGACAAGGGGAGTAAGGGGGAATCATGAAGCGATTGCTGGTGCTCGTAGCACTCTTGGCGACGGCCTTCGGGCTGGGGCAGAACCACGACCCCGCAGGTCAGGCTCAGCCCCCTGCCCAGGACCCCCCCTGCGGCTCCATCGACAACTCCGGGGTGAGCGCCGAGAGCACCACCGGCTTCCCCCAGACGCTGCAACAAGCCGAAGACCGCGCCGGCGTGCTGGACTTACTGCTGGCGAAGATCTGGTTCTACTACCTCGACCAGGGCTTCGAGGGCAAGGACTGGGAGAAGGTCAGCGCCCAGTACAAGGCCCAGGCTCTCCAGGCCAGGAGCGAGCGGGCTTACTACGATGCCCTACGCGGCCTGGTGGGCGAACTCGACGGGGTGTTCCTCAGCGCGACGCAGTTGGAGGCCCAGTCCAGGCTCTCGCAGGCGCGCTCCGGGCAGGGAGGCATCGGCACCCTGATCTCCTCCTCCGGATCCCGCGAAGGGCTCACGGTGCGCTGGGTCCTGCCCGGCAGCCCCGCCGCCCGCGCCGGGATCAAGGCCCGCGACCGCATCCTGGCCGTCAACGGCCGCAACTGCCCCTCCACCGACCGCATCCGCGGCCCCGAGGGCACCACCATCACCCTCAGCATCAAATCGCCCGGTCAGCCCCCGCGTGACGTGGTGGTGCAGCGGGCCCAGGTCAACTACCCCCCCACCATCATCGAGGCCAAGCGCCTCGAGGCCGACCCCGCGGTGGGTTACTTGTGGGTCAGCGAGCTAGGCGGAGAGCAGATACCGGCGGCAGTGGAAAAAGCCCTCACCGAGCTGACTGCGGGCACCCCTCTCAAGGGCCTGATCCTCGACCTGCGGGGCACGGGTGGCTCGGGAATGCGCACCATGCGCTACCTGCTGGGCCACTTCATCAGCGGGGTCAAGTACGGCTTCGAGGGACCGGAGTTCTACGAGCGACGCAACATCCCCGCCCGCAAACCTGACCTGAGCCAGCTCCCGCTGGTGGTGCTGGTAGACCGGGGCACCACCGGTTCGGCCAACATGAGCGCCGCCGTCCTGCAAATGCGCCCCAACACCACGCTGATCGGCGAAAAGACGGGGGGCGGCAACCGCTACTACCAGGGCCACGAACTGCCCGACGGCTCGGTGTTCTTCATCGCCCAGGGCCGCTTCGTGCTGCCCGGCGAGAAGCCCATGGAAGAGGAGCAACTGACCCCAGGCGTCCTGCTGCAGCAGGACTGGCTCGAGTTCACCGAAGCCGACGACCCTTACATCAAAGCCGCGCTCGAGCGGTTGAAGTGAAGGGTGTCCGGTGGGTTGGGCCTGTTGAAGGCCCTCACCGGTAGATCCAGAAGTACGCCACCCCCAGCGTCAGCAGCGTGATGGGCAGGCCAAAGCGCAGGTGCTCGAGGAAGCTCAGGCGCTGTCCCTCGCGCCGGGCGGCCTCAGCCACGATCAGGTTGGCCACCGAACCCAGCAGGGTCAGGTTTCCGGCCAGGGTCGAGGCGGCGGCCAGCAGCAGCCAGCCCTGGGTGTCGCCCGGCGGGATCAGGGGGTGGAGCAGCAGCACGGCGGGCACGTTGGAGATCAGGTTGGAAAGCCCCGCCGTGACCCACAGCAGGCCCCAGGGCGAAGCGGCCAGGGGTTGCAGGGGCGCCAGCAGCCCCAGCAGCTTCACCGCCTCGGTGACCATGAACAGTCCCGAGAACATCACCAGCAACTCCCAGTCCACCCGCAGGAAAAAGCGCTCCGAACGCAGTCGGCGGCTCCACAGCAGGATTCCGGCGGCCACGAGCGCGGCCTGGGCCAGCGGGTAATCGAGCAGGAAAGCCGTCAGCAGGGCCAGCGTCACCCACACGCCCTTGAACAACAGCCCCCGGTTCAAGCGAAAGCGCATCTCGGGTAGGGGGGGCAGGGGCTTCGTCGAGCGCAACTCGGGGTAGAGCGCGCAGAGCAGGCCCACCTGGAGCAGCAGCCCCACCAGGGCCACCGGGGCCAGCGCGCTCGCGAAGTCGAGGTAAGAAATCCCGGAGAACGAGCCCACCAGGATGTTCTGCGGGTTGCCGGTGAGGGTGGCGACCGAACCCAGGTTGGTGGCTCCGGCCAAAGCCAGCAGGTAAGGCACGGCGGGGAGCCGCAGTCGCCGGGTCATCTCGAGCACCAGCGGCGTGAGCAAAATGGCGATGGTGTCGTTGAGGAAAAGCGCCGAGAGCACGCCGGTGGCGAAGGTCAGCCACACCAGCAGGCCCAGCGGGGTGCGGGCCAGGTGTACTAAGCGGCCCAGCACCAACTGGAAGAAGCCTGCATAGCCCAAGTGGGCGTTGAGCACCATCACCCCGAACAAAAAGGCCAGGGTGTTGGGGTCGAGGGCCTTCCAGGCCGACTCGAGGTCGAGCACCCCCAGCACCATCAGCAAGGCCGCCCCGGTGAGGGCGATGGCCGCCCGGTTCATGCGGTAGCCGGGCAGGTAGCCCAGCCCCAGGCCCAGGTACGTCAGGAAAAGAGACACGTAGGCCAGCCAGAGCAGCACGGTGTCCATAGGGCTGGGGGAAAGCATAGCGTGAATGGCTGGCTCTCAATAGCGCGGAGGGGTTCGGCTGGGGGCGTTCTGGCTCATCGCTTTTCACCGAGGGCGGATGGCTGGCCAATGACCGACAGAACCACCTCCACCAGCGCGTCGGCGCCGGGCCTGGCCTCGAGTTCCCTCAGGCGCTGACGGATACGGGACTGGACATCAGGTCGCAGCACCTCGAGCGCGGTGCGGGCCACGTCCTGGGGGCTGAAGATGCCGCGCAGTTCGGGGTAGAGCCGTTCGCCGAGGTACTGGTTGGGCAGGGCCAGGTGGGGGATGCGGGCCTCGAGCCGCCGCACGATCTCGTGCCGCAGCCACTTTCCGCCGGGCAGCAGCCCGATCCAGTGCAGTAGGCCCTCGATGGGCACGGGGATGGCCTCGGGCTTGTGCAGGGGCAGCAGGACCACCGCCGGGAGGCCCAGAAAGCCCATCTCGAGCGTACTGGTGCCGGGGATGGTCAGGGCCAGCTTGGCCTGGCGCATCGCCCCGTAGCGCAACTCCTCGTCGAGCACGGCCACCTCGAGGCCCCCCTCGCTCACCACCCGGTCGCCCTGCAAGCTGCCGCCCACCCCACCGAACTCGCGCACCAGCCGAGCCGAGAGCCCCTCCTCGATGGAGCGCCGCGTCAACAGGCGGCTTTTGACCCAGGCGAAGCGCAAGTGGGGCTGGGCGGCGGCGATGTGCTCGGCAGCGGCCAGCATGAAGCCCAGCATGTACTTCACCGCGAAGGGACGGCTGCTGGGAAACAGCAGCACATCAGCCTGGGGCCAGTTCACCCCCGAGCGCAGGGCGTCCTCGAGGGCATCGACGACCAGGTTGCCCACCGCCTGCACCTGCTCAGGCCGCGCGCCACGGGCTAGCGCCTGCTGCACGCTGCGCTCGGAGTCGAGCAAATAGGCCTTCAGGCCCCGCTGCCAGGCCCGCCCGTTGAAGCTGTAGGCGTAAGCAGGGTAGCCAGTAGCCCGCCCCAGCAGCACCGCGTCGCGGGGGGCTCCGCCCAACATCAACACCACGCCCCGGCCCGCACCTTTGCGCCGGGCCAGCCGGGCCAGAAACTCCGTGCGGCCCGAGATGGCGTCGAGCGGCAACTGCCGGGCCTTGGTCTCCTCGGTGCCGGTAGCGAACTGGTCGCGGATGAGGAACAACTCGATGCGGGCCTCCGGCACCCGCTCGCGCAACCGCCGCAACACCGGGGGCACCCAGGTCGAGAGTTCGCCGGGGCCATTGGTCAGCAGAAGGATCTCGTCCAGCGCCATCGGGCAGATTGTATCGCGCTCTTCGCCCATGCCCCAGCAGGCACCCGCAACCATTCCAGGGCCCGCTCGAGCAGCACGTCCCGACCCTCGGCCAGGGCTTTGAGGTCGTCGGGCTGGAGGATATTGGGGGTGAGGCGGCTGGGGTAGAGGGTGCCGTCGGGGCGCAGGGCCCGGCTGACCGAGATTTGCAGCCCACCTCCGTTGAGCAGGGGGAAGAAACTGGTCGTGGTGTTGGCGACTCCCCGTGTGGGCTCGCCCATGACGGTGATCCCGGCGTCTTGCAGGTCGAAGGCGAAGTACTCGGCGCACGAGGCGCTGCGGCTGTTGGCCAGCACCACCACCGGACCCCTCCAACGGGCGGGCTCGAAGAGGAACCGGGCCTGCTCCCGCCCGCCTCCCCTCGAGTACCACACCCCACCCCGAAAACTCCACTCGGTCATCCCCTGAACGCCCTGGAAGCGACGTTGGACTTCGCCCACGAAGGCCGCCGCCGCGCTCCCGCACTCCTGCGCCGAACCCCCTGAGTTGTCGCGCACGTCGATGACCATCGCCCTCGCTCCCCGCTCGGTGGCGGTGCGCACGAGGGCGTGGACCCGCCTCCCGGTGTCCGGCGTGGCGAAAGAAGGGATCCGCAGGAGCGCCACCCCGTCCTCCCGTAAGGTGAGGGAGGGAAGCTGGCGCAACGAGAAGCGCCGGGGCTCGAGCGACACCTCCAGCCGCCCCCCACCCCGCAGCACCTCCAGCAGCAGCTTTCCCTGGCCGACCTGCGCCTCGAGGAAGGGCACCCGCTGCGCCGCCTCGGCGGGCAAGGTCTGCCCGTTGACCCCCACGATCCGGTCCCCCCGGCGCAGACCGGCCTGCTCGGCGGGGCTCTGTTCGAAGGTCTCGAGCACCAGCAAGCCCTCCAGACCCTCCACCACCCGCAGGATGACCCCAAGGCCGGGCTTCTCACTTTCTTCTCCCCGAAACACGCGCTGCACCTCGCGCAGGCGCTCGGGCGAGAGGTAGCGGGTGTGGCCGTCGTCGAGTTCGTCCACCAGCTCGCCCAGCACGACGACGGCCTGCTCATAGGGGCACTCAGCCTGGCCCTGGCACAGCTCCGTCAGGCGGGCCTGATACTTCGCCTGCAGCGCCGCGGGCGCCTTGGCTGAAACCCCGGCGTAGTGGGTGACTAGTAGATTCATGGCCTGGTCGAAGAGTTGCTGCGCCGGGCTGGCCCAGGCCACCGAAAGCGCCCAAAGCAGCAACCACAGCCAGATCCTGATCGCGGGCATGGGTTGACTCTAGCCCAGGCCCTCCTCCCGCGCGAGGACCGGCCTCACCTTGCCAGGATCTCAAGCCGACCGGGCTGGGAGGGTTGGGGGAAAGGCGGCTCGGTCATCACGGCTCCCAGCCGCTCTAGGCCGGCCTCCAGCAGCACGTCCCGCCCCCTGATCAGCGCTTCCAGGTCGTCGGAGAGGGGCTGGTCAGGGGTCACCGCCTCGGCGTAGGGCCGGCCATCACGGCGCACGACCTGGGTGGTGGTGATCTGCAAGGCCCCCCCGTTGACGAGGTTGTAAAAGCCGGTCACGGTGTTGCCCACCCCGGCGGTGACCTCCCCGATCACCGGGTATCCCGCGTCTTGCAGGTCGAAGGCGAAGTACTCGGCGCACGAGCCGGTGCTCTTGTTGACCAGCACCACCGCCGAGCCGTTCCAGCGGGCGGGCTCGAGGGTATAGAACACACTGCGCTGCATCGCGGTGCCCACGAAGACCTGGCCACCCTGAAAGCCGTACTCGACAAATCCGATGGCTCGTTGCAGTCGGCGGTAAGTCTCGCCGGTGAAGGCAGCAGCAGCGGCCAGGCACTCGCTCACCAGCCCCCCGCCGTTACCCCGCAGATCCACGATCATGGCCCTCGCTCCCGCCGCCTGGGCCTGGCGCACCAGTTCGTGAACCCGCGTGCCGATCACCTGCGAGCCCAGAAAACTGGGGATGCGCAGCACCGCCACGCCGCTTTCCCGCAGGGTGAGGCTGGGCAGGCGCTGCAGGCTGATGCGGGCCGGCTGCACCGACAGCTCCAGCGGCTGATTGCGCCGCAGCACGCTCAGCCGCAGGGGCTGGCCGGAAGCGGTGGCCTCGTTGAGGAAGGGCACCCGGCGAGCGGCCTCCTGGGGAAAGGGCTGGCCGTCAAGGGCCACGATGCGATCTCCCCGCTGCAACCCGGCCTGCTCGGCGGGGCTGCCGCTGTACACGTCGAGCACGATCACACCCTCGTAGGCCTCGAGGTAGCCCAGCAGCACCCCCAGGCGCGGCCTGTCGCTGGTCCCTCCGCTCAGGGTGGCCTGGAACTCCCTGTAGCGCTCGGGCGAGTAGTAGTTGGTGTGCCGGTCGCCTAGCTCGCGCAGCAGCTCGAGCAGCACCTCCACCCCGGTCTCGTAAGCGCACTCGGCCTGATCCCTGCAAGCCTCCTCCAGGCGCAGCCGGTACTTCTGGGTCAAGTCGGCTGGCCTGAGGGGGGAAACCCCGTAGTAGACGGTATTGAGCAGCCCGGAAGCCTGCTCGAAAAGCTGTTGGGCCGGGCCAGCCAAGGCCAGGCCAAGCACCAGCACCAGAGCGAGCAGGCGGGGCATAGCCTTTATTGTATTGACCCGCCGGGGTTCTTCCGCGGAAGCTGGCGCACCATGCCCTCTGTATTAAGCCGCCGGGTCACGTGCTACTCGCCCAGCCTCGAGGCCATGGCGTTGGCCGCGCCAATCAACAGCACCAGCCCTCCGCCAGCCATCGAAGCCCCTCTCAGCCCGTCGGCCAGGGAGATGGCGTAAGCTCCCCCCACGATCAGCCCAATGCCCACCAGCGCAATCAAGCGCGAAATCCATCGCCGCACGTGCACCTCCCAACTCTTGCAGCCAAGACTAGGAGAGGCGGGGCGGCGATTTTGTGATTACTTACCTCAATTAGAGCCGGGGTTAAGCTCAGCTAAGCCCTGATCTCTCGATCAGCCCAGCTTGAAGGGGGTGCGCTGCCCTGCCAGGGCGATTTCGCGGGCTTCCTGGGGTGCCCAAGAGAGGGCCAGGGTGGCCTGGTAGGCCCGCAGGGCCTTCTCCCGCTGGCCCAGGGCATCGGCTAGCTGGCCGTAGCGGGCCAGGGTGTAGCCGGGCAGGTAGGCCGGGTGTTGGAAATCGCTGTGGACGAGTTGTTCCAGCAGCGCGAAGGCATCCTCGAGTCGCCCTGCGGCCAGGTAAATCTGGGCGGCGCAGTAGGTAGCCTCGGGGCCCTCCACCTCTCCAAGCTGACCCAGCAGCAAGGCCCAGTCGTCCCCCTCCTCCAACCGCCAGGCCCTGTCCAGCACGCTGCGCTGCCGCTCGGCCTCGCTGGGGTGGTGCTCTTTGGCGGTGAGGGCGTTGGGGATGAGCTCCAGCAGCAGCGCGTAGTCCAGCACGTCAGCCAGCACCACGTAGCGCCCTTCGGGGAGGCTTTGGAGGCAGGCGGCCACCTGCTCCATGCGCCGGCGCCGGTGGCCGGTGGCCGGACCCTCCCCAAACAGGCGGGCCAGGCCCTCGAGGTATTCCCGCAGGGGCCGGAGGGTCTCGAAGCTGGCCCAGTCGGCGGGGGTCTTGGGCTGGGTCAGCACGGCCTGGAGGGCGGCCTCGAGTCCGGCGGCTTGCTCGAGCAGTTCTTGGCCCTTGGGGTACTGAGCCAGGGCCTCGCGAAAGAGCTCGCCCTCGGCCTTGAGGTGCTCGAGGGTGTCGAGGGCCTCGAGCGCAATGCCCTTGGCTTCGGCCCAGGGCAGCAGGTGAAAGAGGGAAAGCTCGCCCGCCTCGCGCCACCTGCCGGTTGCGAGTTCCCGCGGGCCGTAGGAGGCCAGGAGTATCTTGGTAGGGCTGTGGGCCTGGGCCAATTCCAGCAGCGTCACCGCGTTGTAGCGCGGATGCAAGAGGTGAAAGGGACCGAGCGTGGCGAGGATCAGCGACGACATCTGGCGTATCATAGACTTCAGCGACCGCAATTACCGTCTGGCGATGCTCAATGGGTGGTTCGTCTTCCTGGGCGACGCCTTTTTCAACGCCTCCATCGTGCTGTCGAGTTTCGCAGCCAAACTGGGCGCACCCAACAGCGTCATCGGGCTGCTCCCAGCCCTGCTGGGCGCAGGTTCGATGATCCCTCAGGTCTTTGTCGCGCCCTACGTGGCCCGGCTGCCGGTCAAGGTGGTGCTCTACCGCCGGGTGGCGGTGCTGCGGGTCTCGAGCCTGGCCTTTATTGCCCTGGCTTCCTTCGTGCTGGGTCACCGCCCCGACCTGCTGCTGGCGTGCTTCGTGCTCGGGCTGGCCCTCAACGGCTTGGTGACGGGCTTTTCCTCGCTGCCCTTCTGGGAAACCGTGGCCAAGACCATCCCCATGGAGCGCCGGGCCGCGCTCTTCGGTGGGCGCAACCTGGTGGGGGGAATACTGGCTTTCCTGGCCGGGCTGCTGGTGCGCTACCTGCTGGGTACGTCATTGCCCTTCCCCATCCCCTACGCCATCCTCTTCACCCTGGGCACCCTCTCCTTCGGCATCGGCTGGTACCTCTTCGGGCTCAGCCACGAACCCCCCGACGAGGGTCGCCCCCCCGAGCACATCCGCCTGAGCCTCCCCCTCAAGGACTTCGCCTTCCGCCGCTTCCTGCGCGTGCGAGTGCTGTTCGCACTGGCCTCCATGACCGAGCCCTTCTACGCCGCCTATGCCGTGCGCGGACTGGGCCAAAGCAGCGAGATCGGGCTCTACCTCACGCTCTACACCCTCGCCAGCGTGCTCTCCAACCTGCTGTGGGTGCGGCTGTCGCAGCGCTACGGCTCCAAGCTGCTTATCCTCAGCGGCGCCAGCCTGGGCATGGTCACCCCCGTCCTGGCCCTGCTGCTCCCGCCCGGCGCCTTCGGCCTGGTGTTCGTGCTCCAGGGCACCTACCTGGCCGCGCTGGGGCTGGGCACCACCACCTACTTGCTCAACACCGCCGACCCCCAAAACCGCAGCTCCTACATCGGGCTGGCCAACACCGTCGTCGGCGTCGTCTCCTTCTCCCCCGTCCTGGGGGGCCTCCTGGCCGACCGGCTGGGCTACGCCGCACCGCTGTTGCTGGCGACGGTCTGCTATGGCTGGGGGCTGTACGCGGGGCGCAAGCTCGAGGGGAGGGTTTGAGTACCCCTCGAGGGAGGTAAATCCGTTGGAGGAGTTCGGTTGACGCTGGCACCTTGACGCTCTACACTGACCTGCAAGATGTTCGGTCTCGCCACCACTACCCGACGCCGGGAGGACTCCTAGACCGCTAAGGTTTCGGAGGTCCTCCCGGCTCGCGTAGAATGCGAGCCGGATTTTTTTGAGCGGAGGAATGATGAACCTAGTACTGCCCGACGGAAAACAGCTCGAGCTCCCCCAGGGCGCCACGGCCAAAGACGCGGCCCAGGCCATCGGGCCAGGGCTCGCCAAGGCCGCCATCGGTGCCATCGTCAACGGTGAGCTTTACGACCTGCTCAAGCCCTTGCCCGAGGGGGCCAGCGGCGCGAAGATCAAGATCCTCACCGAAAAAGACCCCGAGTACCAGCAGCTTTTCCGCCACACCCTGGCCCACGTGATGGCTCAGGCCGTGCGCGAACTCTACACCGAGCGGGGGTTCAAGCCCGAAGACGTCAAGCTCGCCATCGGGCCGGTGATTGAAAACGGCTTCTACTACGACATCGACGCCCCCACGCCGCTGCGTGAGGAGGATCTGCCTATCATCGAGGAGAAGATGCGCCAGATCGTGGCCGCCGACCTGCCTCTGGAGCGTTTCGTCCTGCCGCGCGAAGAAGCCTTAAAGCGCTTCGAGGGGGTTGACCCCTACAAGACCGAGCTCATCCAGGACCTTCCCCAGGGCGAGGAGATCAGCTTTTACAAGCAGGGGGACGAGCGCTATGGCTTCACCGACCTCTGCCGCGGGCCCCACGTCCCCAGCACGGGCCGCATCCCGCCACACTTCAAGCTCACTTCGCTGGCCGGGGCTTACTGGCGGGGCGACTCCAGGCGCCCCATGCTCCAGCGCATCTACGGCATCGCCTTCCGCACCAAGGAAGAACTCGAGCACTACCTCTGGGCTCAGGAAGAGGCCAGGAAGCGCGACCACCGCAAGCTGGGGGCCGAGCTCGACCTCTTCACCATCAGCGAGGAGGTGGGCAAGGGCCTGCCCCTGTGGCTGCCCAAAGGGGCTTTCATCCGGCGGCAACTCGAGCAGTACATGTACGAGAAGGAGCAAGAGCACGGCTACCACTACGTCATCACCCCCCACATCGCCAACTCCAAGCTCTACTACACCTCCGGGCACCTCCCCTACTACAAAGACGACATGTACGCTCCCATCGAAATCGAGGGCGAGGAGTACTACCTCAAGCCCATGAACTGCCCGCACCACCACATGATCTACAAGGCCCGGCTCAAGAGCTACCGCGACCTGCCCCTGCGTCTGGCCGAGTTCGGTACCGTCTACCGCTTCGAGCTCTCCGGCACGCTCTCGGGGCTGGCCAGGGTGCGCGGCTTCACCCAGAACGACGCGCACATCTACTGCTCCAAGGCCCAGGTCAAGGAGGAGTTCATCCGGGTGATCCAGCTTTTCGACGAGGTCTACAAGGACTTCGGCATCAGCGATTACTGGTTCCGCCTCTCCTTGCCCGATTTCGAGAACAACCCCGAGAAGTTCGGCGACCCCGGCCCCCACTGGGACGAGGCCATCACCGCCATCCGCTCGGCGCTGGAGGAAACCGGCGCGCAGTATGTCGAAGGCATCGGCGAGGCCACCTTCTACGGCCCCAAGCTCGACGTGCAGCTTCGCACCGTGCTGGGCAAGGAGGAGTCCATCGCCACCAACCAGCTCGACTTCATCAGCGCCAAGCGCTTCGGCCTCGAGTTCACCAACGAGAAGGGCGAGAAGGAAACCCCCGTCATCATCCACCGCGCCATCATGGGCTCCTTCGACCGCTTCTTCGCCTTCTACCTCGAGCACACCGCCGGAGACTTCCCGCTGTGGCTCTCCCCCATCCAGGCCGTGATCGTGCCCATCGCCGACCGCCATCTGGTCTACGCCCAGCAGATCGCCGCCCAGATGCGCAAGAACAAGCTGCGCGTCGAGATCGACGACCGCAGCGAGCGCATGAACGCCAAGATCCGCGACGCCGAGTTGCAGAAAATCCCCCTGATCCTGGTGGTGGGGGACAAGGAAGCCCAAGCGGGCACGGTGAACCTGCGCGAGCGCCACGTCAAGGAACAGCGCACGCTGCCACTGGACGATCTGATCGCCGAGATGCGCAAGCGGGTTCAAGAGCGGAAGTAAGGGCGCTGGGGGCAGGTCGTAGGTCGTACGTCGTACGCAAAACGCCGAACGCTAAACCAAAGCACCGCCAACCAAGCTTCCGTCTTGACGCCGCCCCGCCCAACCCCTACCATCGGGGCTAACCCTGAGCTTCAGGGCCACAACCAGCACGTTCTTCTATCCAGAGCAGTCGAGGGAACGGCCCGATGACACTGCGGCAACCTGTAGCCGCGCTCGCCCATCGCCGAGCAGGCGGCTACGTCTGGTGCTAACTCCGCCTCGAGCCCTATTGCTAGGCCCAGCCATGGCTCGGGGAAAGATAGAAGAAGGGCACGAGCCCTTCTTCGGGAGAACGTCCGAGGAGGGGATTTTTGTGGACTTTTCAACCCTGGCCGTACTCAGCGGAATACCCGACGACCCCCACAACGCCGTGGGGCTGCCCATCTACGCGACGGCAGCCTACAGCTTCGAGAGCCTCGAGGAAGGCGCGCACAAGTTCGCGACCAACGAGGGCTACACCTACACCCGCCTGCAAAACCCCACCGTGGCCGCGCTCGAAGAACGCCTGAGCGCCCTGGAGGGGGCCATCGGGGCGGTGTGCCTGGCTTCAGGGCAGGCGGCCAGCTTCGCGGCATTGCTCGCCCTGGTGCGCTCGGGGGACGAGATCGTCGCCAGCCCAGGGCTCTTCGGCGGCACGGTGGGGCTGTTGAACCAGGTCTTCGGCCTGATGGGCATCAAGGTGCACTTCGTCGCCCCCGAGGTCGAGGCGGTGCGGGCGGTGCTGAACGAGCGCACCCGGGCGGTCTTCACCGAGGTGCTGGGCAACCCCTCGCTCGAGCTGCCTGACCTGGCGGGCCTGGCGCGGCTGTGCGAGGAGCACGGCGTGGCCCTGATCGTGGACAACACCTTCGGCGCCGTGGGTGCGCTGGCACGGCCCCTCGAGCACGGCGCCCACGCCGTCACCCACAGCCTGACCAAGTGGGCCAGCGGGCACGGCTCGATCCTGGGCGGGGCAGTGTTGACCCGCTCGAGCGATATCTGGCGACACTACCCGCAGTTCACCACCCCCGACCCCCAGGGCCGTATTCCGTGGGAAGCCTCCGGCCCGCGATGTTTCCTCGAGCGCGTACGGCAACTGGGCCTGTCGCTGGGGGGCATGGTGCTCTCGCCCTTCAATGCCTATTTGCTGTTCCAGGGGGTCGAGACGGTCGAGCTGCGGGTGGAGCGGGCCTCGAGGAGCGCCCTCGAGGTCGCCTCCTGGCTGCAGGAGCAGCCCCAGGTGGCCTGGGTGCGCTACCCCGGCTTGAAGGGCGACCCGGCCCACCCTCGCGCGGCGCAATACCTGCGGGGCAGCTTCGGCAGCATCCTGACCTTCGGCGTGAGAGGCGGGCTCGAGGGGGCCAGCCGCTTCCTGGCCCACCTCAAGATCATCCAGGCCCCCAACGTGGGCGACGCGCGCACGCTGGCGGTCCACCCCTGGACCACCACCCACGGTCGCATCCCCGAGCCCGCCCGCCTGGCCGCCGGGGTAAGGCCCGAGATGATCCGCTTCTCGGTGGGCCTCGAGAGCCCCAAGGACATCCAGGCTAGGCTGGCCGAGGCGCTGGCAGCGGTGGGGGTGGTGGGTGAAGTGGGGTAGGATCCCCTAAACCGAGGCCAGGTCGCCAAAGCGCTCCCTGAGCGTCCCCACGCCCACGCGGTCGCAGTAGTCCCCGAAGGCTTCGCCCTCGAGTCGCTCATGCTTGTAGGCGGCCAGGAGGGGCTCGAGCCTGTTGACAATTTCCTCCCGCTTGACGTTGTCGAGGTAGACTTGCCCCAGCCGGGTTCCCAAAGGGCTCCCGCCCAGGTAGATGGTGTAGGAGCCCAGGCTGCGGCCCACCAGCCCCACCTCGGCGCTATAGGGCCGGGCACAGCCGTTGGGGCAGCCGGTCATGCGGACGTGGGGGATGGGGCCGTCGTGCAGCTCGAGCCTCCCCAGCAGCGCGTCGAACTCGCGGATCACCTCGGGCATCACCCGCTCACTCTCGGTGATGGCCAAGCCGCAGGTAGGCAGTGCCGGGCAGGCCATGGCGTTCTGTACGGCGAGCGGGAGGGTGCCGGGAAGGGCGACGCCATGGTTGCGGAAGATGGCTTCGATAGCGGCCTGGTCAGAGGGGTCAACGCCAACGAAGAGGATGTTCTGCTGGGCAGTGAGGCGCACCTCAGGAGCGAAGCGCTGCACCACCTCGCGAATCGCCGCGCGCAGGTTTTCCTTGACCCGCCCGTTCTCCACGAAGAGTCCGAAGAATAGCTTGCCGTCGCCCTGCTCATGCCAGCCCAGGTGATCGTCGCCCGAGAGCCACTCGAGCGGGCGGGCTTCGGGCAGGGCGTAACCCACGTAGCGCTCGACCTCGGCCTTGAAGCGTTCAATGCCCCAGGCCTCGACCAAGTACTTCATACGGCTGAACTTGCGGTCGTCGCGTCGCCCGTGGTCGCGCTGCACCTTGACGATGGCCTCGACGACCTCGAAGAACTGCTCGGGCCCAACGGTGGTGAGGGGTTTGGCCAGCACCGGATGGGTGTCCTTAGCCCCGTGGCTCTGGCCCAGCCCGCCGCCCACCAGCAGGGTGAAGCCCTCGAGCCCCCTCTCCCCCACCACCGGGACGATCCCGATGTCTTGGGTATAGACGTCCACGCAGTTGTCGCCGGGGAAGGCGAAGCCAATCTTGAACTTGCGCGGCAGGTAGGTATCACCGTACAGCGGCTCGCTTTCCTCCAGGCTCGCCGCTCGCTCCCCGTCCAGCCAGATCTCGTAGTAGGCGCGGGTCCTGGGCTTGAGCCGGTCGGAGAGCTCTTTGGCGTAGCGCATCAACTCGGAGCGCTGGCGGTCGGCAAAAGGCGCCGGGCAAGCCACGATGTTGCGTACCACGTCCCCGCAGGCCGAGAGCGTGGTCAGGAGGTTGCGGTTCAACACCTGCATCAGGGGTTTGAGGCCGCCCTTGCGAACCCCGTGGTACTGGATAGCCTGGCGGGTGGTGATGCGCAGCGTCGCGTTGCCTAGCTCGTCGGCCAGCCGGTCGAGGGCAAGGTATTGCTCGGGGGTGAGCACCCCGCCGGGAATCGCCACCCGGATCATGAAGGAGTAGTCCGGTCCCAAGCCCTGGGCCTTGCGGGCCTTACGCACGTCGCGGTCGTCCTGCTGGTAGATGCCGTGAAACTTGAGGATCTGGTAGCCCTCTTCGCTGAAGTGATCAGTGCCGTTGTGCAGTTCGGCGTCTACCGGCCCGCGCAGGCGGTTGCTGGCGATTTTCACGTACTCAACTTTGGACAGCTTTGCTTCTGACATGGCGATTCCTTTGTGCGTTTTTCTGCCTAGCCCAAGGCTCCAGAAACGACCCGTTCAGCGGTCTGTTCAATTGCCCTCAACTGCTCCCTCAGGCGCACGACCTGCCCGATGACCCACACGGCGGGGGATCGAACCTCGACCTCTCCTTGGACCACCTGCCCCAGCGTGGCGATCACCACCCGCTCCTCGGGGGTGGAGCCCTTTTCGAT